>JAHEIB010000073.1 GCA_024639645.1 Deltaproteobacteria bacterium
GAATATCAAAGATCTTTTCATGCACATGGCCAATTGTGAGCCACAGATGGATGTTCGAAAAATCATGCGGACGCCCTATTTTATACCGGAGAACAAAAAACTGGACACCCTGCTCCATCAATTTAAGAAGACAAAAAATCACATGGCCATCATTGTAGATGAACACGGTGGTGTGTCCGGTTTGATTACACTGGAAGATGCGCTGGAAGAAATCGTTGGGGAAATTGAAGACGAAACCGACAAGAATGAAAAGCACATTATTCCTTTGAAAAAAGGTGTATGGATCATTCTTGGGAAATCAGACATCGAAGATGTCAACGAAGCAACCGGAATGAACATCCCAGACACCGTGGCCTACGATACCTTTTCTGGATACGTACTGGACACCATCGGTAAAATACCCAAAGAAAAAGAGGAGTTTACCATTGGTGCCTATACTATTACCGTCGAAAAAAAGGATGGCAACCGAATCAGCAAGTATCTTGTCAAAAAAACGCTCTCTTGACACCTTGAACGGACTCTTCCAGCACCATGCCTTAAACTTACTCATGGTCACGTACAGGCATGGGTTGCGGATAATGATTGAGGGGATGGCACATGCTAACTGAAAAAGAGAAGCTTGATAAACTGACCTACCTCGGAATTGAACTGAATCAGGTGCGTGACCTGGATATTCTGATGGAACGCGTTTTGGAATGCGCCAGAAGTTTTGTAAACGCAGATGCAGGATCGATCTATATCAGGAATAAAGATAAGGACACACTTCAATTCACCTATACCCAGAACGACACCTTGCAGGAACGCCTCCCTGCAGGTGAGAAACTCATTTACACCACCTTTACGCTACCCATAAACAGAGAAAGCATGTCTGGATACGTGGCCACCACGGGTCAGCTTCTCAATATCCCGAATGTTTATGCCATTGAACCGACAGCGCCTTACCATTTTGGAAAACAATTTGATGAAGAATCGGGTTATCAATCCAGGTCTGTCATCACCGTTCCGTTGAAAACACGCCGGGAGGATATCCTCGGCATTCTGCAGATTATCAACGCACAAGATGAAAACAAAAAAATTATCCCCTTTACGGACAGCGATGAAAAACTCATGCTCCACTTTGCCAGTACAGCTGCTGTGGCTCTCGAACGCGCCCAGATGACACGATCCATTTTGCTTCGTATGATTCGCATGTCTGAAATGCGAGACCCAATGGAGACCGGAGCACATGTCAACCGCGTGGGTGGTTATTCCACAGAGATTTACGAGCAGTGGGCGAAAAGACACAATCTGCCCAAGGAAGAGCTCGACCGGAACCGTGACAGCCTCCGTATGGCCGCCATGCTGCACGATGTAGGAAAGATTGCCATTTCCGATGTTATTCTCAAGAAACCAGGTCGTTTAAATGGGAAAGAATTTGAAACCATGAAACAGCATACGTTCCTGGGCGCCCGGTTATTTCTCAACGCCCGATCAGATTTTGATGAGGCTGCTTTTGATGTTGCCTTGAACCACCATGAACGCTGGGATGGATGTGGATACCCGGGTCATATTGATGTGGAGACAGGAAAAGCTATGGCTGGGTTTATAAGCCCTGAAGGGAAACCCATGGGGAAAAAAGGAATTGAAATCCCCATCTTTGGAAGGATTGTCGCTTTGGCAGATGTGTACGATGCCCTATCCTCCAAACGGGTATACAAAGAAGCCTGGGATGAACAAGACGTTCTCAAAACCATTGAAAAAGAAGCCGGTGCCCAGTTCGATCCTGAACTGATTGAAATATTCTTCTCCAGACTCAATGTTCTTAGATCTATTCAAAACCGGTATAGGGATGAACCCTGAGCGATAAGCAGTAAGCTGTAAGCATTAAGCTATTCACCGTCAACAGACTTATGGCTTATAGCTTAATGCTTACAGCTTATTGCTTCACCCTCTCCACATATTGTCCTGTTCTGGTATCGATCTTGATGGTCTCCCCTTCTTCGACAAATGGCGGCACCTGAAGCACATAATCCGTTTCCACAGTCGCAGGTTTTGAATCACCGGAAGCCGTATCCCCCTTTGCCCAGGGGTCGGCCTGGGTAATTGTCAGCATGACAAAATTCGGTAATGTCAGGTCAATGGGACGCATGTCATAGAACAGCATGTTGACGGTTGTGTTTTCCTTTAAAAAGTACTTTGCGTCCCCGATCTGTTCCGAATTCATAAACTCCTGTTCATATGTGGATGTATTCATGAAGCAGTAGCTGTCACCATCGAAATAGAGGTACTCCATTTCATGCTCTTCAAGGCTGGCCTCGTTGAATTTTTCCCCCGATCGAAATGTCCGGTCAAATTGAACACCGGTCAGCAGGTTTTTTAATTTGCATTTATACAAGGCCTGTCCTTTACCGGGTTTTACAAATTCGAACTGGACAATCATAAAGGGTTCTCCATCTATTTCGAGTTTCAAACCCTTTCTCAAATCACCGCTTTCCAACATGAATCACCTCTCTATCTTTTGATAAGCCATAAGCTGCGGGCAGCAGCTGTTAAGCAGCTCACTGCTTATGCTTACACCTGAATATTCTAAAAATAGTTGACTTTTTTAGCCGTCTCTAACATATTCACCATGATTTCGCAAACCTAGAAAAGGGAAACCCCATGATACTGATTATCGATTTTGGATCACAGTTCAATCAGCTGATAGCGCGCCGGGTCAGGGAGTGTCATGTTTACTGTCAGATTGAATCCCCCCGGATTGCCATCAAGGATATCAGATCCATGAAACCTGAAGGCATCATTCTATCCGGTGGTCCTTCCAGTATCTATGAAAAAAACAGCCCCCGTATTGATACGGATATTTTCAACCTCAAAATCCCCGTACTGGGTATCTGTTACGGCATGCAGTTCATGGTGGATGCCCTTGGCGGAGTCGTTAAAAGCGCCCGAAAAAGGGAATATGGCTTTGCTGAGCTATCAATCAAAAAGCAGACAGGGCTTTTTAAAAACATGGACCGCAAGACCCAAACTTGGATGAGTCATGGGGACTCGATTCAGAAGCTGCCCAAAGGGTTTGTCATTACGGCCACCACCAGCAACACGCCCATTGCCGCAGCCCAAAATTATCGCAAGCGACTTTATGGCCTCCAGTTTCATCCGGAAGTTGAACATACACCCAAAGGCAAGTGGATGATTCAACATTTTCTGTTTGATGTGTGTGGTTGCCGACGGTCATGGACCATGAAATCCTTTGCAAAATCATCAATAGCTGAAATCAGAGAACAGATCGCCGATCAAAAAGTTATCCTTGGGTTGAGCGGCGGGGTCGATTCCTCCGTGACAGCCCTTTTGATCCACAAGGCAGTTGGTAAACAACTGACCTGCATATTTGTAGACAACGGACTTCTGCGAAAAAACGAAGCATCACAGCTCAAACAGCGTCTTAAACAGCACTTAAAGATTAATATTAAATTTGTGAAGGCTAAAACAAAATTTTTAAACGCCCTCGCCCGGGTCTCCGACCCGGAAAAAAAGAGAAAAATAATCGGCAGAGTTTTCATGGAAGTATTCGAATCAGAGGCAACAAAAATAAAAGGAGCTGAATTCCTGGCTCAAGGTACGCTCTATCCGGATGTGATTGAGTCCGTGTCCGCCTTTGGCGGGCCCACAGCGGTCATCAAATCCCATCATAACGTGGGCGGCCTCCCTAAAAAGATGAAGCTCAAACTCGTGGAACCACTAAAATATCTTTTTAAGGATGAAGTCAGGGCTCTGGGCAAGACAATCGGACTCCCGGATGACCTCGTCTGGCGCCAGCCTTTCCCGGGTCCGGGTCTCGCTATCCGGATCATCGGCGAGATAACAAGACAACGGCTTGCCATTCTAAGAGAGGTGGATTCTGTATTGCTTGAAGAAATACGGAACGGGGGCTATTATAAAAGATTGTGGCAATCCTTTGCGATACTATTACCCTTGAAAAGCGTCGGAATCATGGGAGACAGCCGGACCTATGAACATATTGTCGCAATTCGCGCAGTTACCAGCAAGGATGCCATGACAGCAGATTGGGCCAAATTGCCCCATGCATTTCTGGGCAAAATATCCAATCGGATTATCAATGAGGTTCGGGGCGTGAATCGGGTCGTGTACGACATCAGTTCAAAGCCCCCGAGCACCATAGAATGGGAATAAACAATGATCGATGAAAATGAAAATTCCAGATTTCAATTCAGCGCGGATGAGGATGAACCTGAGGCCATTCTCCAGGATGAACTTCGGGAACTCAAAATTGAAAAACTTGGCCAACGTGTAACCCTTCTGACCATTCTCATTCCTTGCATGATCGGGATCATTCTGGTTATCGCCTATCTCGACATCAAAGACAGGGTCACGCAGACTCATGACACCGGGGCCATCGGTGTACAAAAGCTTTCCAAGGATCTTGAATCGAAATTCTCCTCCCTTTCACTCGAACAGGCAAAAATAAAAGATATCCAGGCAAAAAAATTTCCGGAACTGGAAAAATCAGCTGCATTTCTAAAATCCAGGATAACAAAGCTTCAGGAATCGATGACCCAGATATCCGATTCGACAATAAATCGGGCTGAACTGACGCGTGTGAACAAAGCACTCACGGATAAGCTTGCCCGTATTCCACAGGATTTAAAGTCTGATTTTGAAGCACTCGCTTCGGTGGATGACCAGATCATTCAGAATTACAACCAAATATCATCAGACATAAAGTTGCTGTCCGACAGTATGGTTGAGATCGATACCAGGATGGATACCATCAGAAAAGAAATTGAGATACTCAGTGAAAATGCCATCAACAAGGACGATCTCGAACTGACACTCAAGCTCAAGGAGATCGGTTACCGGCAAGCGCTTTTAGATAAAACATCCCTATTGGAAAAAGAAATTCAGTCTATTCGGAAAGAAATCAAGGATCTTCAGAAAAAAAATCACGGTTCATCCGGCGTTACGCCCGCTCCACAGCCGCCAGCGCCGGTTTCGCAAAAGCCGGAGTCTGAAAATGACACCCTGGAACCTGCCACCGACAAATCCGAAAACAATCAGGAGCCCAAACCCGCTGCCACTGAATCGGGTGGTATCGTCGAGCAGACTATCGAATAATTTATTCGTTGCACGATTTAATCTGATGCGATGTTGCCGCCTATCAATTAGATACGAATATTCGAATTTTGCGTTTTGATATTTCTATGTTACCACCGCCGATAGAATTGAAAAGCACGGCTTTTCACAGTAAAGAATCCTGGCCCAGAGGACCAGGTTTCTAATAATAGAATAAAAAAGACCATAAAAAGAGGCACCCTAAAATGGACCAGGAAAGACTCAATCAGCTGTTACATGCCGTTGCCGCTGGGAAGACTTCCATCGAAGTAGCATCTGATTTAATCAAGAAACTTCCTTACGAAGATATTGATTTTGCGCATATCGATCACCACCGATCCCTTCGTAAAGGTTTTCCGGAAGTTATTTTCGGCTTGGGAAAAACAGCCCCACAGATTATCGGTATCATGGAAAAGATGATTCCCCAGGAATCCATAATCTTGGTCACCCGGGTCGATGCTGAAAAAGCGGAGAAAATCGTCTCTACTTTTACGGAGGCGGTATATGATCCTGAAGCCGGAATGATTCTTTTGGGAAAACAAAAATCTTCACCCGATGCCAAGGGTGGCATATTGGTCATATCTGCAGGGACATCTGATATCCCTGTGGCCAGAGAAGCCTATCTGACAGCTAAAGCCATGGGAAACAGCGTCGATGCGCTTTACGATGTAGGTGTGGCCGGTATCCACCGCCTTTTCGCCCACCAGGATCTCATTCAAAAGGCTGCCGTCCTCATTGTGGTTGCAGGCATGGAGGGAGCACTTCCAAGCGTGGTGGCTGGGATGGTGCGCCGGCCGGTAATCGCGGTACCCACCAGTATCGGCTACGGCACAAACCTCGGAGGCCTGACAGCGTTGTTTGCCATGTTGAACAGCTGCAGCTCCAATGTGGCTGTAGTCAATATCGACAACGGCTTCGGGGCGGGGTATATGGCGGCCATTATCAATCGGGTATAAACGCGCTCAATGTTTTTATCGGATTTGTATATAATTCCGCTTAATAATAATGATCAGATAACATGATTACAGGAAGTAATCTCTTTGGACATGCCGTTACATAGAGGTCAAGATTAATCCTAATTTTCTATGCAGCTTTATGCACAGTGGTTTCAAAGATATTGTTATATAATCTTTTGTTTAGAGGTATCACCGGGCTTGATGTAATCACCCATTTTCAGCGAGTCCAGTTTTCATAGGCTTCCTCTGGAAGTCAAAATAGTGTTTTTTTCTATTACAAACTGAATGATAGAAAACTATTGGCTCTATCCTACTGCTTAGAAACCATTCCTGCCACTGTGAAATAGTGGTCGTAGTGCTCGGCCGCAGATCTCGTTTTCAAAACTGAACAACTGAATGGGGCCAAACCCTAACCTCAAATAACCCCAAGCAGCATGAAAATATTGATTTAGCATAAGGGTCAGAAGGGAGCTCTATTTCAATTTTTGTCCGGTATTCTTGACCTACTCCTTTTTTTCGGCTATCACGACAATGTTCTTTCTTTTCATGGTTTTCTATAGGGCAACAAAAATGAAAATACCTAGAAAAGAGCTTTTGAATGGCTTTACCCTTCCCGTGCTATCGATGGGTACATGGATGATCGGCGGTGGAGCAACACGTGATCCTGAATGTGATGAGGACTTAGCCGTTGAATCCATTCGATCCGGGATTCATGCGGGTATAACTTGCATCGACACTGCCGAGATGTATGCCGATGGCTTCACTGAGCAACTGATCGGCCGCGCCATCAAGAACTTTTCTAGACATGAACTACAGTTAATTTCCAAAGTTTCACCGAAAAATCTTCGATATAGCGATGTATTTCAGTCGGTAGAGCTCTCCCTAGAACGGCTTCAAATTGATTACTTAGATGTGTACCTTATCCATAAACCCAACCCAAATATTCCGATCAAAGAAACAATGCGTGCAATGCGAGATCTACGGGAACAAGGCCTTATTCGTGAGATTGGAGTGAGTAACTTCAGTGTAGCCACGTTACTCGAAGCGCAACAGCATCTCGGTTTCCCAATTGTTTTGGATCAGGTTCACTACAACCTCGTGTTTCGCGAACCAGAGATCTCCGGCCTATTAGACTATTGTCGGGAAAATGATATTTTCGTTATGGCTTGGCGTCCTCTTGAAAAGGGGGTCCTTGCGGCGGACAGTCCAGACATTATAAAAATATTTTCTGATAAGTATAACAGGACACCCGCCCAGATCGTCATCAACTGGCTGATTTCTCAAGATAACGTCGTAACTCTTTCCACCATGAGGAGCGAGAGAAACTTGAGGGAGAATCTCGGAGCCGTTGGATGGTCGCTTGAAGCAGCAGATATTGAAGAACTACGCGTCGCTTTTCCAAATCAGGAGAAGGTTTCGAATCGAGAGCCCCTTTTGTGACCAGAACGAATTACGCGTTCGGTATGATAATGATTTCTTCCGGGCGAATACGAACGCACACCTCTTCTTTTTTTTGAAACTGCCCCGCATAGGCAGGGGCGCGGGTGAATAAAATCCCGACTTTGGTTTCAATGGAGTATTCGATGACCGGCCCCATGTAGGCGCTCTGAACGATCAAACCTGAAAGAGCCTGGGGTGAGATTTCCTCTTTGGGTGCAATTTCTATTACTTCGGGTCGAAGTGAGAGTTTCACCGGGCCATTTTGCCGAGTGGTCTTCTTTCCCTGGGCAATGTTGATCTCAGCATCGCCAAGAACCAGTTGTCTCGTTTTTCCCTCACCCAGCAACTCGGCATCCACCACATTTGACTCACCGATGAAGTTGGCCACAAACGCCGTCTCCGGGTGATGGTAAAGTGACTGCGGCGGTCCTTGTTGTTCGATGGCGCCTTTGCGCATGATGAGGATTTCATCAGAAACGGCTAGTGCTTCAGCCTGATCGTGAGTGACATATATGGACGTGATTTTCGATCCCTGCTGAAGCCGGCGTATGTCGTCGCGCATACTGCGGCGCAGCTTGCTATCGATGTTGCTCAGGGGTTCATCAAACAACAATACCTTGGGGCGGAGCACCATGGCACGGGCCACAGCCACACGTTGCTGCTGTCCACCCGAAAGTTCGTCAGGATAGCGGTTCTGATAGCCATCCATATCCACCATTTCAAGCACTTCCCGTACACGTTCTTGGGTTTCATCCGGCGCTGTCTTCAGAACGCCCAGGCCATAGCCAACATTCTGTCCCACGCTCATATGAGGAAAAAGCGCATAAGACTGAAACACCATGCCGATGTCGCGGCGGGTCGCTGACAGATCGGTGACGTTTTCGTCACCGAACCAGATTTCTCCTGAAGAAACGGGCTCAAGCCCGGAAACAAGCCTTAGCAGGGTTGTTTTACCGCAACCGGATGGGCCGAGCAAGGTGGTCAAGGTACCAGGTGCAAATTCGATGTCAACGGCATTTAGGGCGCAAACCTTACCAAAGTATTTGGAAACATTTTTCAGAACGATTTTAATGGATGAATCACTCATGACCGCCTCATATAATTTTTACCTGTTTGTCGGTTCTGGAGCGTCCAGTGACGAGTTGAACCAGCAATGTGAAAATCAACATTGTTAAGATGAGAACGGAGCCGTAAGCCACTGCCACGCCTGTATCACCGCTCTCGACACGCGAGAGGATATAGGTCGTGGCCACATCCGTTCCAGCCGTGGCCAGGAAGATAACTGCGGAGACAGTGGTCATGGCCCGGATAAAACTGTAGGCCATAGAAGAAACAATGGTCGATTTCAACAGGGGCAGGAGCACGGACCGAATGGTTTTCAAACTTCCTGCGCGCTGCAATATCGATGCCTCTTCCAGGCTGGTGGAAATCTGGCTCAATGCGGACATGCCGCCGCGAATACCCACGGGCATGGCCCGAATGGCCATGGTGATAATCAGGATCACGGCCGTCCCCGTCAACTCTATAGGGGCCGTGTTAAATGCCAGGATATAAGCCACACCGATTACGGTGCCGGGAACCGCGAAGATAAGCACGGTCCCGAAATCGATCACGCCCCGACCGAAAAATTGTTTCCGTGTGAGAATATACGCGATAAGCACACCCACGAGCGTCGTCAGGGGGGCGGCTATAACCGAGTAGGACAGGGAGTGCAAAAAGGATGGCCAGGCCCCGGACGATAAGCCTTTGGACCACAACTCCACGTGGTGCGACAACGTTAGGGAGTAATCAGCGCCCCATTGTGTCACGAACCCGCCCAGGAATATACTGATATACACGATACCCACCAAGATGAACCAGAAGGAAATAAATAGGGTAAGACTGCGCTGCAGAAACTTAGGCAACGGGGTTACATTGCCTGAAGTCTCCACGCCGGTGACGGTAACATAGGACTTTTTGCCGATCCATTTTTTTTGGATGTAAAATACCGAGAGGGACAGAAACAAAAGAATAAGACCGAGGGCGGCTGCCTTGGCAAAATCGAGCTGTGCCCCGGCAATGGAAAAATAAATTTCTGTGGAAAGCACGTCATACTCCCCACCGAGCACAAGGGGATTGCCGAAATCCGCAGCAGATGAAATCATCCCCAGCAGAAAGGCGTTGGCAATGGCTGGTCTGAGCAAGGGAAATGTCACTTTCCACAACGTTGTCCAGCGGCTGGCGCGCATGGTTAGGGAGGCTTCCTCCATGGCCGGATTGATGGAAGAGAGCATACCGCTGATAACCATATAGCTGACCGGCGTCAGAGAGAGCGTCTGGGCCAGAAAAATCCCCAGAAAACCATAAATATAGCCCGAGCGCTCAAAGATGCCCTGACTCCCCTCCGGTGTGAAAATACCAGCAGGACCGAACAAGAACATCAGCCCGTCACTAATCATGCCGGCCCGTCCAAAGAGCAAAATCAGCGACATACCGACTACGAAAGGTGGCGTAATGATCGGCAGTATGTAAAAAACCCGTATCAGATATCTAAAACGCGAGGTGGCGCGGACCGAATAGAGAGCGAAAATCAGCCCGCATACCGTGGTCGCCGCACCTACCGTAAAGGCCAGCCTCAAGGTGTTCCAAATGACGCGTCCCACGCCAAATGACGTGACAATCCGAAAAAACTGGAATGGCACAAACGCACCGGCCTTATTGAAAAGCACGTTGCGGAAGATTTCCCAGACCGGGTAAAAGATAAACATGGCCACCATCAAAACCACAAAAATAACGGCACCCGCGATGAATGTGTCCCCCCGTTGGAAGCCGAGCTCGGAAATGCCGATGGCAAACAAAGCTGCCAGGCACAGTAAAATCACCCCGGCCGCCAGGCCCATGGAGGTATTGGAGGCGATGAAGCTGAAGAGCAATATGCCAATTACCGCCCCTGAGAGAATGGTGAAAAGCCACCCGGATTTTTTTCTGGGTAGTTTGATCCAGGCGAAAGGCACCAGGATTAGGAGCAACAATGGCACCACCAGGGTGGCCTTGTTGTAATTCCAGCCCAAGGCGTCCAGCAGTTCATCCATTGTAAAATCAGTGATACCGTATTCGAGTGCTACCCAGGGCAGAAAGCAGTAGGCTGTGGTGGCGATAAGTATCCAGGAAAGAACGACTCGCGGGCCGATCTCCCCTGGAGTGTTGTTTCTTTTTATGTTCATTGTCAGAAAGAACTCACTCGGTATAGACTATCGTTGAACCGACTTGATCTCTTTTGCCCAGCGGTCGATCAGATGTGCGCGCATCTCTTCGGAACCGTACGTGACAAAGTCATATTCGATGAGCTTGACCTGGTCCAGCCGTATGGCCTCTTTGGGAACATTGGCGTTTACATTGGTGGGAACCTGGAACATCTTCACGCGTTGGGGCACTTCCTGGCCTTCAGCGCTCAGCATGAAATCGACGAATTTCTTGGCGTTTTCCATGTTTCTGGCACCCTTTATAATACTCAGGCCACCGATCTCATAACCAGTACCCTCGGAAGGCACAACCAGTTCCAGGGGGAAACCATTGGCTTTCTGCAGTGCGTGATCGTGCAGAAAGCCGATGCCGATCATGGTCTCGCCACGCGCGGCGGCCTTGCCGGGTGCCGAGCCTGATTTGGTGTATTGATTAATATTCTGGTGCAATTTGGCCAGATACTTGTAGGCATCCTCCTCACCCTTGAGCTGCACCATGGTGGCAAGGACCGTGTAGGCCGTGCCGGAACTCTGGGGGCTGGCCACCTGGACCATTCCCTTGTACATAGGCTTGGTCAGATCTTCCCAGGAGCGGGGCATAGGGAGGTTCTTTTCCTTGAGAACGTCGGTGTTCACCGAGTAACCGAGCACGCCGGCATACACACCGGTGCTGTGATGCATCTTGCTGGTGGCCGGGTTCTTAAATTCCTCGCCAATTTCCTTCAACATGGGAGATTCATATGACTCTAGCAATCCGTTCACACCCGCTTGTGAATGCGGGTCAAGCGTCCCGGCATACCAAACATCGCCTTTGGGATTGTCTTTTTCAGCCAGGATCTTGGCATAGGTAGAGCCGGAGCCGGCACGCGTCATTTGCACCTTGACATCATATTTCTTGGCGAACTCGTCGGCCACGGCCTGACAGGCAAAAGGCTCGTTGGAACAATAGACGACTAGTCGTCCTTTAGCGAACGCACTACCCGCGCAGGTGAGAAAAAAAATGGTAAGGATACACAGAATTAAACGTTTCATGATATTCTCCTTTTCAAATTTCGGGTTCTTAATTATTTCGGCACGGCGCAAAACCATAATATATCAATGCGCATTCCACAGTGACCAATCTTAACGGAATTTACCATTACATCAAGACGAGAAACGAATGATATCAATTTACTTTTTCAAATTCGAACATGGCAGAAGCGGTGTATTGTGTCAACAAGCATGTCTATCGGCGTCTTTTTTCCACGCCACATCGCCTAATATAGCAGCTCCATTGGAAATTTTTCAAGGCTATCTACAACCCTATTTACGCCTTTAAGATTCCTTAAACGGTGATGTGAAGCCTCAGGCCCCAGTGCAACAATATAACCGATGCCTGCTGCATAGGCCGCCTCAATTCCTGAATCTGAGTCTTCGACCACGATACATTGAGCAGGCTCTAATTCAAGTCTGTTGGCTGCATCAAGATACATGTCCGGTGCAGGCTTGCCCGACCTGCTGCCATCATCGTAAACTATGTGCCTTAAATCAAACCAATTTCTTAATAGGAAATGCTCAACAAAAAAATCAAGATTGGTTTTTTCTGAACCGGTCGCAATTGTACAAGGTATGTCGTGGGCAACCAAATAATCTAAGAGTTCGATTGCACCTGAAGACAACTTGAAATCGGTTCCCTGTTTCAAACACAATTGTCTGTAAATTGTTTCTTTCTGCTGTGTCAGTTGCTCAAGCTCATACCCTGTTACCGGACGACCTAATAGATATTGAAGACAATGCTGGTTGGTTCGTCCGAAAACGTGAACCTTTATCTCCTCAATAGAAAAAGACCTACTCCCTACCGCTTCAGAAAACTGCTTCCAAGCATATTCATGTAAATGACTATCCCACCAAAGCACACCATTAAAATCAAATATAATTCCATTAAATATCATAAAGAGTCTACTCCTCAAAACATAACAATAGATATCGCAGAAACCTTTGATGTGGTTAAGTGGCGCAGGGGGATTTCACCCTTACGCTCTCCAAGATCCGTACGTGACAAACATCCCTCTGGGCTTATCCTGCAGACCTCCAAGTATCTACAGTTTTGACGCCGTCTCTGATATTTCGACACCTCATCAATGGTTCGCTTGTACTCATCTCCTTGATCCATACCGGACGCGGTCTTTGCCATGCCTTTCCCTTAACGCTCACCACAACGGCTCTTTACCGATGCAGCTTAAGGTGGTTTGAAGCCTGCTCCTGCAAGCCGGCTCCGAGTGGCCCTCCCTCATCTTCTGTGCCGTTACGTGCACTTTATATTAAAAGTGCGCTCGTGGCACACTTGGAGGACCCACAAGACCACATGGCTAAAGAAACGTGACCAAATGCGGAAAGACAAAAAGTAGAAAGCCCCAAAGATAGAGACACAGACATTGGCAAATGTCTGATCATCCCAGGGGCTTTATAAGAACGCTGTGTATCAATGGAATGGGTCACAAGAACATCCAAGTTTAGGTCACTGATCGCTTTCCTACGATAACTTTATTGCTTTGTTCCGGTAAATGTCTCGTCCCAAGTACAAAAGTTTCCCTCATCGTTGGTACCACTAAACTCGTCACTTCCAGTTAGGCTGTCTAAGGAGTTTAATGTAAAAGATCCGCTGATATTAACTGTATAATCGCCATCGTCATCAGGCTCAATCCATGATCCAGAAAACGTGTATACCCCACCACTTATGGTTCCATTTATAACATTACCAAGACGGGTCATGGTAAAGGTATCATCCCCAGTTTGATTGATAATTGTTGTATCGCTTCGAGTGTTATCTCCCTCAGAATCTCCGGGAATACAAAGAAAATTGGTGTCTATACCAGCCAAGTCAATCGTAAACGCTAAATCCCATATTACTAAGATCAGTGATTCACAGATTCAATGAAGCAGCCACCACCGCCACCACCGCCATCATCGTCACTAATCGTGGCAGTAAAAGTACCACTGTCATCAGTTACAGAATACCACCAACCTGACATGTTATCGCCATTAATTTTGCCCCAAAACCCAAATTCCTCATCATTTGGACCATCGCCTTCGCCTTCAAAAAAACCGTCAGGATTCAGCCAAACCTCATTAAAAGCATAATCATCCCCATCAATTGTCACCGATCCTGTGATTTCACCATTGATTTCACCATTTGATTTGATCCTGATGACTATATCATCAGAGGCATCTCCAATATAAGTGCCCTTATAGATTCCTACATATTGGTCAACATAGTCGCCTGAAATGATTTTAGTGCCAATTAGAGTTCCTGAATCAGCGGAATCTGTATCGGACCATGTTCCCGTAACCGACCCATCGGAAGAATCGATTGCAATGTTGATCTGGTAGGCAAAGTTAAATGAGGGTGCGATAGAATAATTTCCGATCGTGCCTGCCTCACCAACATAGTTTGGTGTTTTTGCATCACCTTGGTTGATATCTGTCGAATAAAACCAAAAAAGGGCACCCAGATTCATGTCGATCCCAACCATCCAATAACCATTATCATTGCCCGAATATGTGCCGGCATAAAAGCCGTCATAATCTTCTTGAACGCACCATGAATTTGAAGCCATGGCGATAAAGATGAGGAATAAGTATAGGATGCTCCGAGAAATTCTGCTTCCACTTTTGATCAACATCTGCATTTCTCCTTTCAATTTGAGATTTACATTTGAGAGCGTGGGGAAAAGATAAAGAGGTGAAAAAGGGGTAACATATTTGGAGATTGGCTGCAACGGTGATTGATGGAGATAATGTCAGGTTTCATTGGCATCAAAAACCTGTGATACTTTATGTTTCCACAGTGCTATTTACCACGATCACCGTTACAGATATTCCATTTCTGACATAAATGCAAAAAGGGTAAATCCCAATTATTGCGTTTGCCCTTAACGTATCATGTCACCTAAGTTTAATTATTATCATGATCTAAAGATTTTCTGAATTATTGTCAATTGGTGGTATGATGAAGACAGATATG
Source organism: Deltaproteobacteria bacterium (assembly GCA_024639645.1). Taxonomy (GTDB): domain Bacteria; phylum Desulfobacterota; class Desulfobacteria; order Desulfobacterales; family B30-G6; genus B30-G6. Next base: position 14,730 of record JAHEIB010000073.1, read on the forward strand.
TTCTGTTCAAAACCTATCGATGGAACGAAT
>JAHEIB010000005.1 GCA_024639645.1 Deltaproteobacteria bacterium
TAACTTTCGCTGAATGAGGATGTTTCATAGTGCTCATCCAGAAGGTTGTTGACGCCGATAAAAACCTTGAAACCATTTTTGTTGTAGGTCGCTTTGGTGTCAAACACCTGGTATGCATCCAGTTTCTCATAGCGGTCGTTGTCCACATCGTTGCCATCATATCTCGAACCGACGTATGTGCCGGTTGCAGAAAGGGTCAAACCATGCACGGCTTCCCACTCGACGCCTAAAGAACCCTTGTGACGGGGCACCAGGGGCACGTTTGCATCGTCCCCTTCAAATTTGGCTTCGGTATAACTGTAGTTGCCCCAAACAAACAAAGATGCTTTGGGGTACCATTTTAGATCGGTTTCAATACCGTTTCGAACCGTGTTTCGGTCATAATTACGGTTGATTTCACTGAAGTATATTTCATCCTCGATGGTAATCCTGAACAGGGTGACGGTGGCCTCCATGCTGTCATTGAATTGCATGCGTCCACCGCCTTCCAGCTGGGTTCCTTCCTGGGGCTTCAGGCCGGGCTCGGCCTCGGCAAGCTCATCAACGTTGGGAACCCTGAAGTGGGTGGCATAATTCGCATACATCATCAGTGCAGACGATAAGCGGTATGTTAAACCCACATCGTAGGCTGTGTTCCGCCAGTCTGGGCGATCGGTGTCTCCATTGACCCAGCGCTGAACCGTCCCGAACGAAACCCGTTCATCGGTGCGGAATTTGCCATCGACCCGATTCACCCGGTAGCCCCATTGCACGTTTGCCTTTTCGGAAATTGACCAGTGGTTGTTGGTAAAAAAGCCCAGCGAAGTCATCTGGCTGTTCTGTCTTGGACCTCCGGGATTCTCCTCCCGTACATAATCGGTGAAAGCGTAGTCCAAACCGAACTGAAAGGTATGCGCCCGTTCAAAAAGAGAATAGTTTTTGTCATAGACCAGGGTCATGCTCTCGGTTTTTTCCTCAATCTCGTCTGTCTGGTCGGATTTCGATAGCAGAGGGGTGTAACCCACGATATAGTCATTGTCCCGCCAGCGGTACCCTCCATGAAGCCTCAGGCTTCCCCAATGATCTGTTTCCATATCGAATCCACCGGAAACACGTTTATCAATGGTTGAGCCCTCATCTTTTGGAAAATTCGTTTTGGTTCGGTCCTTTCTTGAATCGACATCCTCCTCTCCCACGGGCCCCGGCAGCCCATATTCATCTTTGTGGTAGGCTCCGGAAAGGTTCAAGGTGATCACGTCCGTGAGGAAATAGTCAAAAACACCGGCCACATCCTTTTTGATGTATTCACCATTGTCCCGGTAACCCTCGGTATCATAATACCCGGCAGTGAGATGAAAGCCTAGGTCGTGAACACTGCCGCTCAAGCCAGAGCGTGCATCTTTGGTATCATAACTGCCATACGCGCCATAAAGTCGTGTCTCTGCATGAGGGGTGCCTTTTCGGGTAACGATGTTGATCACACCGCCCACCGCACCGCTGCCGTATATAACCGATCCGGCTCCCCGAACAATTTCGATACGCTCGATCATCTCCAGGGGAATCGTTGAAAAATCGACACCGGACATATCCGGTGAATTCATGCGTATGCCGTCCACCATGACAATGACATCGCTGGCCGCAGTTGCCCCCATACCGCGCATGTCGATAACCGCCTGTTTGTCATTACCGAAAAGACTGCGCATATTGATACCGGCCTCACGATTCAACAGATCCACAATATTCTTGCTGGGGGCCTGTTCGATGTCCTCCCGTGTAACCACGGTTATATTTCTGGGAACGGTATAGAGGGGCTCTTCCATGGCACTGGCGGTCACCACGATTTCATCCAGCTCGAAACGCGACGGGGTTTCACCTGTTTCAGACACGGTACCCTCTTCTTGCGTCTCTTGTGCGTTTAGCACCGGAACCCATGCAAGGAGAAACAGGCATATGCAGAGCATGCCAAGAAAGCTTTTTATTTTTCGATGTCGTATCATGGTTGTTGTTGCAAATAGCCGTAAGCTTTAAGGTATAAGGTGTAACTCAACTTTCGGAATTCAGGAAACGCGAATTGAATAATCCCCTGGCGCTTTGCGAACTCGCCGCAAGGGCTCCTAACATCAGCGCCGGCCATATGGTTAAACAGACCTAGCTGCTAAATAACCGTTATTTTCAACTTGGATTGTTCATTGTTATGCGCTTATGTAAGCTGCCCTAATTGGCTCAAACAGCGCAAATCGCCATTGGATCATCCATTTCGCTCTATCTGATAAAACTTTAAAGTTGAGGTGTAAGCTGTGAGCAGCTTACCGCTTATGGCTTGCAGCTTATAGCCTATCACTACCCAACGAGCGTATAAAGCAAGTGCTGTCATTACCGCCATTACCACCATTGTCATCATCATCTTCGATAGCGATGCTGTCGATGGCAAAATAGGTGGGTGTGTTGATGCCAAAATCACCGGTATCCGATGAAGATACAGAAAACGCGAGTGTCTTGATCTTACCGAGGCTGCTAAGGTCTACGGCAGTCCAAGCGTCTATGATGTAATCCTGGGAATTGTCGCCAAAACGAAAGTCGGCCAAGTATAACGTGACATCACCCGTATTCATACCATCCGCATCCTTTCCGGTAATCGTCAATAGATACCAGTCCGGGTCGTTTCCGGTGTCACCGCCAAATTTTTTAGCAGGCCCTTCCCCATCCTGCATAGCCAGAAAAGCATAGGTGGTATTTGTGATATGAGCCTCGGCAAGATTGATTTCATCGGCAAACGTTATGGTTGGAATAGTGCCGTTGAAGCCCTCCGCGTAACAAACGCCGTAATTGCTGGAACCATCAGCTCCCACACCGGTGATGACACTGTATTGGTTGGTAAATCCTGCTGTTGTCACATCGGTGGTGTTGGAATAGGCAAACCCTTCCCAGTAAGGCCCGAAGGTGTCGTCGTAAAAATTGTTAAACGTGACACCCGCGGTCGTGAACCCACCCGCATCATCCGAGCCATTGTAAAAAGTTTCCGGATCGAGCGTTAAATCATCAAATGTTACGATTTCAGCACCTGCAGAAGGGACCCCAATAATCAGCACCCCCATAAGAACCCACATCATCTTTTTCATGTCACTTCCCCGTTTCTAATTTCAAATTCATTGCAAGAATGATGTTCCAGACAGAACATCGACATCACACGGGTCCGGCACAAAAAAACCCGGACCGATTGCATCGATCCGGGATTCCCCTTTTTTATCCACTGATCTGTCAATGGGTCCCTGGCCACGGGGACACCACTTGAGATTCAGGCAGGTCTTCTGACTCCCCCACCCATTCAGCGGCCTTCCCATTCTTCTTGACAGAACAGTGGCTCGCAGAGACTGAAAGGGTTCCCTGTGATCAGGGAGGGGTTACAGCGGCGGGTCCGTCTCCGATTTTAACGGAGTTCCCTATTAAGCAATTAAAAATATCAGAGACATTTTTAATTTGAGCAGCACCTGAACCTTAAGAAGCTGATAATGAATACGGGAAGCTTCGTCAAGCTATTTTATTTTTTTCGACTCATTTAGCCATTAAAAGCACACCAGGTGTGTCTGGAAATCTTGCACCGCGATATCATTTGGGTACGAATTTCCCCGGCACAAGGGTCACCCTGGGAACATCCCCCAGGGGGTTCTTGTCCACCAGAAGCGTACATCCATAGGATCTCTCCAGATTCTGATAGGTCAGAACCTCCTGGGGCGGGCCAATTTTTGCAACACGGCCTTTATCGAGCAGCAGCAAGCGGTTGCCATACATGGCGGCCAGGTTTACATCATGCGATACCATGACAATGGTAATCTGCTTTTCCGACTTTAATTTTTCCATCAAATCCATGATGCGGATCTGGTGAGAGAGATCGAGGGCTGCCGTTGGCTCGTCCAGGAGAAGTACGCTTGGTTCCTGACAGATGGCTCTGGCGATAAAAACCCGCTGGCACTCACCACCGCTCAACTGGTTCATCTTTCGATCGGCCAGATGGGCCAGACCCGTAAAAGTGATGGCCTGCTGCGTCTTTTCCATATCCTCTTTATTTTCCAGACCCAGCATCCCCTGGTAGGGTGATCGCCCCATCAGTACAACCTCTTTTACGGTAAATGGAAAATCAATGGGAACCGACTGGGGTACAAAAGCGATTTGTCTTGCTAAATTCTTACGACGGTAGGAATGAACCGGGCGTTCAAGAATCTTCACCATACCCTTATCCGGTTGTGAAATGCCTGCAATCAGTTTCATCAGGGTGGATTTTCCGGAGCCGTTAGGGCCGATAACAATAAAAAAATCACCTGGGGTCACCGAAAAGGTAATATCCTGCAACACCGGTGCTCTGGCGTAGGAATACTGGATGTTTTCCAGGGTGATGGCGTGTTTCATCGTCCGCTCCGTTTGAGAAGATAGATAAACAACGGTGCACCGATCAATGCAGTTATGACCCCTGCCGGCATTTCTCCGTGCTGGGGAAGGGTTCTTGCAAGCAAATCACAGACAACCATGTAGGCGCCCCCTCCCATAACACAGGCAGGCAACAAAATCCGGTGATCAGATCCCAGTATCAAGCGGAAGAGATGGGGAATGACAAGCCCGACAAAACCGATGAGTCCGCACTGACTGACGCAGGCGCTCACCATCAACGATGTGGTTATCAGCAGAATGACAGTGGCACGCTTGATATTCACCCCCATGCTCAAGGCCATCTCCTTTCCCATCAGCATGAGATTCATGGTGTTTGAAAACCAGAATATAATGACAAAACAGGGGATCAACGCCATGGCAAGAATTCCGGTATGCTGCATATTCCCCAGTGAAAGATCCCCCATTAACCAGAAAATGATATTGTGAAGACGCGCGTCATGTGTCATGGAGACCAGAAACATGATCACGGCCGAACAAAAAGCGTTTACCATTACGCCGGACAGAAGCAGGGCATTTTTTTGAAGAATCGATTGCCCCGCGGAAATACCGATAATCAGCAGCAGCGTGGTAAGACTGCCGGCAAATGATGTCAGGGTGATTCCTGGAAATTGTGAAAGACCCAACAATATGCCTAAAATGGCGCCAATAGCAGACCCCCCGGATATGCCTAGAATGTAGGGTTCCGCCAAAGGGTTTCTCAAAAGAGCCTGAAAGACCAGCCCTCCAAGTGAGAGTGCCGCCCCCACCAAAGCAGCCAGCAATACCCTGGGCAAACGAAGTTTCCATATGATGGTGAAGAGCATGGGATCTGCCTGATCTTGATCCCGTACAATGTGCCACAGGGATGTGACCCCACTCCCGGAAGACCCGATGGAAACACCCAATAGCATCACCAACACCAGAACCATCAGCAGCAGTAAAGAAACCTTTGATAGGCGGTTTACAATATTGGAATGTTCTCTGGTCATGATCCTTCCTCAAACATTTCCGGGTGGACCAGTCGCACCATAATTTCTAGCGCATCCACAAGCCTGGGTGAAGGCCGATCAAAAAGACTCGAATCCTTGAAATAAATTCGATTGTTCTTAACAGCCGGCAGATTCGCCCATTGGTACCAATCTTGTTTAATCTTTTCGAATACGGCTTTGCGGGCCATGGAGGTGATAATAATGATATCGGGTGACATGCCCAGTACCTGCTCCTTGCTGAATCTGGGATATGGGATATTTCCCGCAGCCAGGTTCCGGGCACCGGCCCGTAAGATCAGTTCATGGATGAAGGTGTTGGTCCCTACCGAAACGATGGGCGATACGCCGATTTGAAAAAACAGACCCGGTCGTTTGACTGTTTTTGCCACAATTTTTTCCACGACCTGAATCCGGTGCCGCATGCCCTGTACAAGCGTGTCAGCCTCTTTGTCGGCTTGTAAAAGTCCGCCGATTCTGGATAGGGTATCCATGACACTCTCAAGATCCCTTGGATCCACAGCATATACGGCAATACCTAAAGATTCCAGACGTGATATTACTGCGATGGGATTGCCATCCTTGATGGCCAGACATAAATCCGGGGCCAGAGATACGATGCGCTCCAGGTCGAGATGGACATATGAACCGACTTTGGGAAGCGTTTCAGCCGCTGCCGGGTAATCGCTGTAGGTCGTTGCGCCCACCAGGCGATGTGACTGCCCCAACGCAAAGACGATCTCCGTAATGTTTGGCGCCAGAGATACCACCCGTCTCGGATCCTTGGGCACAACCATGTTTCGCCCCAGCAGATCCGTAACATGAATGCTTTGCGCAAAGACCGGCAACACAAAAAGCGCTCCCCCAATTATCAAAAAAAGAATCGATAAAAAGGGGATTCTGTCTGTTTTGGATTTGCGGTTCATGGTCTTTTTTGTAAATTCGGGCTTTTTTATTTTTGTGATAAAATATCGTTTTCTTTTCCAGTTTCTCTGGTTTTGATGGGGTTGTCGGGTTTTTTTGGACAGGTATTAATATAAAAAATGACAATAAGCAAACGCGAATAAATTCGTTTCTCGAATTTTTATTGTGTAGCAGGCAGCAAAACAACCTTCAACTTTTTCTTGAATATTTACCGGAAGCCCCTTAAAGTTATTGCATGAAACATCAGGCGAATCCAAAACCGGAGCTCCTAGCCCCTGCCGGAAATTTCGAAAAACTCGAGATCGCCGTTCATTTTGGTGCAGACGCTGTCTATCTGTCTGGAAAGGATTTCAGTCTGCGAAATTTTTCCGGGAATTTTACCATAGATGAAATGCGGGAAGCTATCGCCTTTGCCCATGCAAACAAAGTCAAGGTGTATGTGGCCTGCAACACCTTTCCACGCAATCAAGAGCAGGCAGCCATTGCTGACTTCTTGACATCCCTGGGGAATATGGATCCAGACGCCATCATTATTTCGGACCCCGGTATCCTGGTCATGGCCAGGCAACGAATACCACAGACACCCATACACCTCAGCACCCAAGCCAATACGACCAACTACAATGCCGCCCGTTTCTGGGAATCACAGGGTGTCACCAGGGTCAACGTGGCTAGAGAGTTAACCCTTGCCGAGATCGAAATCATCGCGCGGCAAACCACCCTCGAAGTGGAAGCCTTTATACACGGCGCCATGTGCATGGCCTATTCCGGCCGCTGTCTTTTGAGCAGTTTCATGGCCCTCCGTGATAGCAATCGTGGCATGTGCTGCCACCCCTGCCGCTTCCAATACGCTGTTGTGGAAGCCAAAAGACCGGGGCAGTATTATGACCTATCGGAAGATAGCCGGGGGACCTATATCATGAATTCCAGAGATCTCTGTATGATCGAATATATCCCTGAAATGATTGCCGCCGGCATTTCATCTATGAAAATCGAAGGTCGCATGAAGGGCATCCACTATCTGGCCTCCGTCGTTCAGGTCTATCGCCAAGCCATCGATGCTTATGCCTTGGATGCGGAAGCCTACCATGCCCGACCTGAGTGGATCATGGAACTCGCCAAAGTCACTCACCGGGAATACTGTACAGGGTTCTACCTGGGTGACCCAGAACAGGTGTCCCCCAATCTAGATGGCAGGGTTAGGGCTGGACTGTTATTTCTGGCTAAGGTTGTAAAAGCAAACGGGAACGGGCAGATGGTTATCGATGTTCGTAACCAGCTGTGCAGAAACGATAAAATCGAAATTATTTCCGCCGGGAGCCCTGTCCGAACAGACACCATTTTAAAAATTGTTAATGAAGACCAGCAGGAAGTGAATGTGGTCAACCCCGGCAGTCTTGCCGAAATTACTCTTGGAGGTGATGCTTCCCCCAACGACATCATCAGAAAGGCGACACCATGAAAGGATATATTCAAGTCTACACCGGTGATGGGAAAGGAAAAACAACGGCTGCCCTGGGACTATCCCTGCGAGCGGCAGGTGCCGGTAAGAAAGTCTACATTGCCCAGTTTTTAAAACAGGGAGACTATAGCGAAATCAAAGCGCTGAAACAGTTTTCAGGTGTCATTGTCCTGGAGCAATTCGGTCTGGGACAGTTTGTCAAGGGGCAGCCAACCCAGGCAGAAATAAATGCCGCCCGGGACGGTCTTGAAAAAGCACGGCAAGTGCTATCCTCTGGTGACTACGACGTGGTTATCCTGGAAGAGGCCAACGTGGCTGTGGCGATCGGTCTTTTTCCCGTGGAAGATCTCATGGATATTATCCGGCAAAAACCCGAGCATGTAGAACTGGTAATTACAGGAAGAGGTGCCGCGCCGGAAGTGATGGAAAAAGCTGATCTTGTAACGGAAATGAAAGCCGTCAAGCATTATTATGACAAAGGGGTGCAGGCGAGAATTGGTATAGAAAAATAAAGCCATAAGCTGCTTACCGCTTACAACTTATGGCTTTGTGTTCAAAAACCTATGGTAATGGCTCCGTATGGCCCGGCCGTCGTAAAACTGGCGTCCAGGTCATCCACATCCACATTTACGGCAAAACTGCGGTATCCAGCATGGATGCCCACAAAGGGAAACGGGGTGTATGAAATGTCCCCAAAGTATTCCACCACGCTGTTGCCGCTGTAACCCATGCCGGTCACCTGGAATCGTGCTTCGATAATATCGGCCAGTATGCCCACATGCAGGTTGGCACCGAGCATGGGAATCGGACCACTGACATCTACTTCTTCACTCTCACCGCCCCCCTCTAACTTGGCCGAGGTAATATCCATATATTTAACTTTTCCCACGAGCCCTAGAGACGTACCGGCCAGAATATTTTCAAGATCGATGGCATCCCACTGGTAAGCGAAGTCCATGACCGTGTATTCGAGATCGCTGTCCACATTGGCACCAGCCGGGAAGTCGCTGCCACCAAACTCAATCGTGTCCTTTAGTCTTTCGCTGCCACTGTAGTCGGCCTTGTAATAGGTAAACAACAAATGATGGTCACCAAAGCCGGCGAAGATGTCAACCATGGGGTATGATTCCTTATCCATCCCCAGATCGTCTTCCAGATCGAGTTTTGTGCCTGAATCGTAGTTGATGTCTCCATCCAGTCCAGGCATCCAATAGTATGCCCGGACACCCAAATCCATTGCAGTTGCAGGTACTGCTACAAGCACGAGAGATATTGCCATTACCAGGAGTATCAGACTTTTATACATACCGACCCCTCCTTTATCGCACTGTAAAAAAGTTTAACAAAGGTGGTGTTTCAAGTTATAGGTCCTAAAATAATAACAAAGAGACTGTTTGATGTCAAAATAAATTTACGGAACAATAACCAAAAATAAAGATCCCTTGGATATTCATTGTTATTAACATTATAAATTCAAATAGTTAGAATGTTTAGTGCTGACGTATTGTTAAAAATTTTCTTCACGGTTTTAAGGCCTATAAATGGATCGTGATAAAAGATATTCTTGAGATGCGTTTATGCGAACCCGAGCAGTCGCCCTCCTTGATACACCAGAAAGGACATAATCCAGGCTACCGTTGTTGTATAGACGATACTGAAAAGCATCCACCGCATGGAGCGGGTCTCTCGCCTTATTGCGGCTACCGTGGCGAGACACGGTAGGTAAAGGAGCACAAAGATCATCATCGCAAAGGCAGACAGGGGGGAAACGTCGGAAGCCAAAAGCGCTTTTTTCAGAGCATCGGGTTCTGCGGCATCGTCTGCAGCATACAAAACCCCAAGGGTGCTGACCACGATCTCTTTGGCAACAAAACCGGTCAAAAGAGCCACCCCTCCTTTCCAGTCAATGCCAAGGGGTTGAAAAAAAGGTGCGACGGCGGTACCGATGCGACCCATATAGGATTTTTCCGCCTTTTCAGCAGCCTGGGCCATTCTCAACTGCTGTATCTCCTGATCTTTTTTCTCCTGAATTGTCGCCATCAGCTCCATTTCCGGGGCGGGTTGAAAGGCCTGATAGGTCTGTTCGATTCTTTGGATCTCCGCATCATAATCCATGGTATAGGATACCTGCTGCGGGAAGGCGGTCAGACACCAAACCACCACCGATCCTACCAGAATAATTCCCCCCATTTTTTTTAAAAAAATCTTGCTGCGGTCCCACATATGAATCATGAGGCTCTTGAGCATCGGCACCCGGTACGGTGGCAATTCCATAACGAACGGTGCATCAGCGCCTTTGAGCAACACAGAACGAAACAACCTGCCGGTGACGATGGAAAGGACAATCCCTAAAAGATAGATGAGAAAAATGACAGTCCCTGCGCGCGGGCCGAAAAACGCGCCCGCCAGAACAATATAAACAGGCAGTTTTGCAGAACACGACATAAAGGGTGTAATCAGAATGGTAAGGATGCGGTCTTTTTCACTTTCCAGAGTTCGGGCAGCCATGATCGCCGGGACATTACAACCAAAACCCATCAGCATGGGGATAAAAGATTTGCCGTGCAGACCGATCAGATGCATGATCTTATCCATCAGGAAAGCGGCCCTGGACATATATCCGGTATCTTCGAAAATAGCGATACAGAAAAAAAGAATCAGGATGTTGGGCAAAAAGATGATCACACTGCCGACACCAGCAATGATTCCTTCCAGGAGCAGGTCCTTTACCAGGGAATCATGCAAGAAGTTGTCCACAAGTATGGAAAAACCGCCGATAGCGGATTCAATCCATTCCATAGGGTATTTACCAAAGGTAAAAGTGGACTGGAACATGATCCAGATAAACAGAATAAAGATTGGGAATCCCACAAACCTGTTCGTCAGGACCAGGTCGATGTTTCGAGATATATCGACACGTTGCTGAACCGCTGTGGTATGCACCTCCTTAACAATTCCGGCAATAAAACCGTAACGTTCGTCCGTGGTCAGAATTTCCGGTTCTTCATCAAACAGCCCCATTAGAGCATCCCGCTGCGACTTAACGGATTCAAATATCTGTTTATCCCTGCTGCCTGCGACTTGTTGAACCCTTTTCTTAACAATAGCATCATCTTCGATTAATTTGATGGCCGTCCATCTGGTATTGTAGGGAAGTGCCGATCCAAGTTCAGCCGTCAGGACCGATCCCAGCTCCTTGATCGCTTTTTCAATGTCTGCTCGATACCGGACCCTTCTTTTCTGGGGTGTCACACTGTCTGATTCAGCCAGCTCAATGGTAGTCTTTAACAGTGCATCAATGCCATCGTTTTTATTGCCCACCGTAAAAAGAACCGGCACATCCAGAAGTTCCGATAATTTTGCAGCATTTATTTTAATGCCCCTCGATTTTGCAACATCCGCCATGTTGAGGCAGAATAGCACCTTGCAATCCAACTCTCGAATCTGAGTCGCCAGGTAAAGACTCCTTTCCAGGTTTGACGAGTCGATGATGACCACAACCACATCCGGAGATTCTTCGAGAATAAAATCTCTGGCGATAATCTCTTCAATGGAAAACGGTGTAAGGCTGTAGGTACCCGGAAGGTCGACGATTCTGAGTTCATAGCCATACTTCCGGATGGTGCCCTCCTTTTTTTCTACCGTTACACCGGGCCAGTTTCCAACCTTCTGCCGAGTTCCCGTAAGATGATTGAAAATGGAGGTTTTTCCGGCGTTTGGGTTTCCGGAAAGAGCGATGGTGAGTGATTTCTTGGGCGTGGTTGGCATCTTATTTAGCGCCTCAGGATTTCCATAACATAACAACAAAGTAACAGATTGGCAGTTTCGTCTTTTGAATAAACTTAGAGAATTGAAGAAGCTCGCAGCAAGCTACGAGGAATGTTCTGCCGTTCGGCAGAACCTACGGGGAACGCGCTCGCTATTGCCGTTCAACAAACACCCCCGTTTTCTCTACCGTAATCTGGGAGGCTTCATTGACTCTCAGGGATAAATGATACCCTTTTACGATCAATTCTATAGGATCTTTCAAGGGGGCGTATTTTTCCACATAGACCTCTGCGTTCTTGATAAGACCCATTTCAAGAATTCTTCGGCGAAGCGCTCCGTTTCCCCCGATCCGGACGATTATTCCTGTTTCCCCTTCTTTCATATCACTGAGCAGCATTGACAAACCTCTTTCACCTATAATCAATTTTCCAAGTTTTACGAATAGATGTCGTAACAAAACTAATGCTCCGGTGGATTGATGTCAATGATCAGAGATCACCACCCGTCAAATAAAAAATTGAACCGAACATTTCTTCGAGGGTATAAGTAGCCCGAGCATTTCATGAAACTTGACGAAGTGCTCAGAAGAAATAACACAGAAGTCAGAAGGCAGGCATCAGGAGACCGAATACAGATTTTCGTAAAATTGAATGAAAAAGACATCATCCAGGATGTCAAGGTCATCCTGCTATCGGGGACAGATATTATGTCACATTTTCCAGAGGCGTCTCTGAGCGACCGGAACGCTTCCATAGATGAAATTCAGGGTTGGTATGCACAACTGGATTGAAACCCTGAAGCAGCTTATCGCTTACTGCTTATTGCTTGTAGCTCAATGCCTGTGAATACTGTCGAGAGCCGCTTTGATCTTTTCATCGATGCCCCGGGTAATCTCTCCTATTTCATCAATCAAGGTACCGGTTTGCAGCAGGTCGTGCGCCCTGGCCCGCTCTGCCCATTCTTGGTAGGTATGGGCGTGATCCTGATTATGTTTCAGCCAATGCTCGAGTATCTTGATCAATTTTTCGTCAAATGTTAGATTACTGGTTACATCGTGACGATGGTCATGATGGTGTGTCATGGTAATTCCTTTTTTCGAATTTTTTATGCCAATTTAATAGCTGGAAAAGCATAAGTCAAGCGACCTTCATTGAAAGCCAATAGAAAATATATCACCTTGCTGCTGTTGATAGTGTTCGGCATCAGTTGCGGGGTGCTGGCCGGTGCCTTTTTTGGGTTGACCCATGATCTTCCTCAAATCCAGGCATTGAAATCCTATGTCCCCTCGGCCATCACACGTATACATTCGGCCGACGGCGTAATCCTGTCCGAACTATTCATGGAAAAGAGAAGACCGGTCACCCTGGATGATATTCCCTATTTTCTGAAAGCAGGTCTTGTTGCCACGGAAGACAGAAACTTCTACCGGCACAGTGGGATCGATCTCAAAGGCATCTTGCGGGCGCTGATCAGGGACATCCAGGCACGTCAATTTGTCGAAGGTGCCAGCACCATTACCCAGCAGCTCGCCAAAACCCTTTTTCTAACCTCCAGTAAAACACTGCCCAGAAAAATCAAGGAAGCGATACTTGCATTCCAGATCGAGCGCAGATACACAAAAAACGAAATACTGGCACTTTATCTCAATCAAATTTATCTGGGCTCCGGCGCTTATGGTGTTGAATCGGCAGCCAGAATTTTTTTCGACAAATCAGTAAAACATCTTAACCTGCCGGAGTGTGCCCTGCTTGCAGCCATGCCAAAAGCACCATCCCGTTTTTCCCCACTGGTGAACCGGGAACTGGCGGAAAAACGGAGAAATATTGTTTTAAGACAGATGCTCGCCACCGGTATTATTCAGGAGGACGAATATCAGAATGCGCTGAAAACACCCGTGGCAACGGCCGGCAACAAGAATACTGCCTCAAAGTCACCCGACTTTGTTGAATATGCTAAAAGAGAACTGGAAAAAAATCTGGGACCCTACCAGTTGTACAAAGGCGGTCTAAACATTTATTCGACACTCTCCTATGAAATGCAGTCTGCTGCCGAAAGTGCCATCCAAAAAGGCCTGGCCGACCTGGAATCCCGTATGAAGACCCAGGGTGTTCCCGTATCCGCACTCCAAGCCGCCCTAATTGCCCTGCAGGTAGATTCTGGCGCAATTCTCGCCATGGTAGGGGGTAAAGATTATTATGAGAGTTCATACAATCGGGCCACCATGGCTAAAAGACAGCCGGGCTCCGCCTTCAAACCAATTATTTATGCCTTGGCCGTGGAAAACGGATTTTCACAAAACCAAATGGTGCTCGATGCACCGGTTGCGTTTAAAAACAGCCCCTCTCAGGAACCCTGGCAGCCCCAGAATTTTTCCAAAACCTATTCCGGCGAGATAACCTTTCGGCATGCCCTGGCCAAATCAAAGAACATTCCAGCAGTAAGACTGATTCAAATGCTGGGTCCGTCAGCGGTTGTTCAGTTTGCCCGCACCATGGGAATTTCTTCTGGCTTGGCACCTGAACTGTCCCTGGCATTGGGCACAGCAGAAGTATCCCTTCTGGACCTTACCCGCAGCTACTCGGTATTTCCGAACAAAGGCAGCGCTGTAAAACCTCTCAGTATCATAGCGGTTGACGATTCAACGGGGCGGACAATCTGGCATCCCAAGGCTGAGAAAAAGGTTGTCATGTCTGAGGCTGGCGCAGCCATTGTCACGGACATGCTAGTGGCGGTTGTCCAGGAAGGAACCGGCAGAAAAGCAAAAAAGCTTCACAGACCCGTGGCCGGGAAAACCGGTACCACAGATGATTTCAAGGATGCGCTTTTTGTCGGCTTTTCTCCGGAAATTACCGTAGGTGTATGGGTCGGCCAGGATAATTCCGAGTCTTTGGGAAAAGGGGAAACCGGCGCAAAAGCTGCCCTCCCCATTTGGACGGCATTCATGTCGGCGGTGCTGAAAGACCGGCCTTATCGACATTTCGGCATTCCAGACAGCGTTTCCCAGGTTTACATGGACCCGCGTACAGGTGATTTAACCACCGATGACAAGCCCGGCGCGGTAAAGATACTGGTGAGGAAGCCATAAGCTTTAGCCGTAAGCTGTAAGCTTTAAGCTTGCTTAGTGCTTAAAGCTTATAGCTTACAGCTCATGACTCAATACCTCCACCCAAGCAGCCCCATCGCCACCCCATTCGCTATGATCGCTATGACATACAGCGAACTGATGGTAATCACTTTGCTCTTGTTGGTTTTCATACCGATGACAAGCAGTGCCGCCACATAAAAATGAAAATAGCCGAATAAAAAGATAAGCCAGACTCCTTTGAAGGATCTGTGCCACCAGGGATATTCCCAGACCAGATGCCCGCCGGCATTCAACAGGCATTCCACGAATACGCAGAAAACCGAGTACCCAATCGCCCAGAACCAACGATTCGGTATACCCAATATTTTGTCTTCCTTTTTATTCAAGAGGGTGTTGTAGTAGATGATACCGGAAATGGCAAACATGAACATGATTTCGATATTCCAGCCCACCATGGTTCGCAAAGCCGTGTCTCCTGGCGCCGTCCATAGTGCTGAACGCTGTGTAAGATGAAAAACCCAGCCATTCCAGGTTTCATTGATAAAATCCATACCGAAAACAGTAAGACCTGCAAAGACAGCATCCCAACAACCGGTCTGTCGGGCTTTTTTTATCTCAGATGTGTATATGTAAAAGACGATTGCAAGCAAGGGTATCACGTACCATTCGAGCATGGAAAGATCTCGCAGTCCAACCAGTGCCTGCTGTGATGCGGGTGTCGGCATATTGGGGCATCTCCTATGTTTGGGGGGATTTTGGGAGTACGCGGTAAGCAATAAGCAGTAAGCGGTTAGCGGTTAACAAGCTCAAAGCTTACTGCTTAAGGCTGCTCATCCAGAATAAGCAGACCGACCTGACAATGCCCTTTGAAACGTGTATCCGCATCCTTGGTGACATGGCGGATTTCCGTCTTGAGGGATTCCGTTGTACCCATGGATTCAGACAGGTAATACTTCATTTCGATGACATCGCCTGCTTTGAGATGGTTCAATACTTCTGAGTTCTCATCCACCAGGATACAAAGCCCATCAGACGAGACATCTCGTATTTTGAACTGATAAATGTAGGCTAGGTCTTTAACGGAAAATTGAACACTGTAATACCTGTCAGGCGCTATCCTCTGCTCAGATCGTCGTTCCTGATCGTTCTTTTGATGATCCTGTTCATTCATGGGAATGCTCTGTTTTCCGGTAAGATTTAGAAGATACGATCGCTAGTATCAGAAAAACGGCAGGAAAGCAACTTGATCTATTCGCCATCTTAAAAATAAGAATTTGTTTCCCCGTCAAAAAAAAACGGGATGTTGGTCAGCCAATGCGATCTCGCGTTTCAACCCGCAGGATTTCTATCACCAATCAACATAAGGATGCGTCACAAGACTGGTGTTATAATACCTGGGGTCACCCGTCACTTCTTCGCCGATCCACTCCGGCTTTGCAAAATACTGATCCTCGTTTTCAAGCTCCACTTCCGCCATAATCAATCCCGTGTTTGCACCGAAGAACTCATCGACCTCCCATACAAGTCCAGCAAATTCGATTTTATGTCTTTTCTTTTCGATGATAGGCTTCTCGCAAAGATCTTCCAACATGGATATTGCATCACTTTCAGGAATGGCATATTCATATTCGATCCGGGTGACTCCTTTTTCGGGCCCCTTAATGGTTAAATAACCACTGCCGTTTGTGGTGCGAATCCTTACGGTACACTCTTTTGACCTATTCAAATATCCTTGTCTGACCCTGGTCCCTCCGGCCATAGATCGCCATGTGTCGTTCTTCAGTAGAAACTTTCTTTCGATTTCTGTTCCCATTTTCTGTCTCTCCCTGACCCGCTATCGCAAAACAATTGAAGAACCTCGCAGTATGCGAAGCACAGCCGAACGGTAGAACTTAGGGGGAATGCGTTCCCTGTTTCGTTTCAAGTTATAGTAGCGCACTGCGTGAAGTCCATCGTTTAAACCCTGTCTTCTTTTATAGGGGTTGTCAGAAAAACGTTCCGATTAGGGGCCGTTTTTCTGCTGCAAACCCTTATGCCGCCATCCTATTTTCGGAATATTATTATGACAAGCGGTATAACAGCTCCTCGATATCATTTTCAAGGGTATAAAAAAACTTGTGATTGACCGTTAAAAGAGATATCCTCTCCCAAAACACATAAACAATTGAAGAACCTCGCAGAAAGCTATGAGGAATATTCTATCGTTTGGCAGTACCTACGGGAAATAGGCTCACTATTTCGGTTCAATTTGAGGAAAAGGATGGAATCAGTCAAAAGCAATCTACGTTATGAGTGGAAAAAATACCTGATCGCGCTCTGGATGATATGCGTCACCGCTTTTGTGTTCCACATGGATATAAAAGTCAGACAACTGGTGACAAAAGTCCAGAACATGGAAGCAACCATGGGATCCATCGAAGGCGTTGTGAGCGGGTCAGATTACACACTCGGGAGTATCGAAAAAAAGGTTGTCGCGCTTGAAAAATCGGTAGCCATCATCAGTAGAAGGGTCAAACGTTTGAAATAACTGCGTCACCATATGCCGAAAGCAGCCGACAACCTCTCATGAAAGCCCCATCTCCAGATAAAATTATTCCTCGATCCATTTCAGGTGCTATTTTCGGTGTTGCGGCTTTTCTCATCTGGGGCATCAGCCCACTTTATTGGAAAACATTGACGGCAGTACCTGCCCTTGAAATCGTCTCTCACAGAGTGGTCTGGTCCTTTCTGCTCCTCATACCCTTGATTCTGATCAGAAAGCGCTGGAAAGAATTCTTGCTGGTTTTGAAAAACTGGCGCTCCATTGGCATCCTGGCAGCAACATCCCTGTTTGTCTCCTGCAACTGGCTTGTCTATATCTGGGCCATCAACAATGGCTTTCTCCTGCAGGCCAGTCTCGGTTACTACATCAACCCCCTCGTCAATGTGTTGCTGGGCACTCTTTTTTTGAAGGAACGCCTTAGATCTTTCCAGGGCCTTGCGGTACTGCTTGCCGGGACAGGTGTGCTTTATCTCACTGTCTTCTATGGGCAGTTTCCCTGGATCGCGTGCATTCTAGCATTTACATTCGGATTATATGGATTGGTCCGCAAAGTTATTGCGGTGGGTTCTCTGGTGGGGCTGACCATGGAAACCTTACTGTTGGCATTGCCCGCCCTGGGATATCTGATCTATCTGGGTATGAACGGCTCAGCCGCATTTTCTGTGGTGTCGCTTCAAATTGACCTGCTTCTTGTGGGAACGTCGGTTGTCACCGCCCTGCCCCTGCTTTTGTTTGCCATGAGTGCCAGAAGAGTCAGACTGACAACGCTGGGCTTTCTGCAATACATTGCACCCAGTTGCATGTTTGTAATGGCAGTCTTTATTTATCTGGAGCCCTTTACATCGGAACAGCTCATCAGCTTCATCCTGATCTGGACAGCCCTCGCCGTCTACTCCATGGACTCCGTTATTTATTATCGCAAGTCCGGAACAGCCGAAATAGCATCGCAAGCAGATTAAATATTCTTACCGCAGCAGCTTCCCGGTCCGGCACAATTTGCCTGACCCGGTGACGATCCACAGCAGGCGGTATCACCGGGACCGGGGTGGTTTAATGCTGACGATCCGGAAACCGCCGCATGAGCGGAAAGCAGCTTCTTAAGTTTACCACCGCCACAGGATGTGCATTTGACACGATTGGTCGTGGAAGCAAGAAGGATTTCGCTGGTTTTACCGCAATCACTGCACAGGTACTCGAAAATGGGCATATCCATTATCCCTTTTGGCGTGTATTATCTTCTATCCCCTATTGTGTAGAATCATTTGAAGCTTGTGTCTTGGGTTTTTGGGTTTTGTGATTGTTGATACGCATCAATTGTAAGGTGGAGCGCCTTGACCGCCAGTTGAATGCAATGATGCTTTTTAACGGGAATGTCCTGCAAAACGCGAAAAATGTCACCATCTTCAAGATTCCGTGCATCTTCGATATTTTTACCTTTGACCAGGTCCACGGCTGCCATGGCGGCGGATATGGCACCGGCACAACCCATCACCTGATACATGACATCCGTAACCTTTCCATGAGCCACCTTGAGATACACAGCCATGGTGTCACCACAGGTGCCGGTCATCTCAGACACCTGGTCTGCATCCGAAAGAACACCCATATAGGGTTTTTCCAAGTAATATTGAATGGCCTTGTCAGAATACCCTGCATTTGACAGCATTTCCCTGACGCCATTGGAAGCACCGATGGTTTCAATAATTTCCTCAGACATCTTCAATTCCTTTTGAGTGAACACAATCTCCGATTCCCTGGTGCCCGCGGCATGTCTGATCCATGGTAAATGCAGGCAACTTGTTCTCTTTTATGAGTGAAAGATTCTCAGAAACGCTTCCTTCAACGGCCCGATATGCCTGAACGCCGGCATCCAACAGCTTTTTTAACGCACCACCGCCGATGCCGCCGACAACAACCGCGTCCACGGGCGTTCCACCAAGGGCGGTCAAGGGCTGGCAATTCCCATGCTCATGAACCAGATCCTGATTGTTAAGAATCTCCAGTTTACCATTCTCTGAAGCCACAACAACAAAAAACGGCGCTGACCCAAAATGGTTGTGCACCGTGCTTTCTAAACCCTTGTTTTCCTGTATTGGAAAAGCGATCTTCATGTTTTTATTCTCCTGTTTGCGTTCATTTTTCAGCAGTAATAAATAGACACGATAAGGGAAGCTGTCAAGCTATAAGCTTTAAGCTATAAGCCATAAGCTGCTTACCGCTTAAAGCTTAAAGCTCCTAAGCAAAGGTCATTTTTGTGCCTGCCATATTCAACAAAAACGCATCCGGCATCTCCCTTTCAATATGCATGACAGCATCCCGACCGGTACAATGAGCTGGAATAATGTAATGGGGATCGATCTCTTTTAATCCTGATGTGGTGGGAGATATGACACCCTCAAAATCAGCCCCTGACAAATGAAATCCCCCCATGACCGCCCATACATCCGTCACCCCCGTAACATGCTGTGCATATTTAATTGTGTTCACGATACCTGCATGGGCACAGCCAGATATGATCACGAGGCCCTTATCCCTGATATTGAAAACAATACCCGAGTCATCGTGAAAAGGGTCTTGCTTCTCTTTGCCTTCAGCTTCGTAAAACATATCGGGCATTCCCTTCTCAAAATCAGTAAGCCGTGGTATTTCTCCCAGAAATATCCCATCACCATCCAGGAATGGATAGGGTTCCCGGGTTTCGACTAGATTCACACCGGCCTTATTTGATTTTTCCCGGGATAATGATGGCACAATTACGCGTAATTCTTCTGTAATCTTCCGATATCTGGGTTTGACAAAAACGCCTGGATGTACCACCAGATCAAGATCCTTTTTCCCCACTGCTGCGACCAGGCTTTCAAGGCCTCCAAGGTGATCCACGTGGCCATGGGAAAGAACCAGAACTTCCACCTGAGAAAGGTCAGCGTTCAAAGCTTTGGCATTCAAAGCGGCCCCATCTTCTGAAAAACCAAAATCGAACAACATATGACGGGCTGTCCCCTTTTTTGTGATAGTGATCCATGTGGAAAATCCGTGCTCTGCGCGAATACTTTTACGAAATTCATCTCTCTTTAATGGCATGGCTCGCTGCACAATTTCGTTGCTGTCCTGGGCAACAAGGTCAATATAGTTGTCCTGCAGCGTCGTTACTACCACCTTTTCTACCTGGTTCAGTTGTGCATTCATGACCACCTCCATATGATTCGCTCACTGTTTCGGTTCAGCAGATGATCTTCTCCCCTGTAATCCGTTCAATCGACTTCTGGATCTTCATAGCGGTCCGGATACGCTTTTCAGCTGCTATTTGCCCTTCTGGATGACCCGAAAGCTGTTCCAGTTTTGATTCCAGGCGTTTTTCAAGAGGCATGATTTCCTTGCCGTAAGACAGTTTGTCAGCCAGATAAATAACTTCCTTTTCCGTAATTTTCCCCTTACTTGCAAAAGACAGATCCATGTGACACACCACGATGTCGGCAATATGTGGATATCCCATACTTTTCAGAATTTCAGTTCCGAATCCAGCATGATTTCTCGTACCTTTTCCGATATCATGCAGATATCCGCAAGCTTCCATCAGATCGACGTTCACCAGGCATCCAGCCCGCACAAGTTTTGTCCCGATATCCCGGGCAATCTGTGCGACAGTTTTGCTATGCCTTACAACGGGATGATTTTCTGAAAACCGGGTTGCCATCATGGCCATACATTCGCTTTTCAATGGGATCTGAAGGTTTTCATATCGGGCAACGATCTGCCCGTATTGTTCGGACGTATCCATGTCCATCAGGATGCCCTGGTCAAATACCGGCACGTCAAGAGAGCTGTGGTCGTACTGTTTCAGAAACACTTTCAGGCCACCAGTGCCTGACCAATGGGAAAGTTTTTCTGCGTATTGACGGGGAATCAAAGGTGGATGCCCTCTTTTACCAAGAAATGTGGGGTATATAATTTGTGACCTGTCTTTTCCGGAGGACCCCATCAGCATCTGGAGTGTCTGTGGCCTTACCAGAGGAATATCCACCGGCAGAATAAAAAAAGACTTGGAATCATGCTTTAAACCACCGACTCCCACCTTAACGGACTTAAACATTTCCGATTGATAGTCGTCGTTGATGCTCCAGGAAACCGCCAAATTTTCCAGCACGGCTATCACATTGCGGGCTTTGTGTCCTAAGACGACCCGTATATCACAAACACCGACGCTTAAAAATGTCGCCACAACCTGCTCGATCACGGTTTTATTGCCCAGCGGCAGAAGGGGCTTGAATTTTTCCATGCGGGAAGATACTCCCGCAGCAAGGACAATTGCAGCGACATTGGTGGGAATTATTGCCATGCATCGAAGATACCATGGCCGTAGGCCTTGTCAATAAAGGAATTGACCAAGACCTAAGATGATCTCAATAGAAATATGTGCCCCTCTCATCTACGAGCCGAAAAAGGATTAAACGCTGATCTTATCCTTTTTGTTGGGTTGATATTCTCCTGGTAATGTGCTTTTAAACAATGCTTAATTAAAGATGTTAAATAGTATTTTCCACGATTTTATTGAGAAAGCCTATGAAAAGTATACGCGTGCAAGACGCTGCCGGCATGGTTCTCTGCCATGATATCACGGAAATCGTCCCCGGGAAATTCAAGGGACCATCCTTTCGCAAAGGTCATGTCATCCAAAATTCCGATATCGAGAAATTACGCGACCTTGGCAAACGATTTATTTATGTCTTTGAATTGACAAAAAACCAGATACATGAAAATGAAGCCGCCAAACGCATCGCCAAAGCAGCCACAGGTCCCGGCATCTTTCTGAGCGAACCCGCCGAGGGGAAAGTCACTCTCTCTGCTGCCCCAGAAGGTCTGTTGAAAGTCGATGGTCCGGCCTTGACCCTGATCAACCAGATCGAGGACGTCATGTTTGCAACGCTCCACAGCAACCAGCCGGTTGCGGACAAACAGCCGGTGGGGGGAACACGGATCATACCACTTGTGACCGATGAAGCGCGTATCCAGCGTGTGGAAGCCATCTGCAAAGACCATTTTCCGATTCTGCAGGTAAAGCCCTTCGTACCGCATAAAATAGGCTTGATCGTAACAGGCAGCGAGGTATTTGAGGGTCGTATCGAAGACGGGTTTGGACCGGTGGTTGAAAAAAAGTTCAACGACCTGGGCAGTCGCGTGGTGGGGTATGAAAAGGTGTCGGATGATATCGACATGACCATAAAAGCCATCCATGGTTTCATCCGCAAGGGTGTCGATATGATCGCCCTTACCGGCGGTATGTCGGTGGACCCGGATGACCAGACACCTGCCAGCATTCGCGCTGCCGGCGGGAAGGTCGTTGTCTATGGTGCCCCGGTCTTGCCGGGAGCCATGTTTATGTTGGCCTATATTCAGAATACCCCGGTGATTGGTCTCCCCGGATGTGTCATGTACCACCAGACCTCAATTTTCGACCTGGTGGTGCCAAGACTCCTGGCCGGCGAATCCGTAACAAGGGACGATATCGTTGCCATGGGGCATGGTGGCTTCTGCTCCAATTGCGACACCTGCCGATTCCCTGTCTGTCCATTCGGCAAATAATTGTCTTAACCATCCTTGAGCATGATCAATGACTGCGCTTTTTCAAAATCTTTCTTCGTATCAATATCGTGGAAAAATGATGGCCGCATCACTGGAACCCTGAGGATATGATCCGGATGATCTTCTATGATTCCCCTGGCACCGATATCCCCCCTTATGTTGTTTATCTTGTCATAAAACAGGGCGTTGAAAATCACCGGATTGCCTCTTTTTTTTTGAAAAAAAGGTACACAAATATTTTTTTCTGAAGCCCAAAAACATGCCAGTAGATGATTTATTGTCTTCGAATCAATAAAAGGCTGATCGCCTAAAATAAACATGGCGGAAGGATGGGTATTTCTAATTTCACGTATGCCCGTTTGTAGTGAAGTGCTTTGGCCTTTACGATAATTTTGGTTAACAAGAATATTAAGGCGTGGATCTTTGATTTTCTCTGAGATAGTCTTTTTAATTTCTTGGTACGCATAGCCAAGAATTAAATAAATGCTTTCGAGGCGAGAATCCAGACAGGCACTCAATATCCACTCAAGAACTGTTTTTCCCCCAAGTGCCATAAGTTGCTTGGGTCTCCCGAAGCGTGAAGACATGCCGGCCGCCAAAACAATTCCAGCCGTTGGTTTTTTCCTTGTCATAGGGACTCTCTTAGATAATTTTTTCCAAATGGGCAGGGCTGCATGAACGGCAATAGCGAGCGCATTCCCCGTAGGTTCTGCCGTTCGGCAGTGCTTCGCATGCTGCGGGGTTAGCGAGCGAATCAAATAGACAAAATCCTTACCGAGAAGAGTATCCTGCAGCTTGCTGCAGGGAACGCTTCAATTGCTGTTACCCAAAAAAACAAGTTCTATTACTGATATTGACTGAACTGGGTTGCTATTTCAATATTTTTTTGACGGCCTGATCTCTTTTCTGATATGAGACTATTTCACCATCTTCAATGGATAAACAGATGACCTCTTTATGCCATGCGCTTGGGCTTACAAAAAAAGGTGTGATCAGCCTTGTAGGAGCGGGCGGCAAAACAAGCTTGATGTTCAGGCTGGCCCGAGAGTTTTCATCATCGGGACTATCGGTGTTGACAACGACAACCACAAAAATATTATCCCCAGCGACAGATCAGTCAACACACCTGATAATATCCCATAGCCCAGAAGAAATATTAAGCAGGGCAAAGGATATGATAGCGCATACCCCCCACATAACGGCAGTTTCCCATTACATGACGGAAACGGGAAAACTCATGGGATTTTCACCAGAAACGATTGAGCTGTTCCAGAAATCAAGTCTATTTCGCTGGATAATTGTCGAAGCGGATGGTGCGGCCGGATTGCCCCTGAAAGCACCTGCATCACACGAACCGGTCATACCGGATTGTACTGACTGGGTCATCGGCATCGTCGGCCTCAGTGCACTGGGAAAGCCCCTTGATAAACACACTGTATTCAGACCCGAGCTTGTTTCGAAAATTACCGGTTTATCCGAAGGTCGTGAGATTTTGGATAAGACCATATGCGATATACTATGCCACCGGCAGGGAATATTTCAAGGAACCCCCGGGAGTGCTCAAAAAATAGTATTTCTCAACCAGGCTGACATACCCCAAAAAGCACAAGCCGGACAATCCATCATTCGAGAATTAATCAGGATAAAAGCTAAAGGTATTTCACGTGTGGTTCTGGGGTGCACATCTGTTGAACCGCCGGTTCTTGAGCACCATACATTTCATCAACATTTGTCATGAAAGTTGAACTGAGTCCTTGGCTGTACTTTAAACCTAACACCTAAAACTTAAAACGGTCTGTTTCCCCTCGAAACCTCGAACCCTTCATTTGGATCAACTCTTTTGGAGATGATCCAAATAAATTTCATGCGTCTTGGCTTACCGGGATTACTCTTAAAATGGCCTCCAGTACTGAACCGCTGATGGCGCGCGCTTTATCGGAAATAGTATTACAGTACGTCTGTTCTCCCCTTGGATCGATATCACCAATTTTCAATCCGTTTCGAACATTGCTGTTTGGTCTGATGAGACCACGAAGAATACCACTTATGTGCGCCGCAACATCCGCATTGCCAACCCTGCCAAGCACTTCCCCCTTTTCCACACGGTCACCTATGGCCTTGTTCGATATAAATTGGCCTTCTGCCGGTGCTCTCAACACTCTCTGCTCGGTATAACCGCCTATGTTTCCCGGGATACCGGTATTGGGCGCCGCGGAACCCGAAATATAAATTCTTCCCAAATCATGCCCTCTATTGGTTTCAACGACCATGTGGACGTCCTGTCCCGCAGTGAACCCCGGTCCCAAACCAATGACCAGCTGCGCATCATCCATGGTTGTTCCAAGGTTCTGCTTGGCCAACACAGCATCCACCACAACGTTGACTGGGAGTTGTTTCAGCAGTTGCCATGTGGGGTCTACCGCAACAGCAATCTTTTTCTTTTGCCAACATTGCTCGATCTCATTGACATTACGGCATAGAACGGCCTTGATGTTTTCCACTTCATGCGTAGCATTGTGCACAGCTTCGCAGAATGAGACATTACGCCTCACAGCCAAAGGCCTGGAACACTCCATCATAAATATCTTTTGTATGTTTGCCATATATAGCCGCCAGGCGACTGCGCTGGCTATTTCGCCAGCTCCTTTGATACCAATGATCATTTCGTTCATTCCAATACCCGAAGGATGTAAAAACAGTATAAGCGATAAGCACAAATATTCAGTTGCTTAAGCATGGGAAAATCTCTATATATCGATAGGTATTTCCATTAAAAAGTATCTTTGGAAGCCTTTTATTTTATATAACAAAACTATCAAAGCTGAGATGAGAAAACAAGCCAAGAATCGGCTTCTTTTTGTTCAATATACTGGGGTGATTATGATCCTGATAAAACGATGGCAATTGCTTTTTACCTTATTTGTGGGTTTTCTTACTATCGCATGTGTGAATGTTGTCAGTCCTGACCGCAATCATGACACCGGACAGAAAACAGATCAAAAAGCCCTAAGTCCAATGGGTGCTACCGAGGGTTCAGATGCTTTGTATCATCGGTGGTACGAAAACGGTGTTCTGGCCGAAGAAACCGTGTTTGCTCACGGGAAAAAAAATGGTGTACACCGGCTGTGGTACGAAAACGGAAACCGGAAATTGGCCAGTCGTTTTGTTGAAGATCGTCTGGACGGTGCATGTCTGGCCTGGTTCGAAAACGGCAAATCGCGTCTCAGCATCCGGTTTGATCAGGGAAAACGAACAGGCGAGTGGATCCGCACAGGAGAAAAAGTTGGGGTTGTCGCCCGGGTTTCTTTCAAGGAAAATCGCCTGGACGGCCCTCTGGCCGTATTGGTCAATCGGGGTTACGGAAACGGGAGCGGCCGCTCTCTTGAAATTGAGGCCAAATTTTACCGGGGGCAACTTGTCTCGTCTTTTCGTTTCAAAGAGGCTGACGCTTCAGGGAATAACTTGCACCTGACCGGTATGATCCTGACAGACGGCCGACTTCAGGTGCACAAAATAAAAAACATGGTTTTTCATCCCAATGGCGGGCTGACATGCCATATGGGTGATATTGAAACGAACTATAACGATATAGATCATTTCTTTTCATCCAAAATAGCAAACCGTGTCATGCCTATGTTTACCCTCGGATTCTGTGGAATTCAAATTGAAATGACACTTTGAAACAATGGGCGGATACTGAAACAGAGCTGTCTTAAAAATGACGGGGGAAATTGATAATGACCTTGGCCGACAAAAAAACCGTTAAAAATAAAATCTGCGACATTATCGACGAAAGGAAAGAAGATATCACGTCCATAGGTGACGCCATACGCAAAAATCCCGAACTCGGCTATAAAGAGTTTAAAACTGCGGACCTCTCAGCGCGCATCATGAAATCAGCGGGTTTGCCTGTTGAATCCGGGCTGGCGGTAACCGGCGTCAAGGGGCGGCTTGCGGGGGAACATCCCGGTCCGACGATTGCCCTCATTGGTGAAATGGATGCCCTGCCTGCACCGGGTCATCCCGGGGCTGACCCGGAGACCGGGGTGTCGCACAACTGTGGTCACGACGCACAGATCGCCGGACTCTTGGGGGCTCTTTTCGGTCTGACAGCAGTCGGGATAGGGCAAAATATATCTGGAACAATCATCTTTCTTTGCGTACCCGCTGAAGAATACGTAGATATCGATTTCCGGGAACGTCTGGTAAAAGAGGGAATGATTACCTATCTGGGCGGAAAACAGGAACTCATCAGGTTGGGCCATTTTGATGACGTGGATCTTTCCCTGATGATACACATACACAGCCGTGCCGACTATCCCACCGTGGCCGTGGCCGATTCATCTAACGGCTTTATCGTGAAAAAGGTCCGTTTCCTGGGAAAAGCCGCCCATGCCGGTGTTGCGCCTCACCAGGGCATCAATGCCTTAAATGCAGCACATCTGGCAATAGCGGCTATTCACGCTCAAAGAGAGACGTTTCAAGACGCGGATGCCGTACGCGTGCACCCCATCATCACCCGTGGCGGCGATAGTGTTAACGTGGTACCCTCAGAAGTATGGTTGGAAACGTTTGTGCGTGCCCGTACTGCTGAAGCCATGCAGGACGCATCGGATAAGGTGGACAGGTCGATCCGGGCAGGCGCCATGGCCATAGGAGCCGGTGTTGAAATCAAAACGATGCCTGGCTATCTGCCCATGGGGAACAATCCAGACTTGAGGGAAATATTGGGTGAAAACAGTCGTACACTTTTCGGCAAGGACGCGTTTGGGCGCGTACCGCACAGAAGCGGGTCAACAGACATGGGCGATCTATCACAGATCATGCCTGCTCTCCACCCTTATCTTGCCGGCGCCACCGGATCTCCTCACAGTGACAATTGGCAGCTTGATGACAGATCGCTTGTTTACATCAGACATGCAAAATTGATGGCACTGACCGCGGTGGACCTTTTGTGGGGCAAAGCTGAAGCTGCACGATCTATTGTAAAACGCCATCGGCCAACATTTACGCGTGAGCAATATGCCACGCTGCTGAATAGCTGGTCCAAAACCGATACATACAACACGCCCAAATGACGACCACAATCTGAAAAAAACAAAAATCCCATGATATTTTTCCGGATGGGGCGATGGACTCGCCCCCCGGATTCTAGCATCGATCGATTATTTTGGGAAATGTTCGTTTAGGAACTTGTGAAGGTCGGCAGCCACCGGAATGTCCACCACAGCGATGGCACCCGATTTCAGCTTTGCTTCCAAATCCTTTATTTCCTTGCGTACATCGCTTGGAACAGCCTTGTTCGGTTCCAGAAGGCGGATGGCGCCGTTATCCATGGCAACCCAATGCTGCTTGCCAAAAGAGCCGTCCTTCCAACTCTGGATGATCTCGTCGTAGACAACCGACATATCCCACAGCACGGAGCTCAGCAGAACGTCAGCCCTGTCAATGGAACTCTTGTCGCCGATGACATCGATAAACCAAACCTTACCACCATCTTTTGCTTTCTTGCTCGAACAGGCCTGGAGCATACCAAAGGAAGCGCCATCACCCATTCCGAAAATGACATCCGCACCCACGGCGATCTGATCCTCTGAATTCCGTTTTGCACCGGCCGCATCTGCATAAGCTGCTTCGCCGATAAGGCTGTACAGAAGTTTGGCACCGGGGTTTGACGCCTTGAGTCCCTGCGCAAAACCTGCCGACATCCGATTCCATGTGGGTGGTTCGCCTGAAGTAACGATACCGACGATGTTCGAACGTGTCATCTTGCCAGCCAGATAACCAGCCATATAACAACCGCCCTGGGGCTGGGTGTCGATGTCGCTAATCAGTCCCGGGGTAACGTCTTTGTGGTTTTCAGTGGTGACGACCCGTACGCCTGTTTCCCGGGCGATTTCAGGTGCCACAGTCTGATAACCGGAAGCATGACAGATGATCAAATCACTCCCCTTTTTGACCATGTCACGCAGGGTTGGTTTGATATCGCCATAACCCAGGGCCTCCCCCAGCTCCATTTTAAAACCGTATTTGGCGGCAATCGCTTCGAGCCCCACCTTACCTTGTTCGTTCCACCCTTTATCCGTGCCCGCCTCGGGAATGGTCAGGCCCACCAGTTTCGGCAGATCGGCTGCCAGGACAAGGCTGGTTGAAAAGCAAATCACAATCGCCAGGGTCATCGCTGTTCCTATGATTCTTCTCATGTTGTCGCTCCTTCTTTTGTGGATTTAGAAAATGTTGATGCACTTTCAATTAAAATTGTTTCATTCTGGTTTCGTGCTGTCTTGCCATCACCCCCTTTCAGTGATCGATTTCCGCAATAGATACCAATGCTGCTTATTTTTGACCCCTTTCATACGGGACACACAACGCTGCCGGCAGGTTTGTGGATCGTGCAAATATCAGCAGCGTGGCGATAACGACAAGATAGGGCGTCATGAGGATAAAATCGGGGCTGACCTTTACTCCGGCCACCTGCAGTGCACTGGTCAGGGACATGGAGAATCCAAATAAAAGAGCACCAAGAAATACTTTTAACGGATCCCATTTCCCAAGCATGACCACAACGATGGCGATGTATCCCCGACCCATGATCATATTGGGCACAAAAAAAGCCAGGTCACCGAGAGACATGAAGGCACCGGCCAATCCTCCCATGATGCCGCCAAAAAGGATCGCTATATAGCGGGTTTTTAACACGTTGACACCAGACG
This sequence comes from Deltaproteobacteria bacterium, assembly GCA_024639645.1. Lineage (GTDB taxonomy): Bacteria > Desulfobacterota > Desulfobacteria > Desulfobacterales > B30-G6 > B30-G6. The sequence continues at coordinate 29,462 of JAHEIB010000005.1, forward strand.
AATCCGCTGCCCAGGGTGTTTCTCCAACGGCTTGAATTCTCAGCCCCAGACTGGTCTTGTACATGATGAAATAGAGCACAGGGACGCTCAAAAATGTCAGGTACAGCAACCAGTGCTGATTGAACAAAGGCTGGCCAATCAAGGGTATCTTGGACAGAAGAGGAACTTCATGCGTCTGTCCCGCAGTGAACATAATAGGGAATTGATTCCCGAATATAACACGGTGCAGAAAACTGCAACTGGCATGTGCAAAAATCGTTATACCGAGTCCCACAACGATCTGGTTCACCCTGAGGGTGATGGTCATAAATCCAAAAAGAAGACCCAGAATCATCCCGACAGCGGCTGCGGCCACAAAACCAAGCATTAGGCTGTCCAGCTTGAATCCCACCAAAAAGGATGCAAAGGCCCCCGCCACCATCATCCCTTCCAGACCCAGGTTCAACAGACCTGAGCGCTCCACAAAGGTTTCGCCCAAGGCCCCCAAAAGAATGGGTGTGGTCCCCCTGAGGGTAGATGCCATAACCGCACCGATCAAAGCCATGTCCATTAGAGAACTCATTAAAAGGCCCTCCTTTTTTCTATATATTCAGAGGCAGCGAAAAACAGGAGGGTCAGTCCCTCCAGAATATGAACAAAAAATATCGGCACCCCCTGATCCCGGGCTACAAACTCTCCCCCTACACTTAAAAATGAAAAGAAAAATGCCAGCGGAACGACCGCCCACCCGTTAAATCTTGCCAAAAAAACAAGGGGAATGGCGGTCATACCGTACGCGGGGTTCCAGTCACCCTGAAACAGTCCTTTGATGGCAAGGACATCGCTAACACCGGCCAGGCCTGCAAAGCCACCGCTGATTAAAAGTCCCCAAATAGTAATTCGGGCGACATTCATGCCGGAGTGAAATGCTGCACGTTTGTTGGACAAAAGCACTCGAAACTCATACCCGAGAGTGGTCTTTCGAATCACGTAATGCATGATAAAAAGACAGATGATCCCTACAATCAGACCGATGTGTATTGACGTAAAAGGGATCATGGAGAGACGGTGTTCCATTGGGATCAGCGCAGTCTGAGCCGGAACGGATGTGGGATCGTTGATGGGGCCCTTTACAAGCCATGTGACCAGGTTGATGGCCACCCAGTTCATCATCATCGTGGTGATGATCTCATTCATGTCGTAGCGCGCTTTGAGAACGGCGGGCAGAAGGATCCAGAACATACCTCCCATCGCCCCCAGTGCAGCGACAGAAAGCAAGTATATGGGATATGGCAGCAGGCTGGCCAGTGTGGGCGCGCTCCACCCGGCCAGAACCGCTCCGATCAAGAACTGGCCTTCCACACCGATATTCCACAAACCAGCTGAAAAACAAGCCAGAAGACCGGCCGAGATAATCAGGAGCGGTGCCATTTTGATAATGGATTCAACCAAACCCAGGGGGCTGAACATCCCCTGAAAAAAAAGCTGCCCAAAGTATAACAAAGGATTTTTACCGATAAAAATCAGAATGACAGCCCCGGTGATCAGGGCAAATACGATGGAAAGTACAGAATAAAATGCAGGAGCGATATCGTTGAACTCAATTTTTTTCACGTTATTCCTCTATTCTTCAATGCCAAGCATAAGCTTGCCGATTTTTTCCGGTGTGGCATCGCATTTATCCAAAATAGCCATGATCTTACCGTTGAACAGGACCCCTATCCGGTCAGAGCAATTGATCAACTCATCCATTTCCGAAGTGATGAGCAGAACGGATGTACCCTGCTTGCTTTCTTCCAGAAGCAGTTCCTGGATGTAGTTCACGGTCCTGGCATCAAGCCCATAAGTGGGTTTGCTGCAGATAATCAATCCCGGCTCGGTGGAAAGCCCGCGGGCCAGGATGAATTTCTGGATATTACCGCCGCTGAGCGTTCCTGTCCGGACATACGGACCGGTTGCCTTGACATCAAAATCCATGATCAATTTATTGGCAAACCTGTCAACAACCGTATTATCGATAATGTTGAATCGTGAGTAGGGTGGCTGACAGTACCCCCTTAAAATGGCGTTTTCAGCGAGGCTCAAGTCGAGAACACAGCCCTCGTTCATACGGTCGTCCGTAATATATGAAATACCCATCTCGTGCCGCTTGGAGACGCTCTTACGCGAGATGTCCTCTCCCCTGAATCGTATTCGTCCGGATACGAGCTCCCGTTGACCGCCGATTGCTTCACACAGCGACTTCTGCCCGTTTCCATCCACACCTGCGATCCCAAATATTTCTCCCCCGCGAATTTCAAAAGAAACCTTGTTCAGACCGACCACACCCCGGCTGTTCATCACTTCAACATCCTCGAGCTTTAAAACAACCTGGTCCGAGATCGTTTTTTCGACCAGGGAGCATTCGGGTATGGGCTTGCCTCCAAACATAATATTCAGAATTTTTTCGGTTGCATCTTTTTCATCCATGGACCGAAGCTCGTCACCGTTCAATTCCGCAATTTTGCGGCCCAGACTCAAAATACTGATACGGTCGGATATGGCTAACGCCTCGTTCAGTTTGTGAGTGATCAGGACCACACCCTTGCCTGCATTTTTTAGCGTTGTAATGGTCTGAAAAAGTTCTTCCGCTTCGATGGGTGTCAGAACCGAGGTGGGTTCGTCCAGAATCAGTGCCTCGGAACCACGAAAAAGTGTTTTGATGATTTCTGTCCGCTGGCGCTCGCCCACGGAAAGATTTTGGATCAGTTCATGCGGGTCAATGGCCTGCCCATATTCCTCGGAAATCCGCTTCAGTTTTTTTTCAGCATCTTTCATGTTCAATATGAAGCCGCCTTCAAACCCAAGAACAAGATTTTCAAGAACACTCAAGTTCGGAATCAAGGCGAAGTGCTGGTGTACCATGCCGATACCAAGCTTTAATGAATCATAGGGTGAACGAATCCGTGTTTTCTGCCCGCAAACCTCGATATGTCCCTCGTCAGGTTGATACAGGCCGTAAAGGATGTTCATCAGGGTTGTTTTTCCAGCGCCGTTTTCCCCTAAAAGCGTGTGGACCTCTCCAGGGAAAAGATCGAAGTCGATATGATCATTCGCCAGAACACCGGGAAAAGATTTGGTTATGCCAGCGGTTTTGATGAGTGGTGGAACGTTCATGTCAGTCAACCTCACAATCGATAACAGTCCAACCGGTTCAACGCATTTTCCGAAAATCGATTCTTGAGAAAAAACAATCGCCGATTGCGAATAACAAATTAAACGAGATTTATTTAAAGCAGCCAAACAGTTCAATGGGTCCCCACGGGTAAACCCGTGGTCCCATTTAAATACCCGTCTTCGCCTTCGGCTACGCCGCGGTTATCCGCCTTTTCCATGGACCGAACGGGCTACGAAAACATTTACTTTTCCCTGAGCGCATTGAGCATGAATTCACGAGTGATGGGCAATTCCGTCACCCGAATTCCTGAGGCATTGTAGATAGCGTTGGCAAGTGCCGCAGCAGTGGGTACCAGTCCGGCTTCACCGATCCCTTTTGCTCCATATGGCCCATGGGGATCACCCGTCTCGATAAGCTGAACATCAATTTCAGGTTGTTCGCCAAACGTGGGGAGTTTGTAATCCAGAAATCCGTCATTGACCACCCGACCATTGTCCAGGGTCATGGATTCCATAAGCGTAAAACCGATACCCTGCATCACCGCACCTTCAATCTGTCCTTCGGCGAGCATTTCGTTCATGGTGGTTCCGGTTTCATGTGCCGCTACAAACTTGAGAACCTTGACCTCTCCCGTGTCCTTGTCGATCTCAACTTCGCAAGTCTGCGTTGCAAAGGCAAAGCTTCTGACATTCTTTACAAATTCCGTTTTGATATCCCAATCTTCGGGAATATCATCCGCCCACTGCCCCTTGACCGAAATAGGCGCTTTCATATTGTTAATGGCGTAAGCTGCAAGCTTTCCCATGCTCACGGATTTTTCCGGCATCCCCGGTCCCCGGGCAACCGCCATGCCATTTTCCAGATCGATAAATTCCGGTTTTGTATCGAGCATTTTGGCGGCTGTCTCAATGATGACAACCCGGGCTTCGCGGGCCGTTGCCAGCGCGGCATTGCCAACAACAAAGGTAGCCCTGCTACCCCAGGAACCCAGATCATAGGGTGTCAAGTCGGTGTCATTGGAGAGTACTTTGACGGATTTCATATCCAACCCAAGCTCTTCAGCCACGATCATCGCCACTACCGTGTGAACTCCCTGGCCCATTTCAAGACCCGGGGTAACAATGGAAACCGTGCCATCATCGGCAACCTTTATAAAGGAATCCGTCGCATTGTAGCCGTAGTAGCGGCCACCAGCTGCCGTGTGCACCATGTTGGCCACACCAACACCCCTGAGTTTGTCTTTGCGGTTGTATTTCTCTTTCCAGGCGATATTTTGAGCAGCCACCTCAATGCACTCCCTAAGTCCACAGGTGGGAACGACTGCGCCACATTGGAGTTTTTGTCCGGGAGTGTTTGCATTGATACGTCTGATTTCCACGGGATCCATGCCTATTTTTTCCGCCAGTTCATCCAGTTGAACTTCGCAGGCAAAGGTCAGTTGCGGGTTGCCAAAACCACGAAACGCGGTACTCATCTGCTTGTTGGTGTAGACCACCATACCCTCGTAGTGAATATTGGGTATATTGTACAAGGTTGCAAACATCATCGACGAGAAATTGAGAGTGGCCGGGCCCTTATCGTGATAGGCGCCATTGTCCGCAATAACCCGGACAGTCCTTGCCTGTAAAGTGCCGTCTTTTTTGGCGCCGGTCTTGACATACATCGTGTAGCCATAACGGGTTTTGGCCGTTGAAAACTCTTCGGCTCTTGTGTTTTGGATCTTGACCGGCCGACCGGTTTTTTTTGATAAGACAGCGGCAATGGGCAGCTTCATGTCCATCACCAATTTTGAACCAAAGCCCCCACCCATGTGAGAATTAATAATCCGTACGTCTTGCAACGGTATTTCTAGTATGCGGGCCACTTCCTGCCTCTGCGTGTGCGGTGCTTGCGCGTTGGTCCATATGGACAACCGCCCTTCCGGCGTCCACGAGGCCACACAATTGGATACCTCGAGACAACAATGGGCTACCCGGTCGGTTTTGTAGCAACCTTCGACCACAAAATCACACGATTCAAAAGCATTGTCCGGATCACCAAAATGCCGCTCGACCTTGAATCCGATATTGCTTTCCTGGTCATGTATCAGCGGTGCATCCGCTGTCATGGCTTCTTCAGTTTCAAAAACTGCCGGCAATGGATCGTAGTCGACCTGGATCAGTTCAATGGCTTTTTCGGCAGTATCCGCATCGATGGCTGCTACCGCAGCCACCTCGTCACCCACATATCGAACCTTGTCGGACGAAAAAATAGTTTTGTCCGCCAGCCATTGAAAAAAACTGAACTTCCCCATGGGAACATCTGCAGCCGTAATAACGGCGCAAACACCAGGGAGTGCTTCGGCTGCAGACACATCCAGGGATTTAATCCGGGCGTGGGGCAACGGGCTTCGCAGAATTTTGCCGTAAATCATCCCCGGAAGCTTGAGATCCACGGTGTACTCGGCTGTGCCTGTGGCTTTTGGAACCGAGTCGATCCTCGGGATTCGCTTTCCAATGATATTACCCTTCATTTGTCACCTCCATCCCTGACGGCTTCAATGGCCTCGACGATCTTGACGTATCCTGTACAACGGCAAAGATTACCCCGCATTTCCGACCTGATTTCATCCTCCCCGGGATTGGGGTTCTTTTCCAAAAGACCTTTGGTTGACATGATCATACCCGATGTACAGAAACCGCACTGTATGGCACCGTGCTCTACGAATGATTCTTGGATAGGATGCAGTTTCCCATCTTCGGTAAGGTCTTCGATGGTCTGCACCTCACAGCCCTCTGCCTCGTGGGCCAGCACCAGGCAAGAATTAACAGTCCTGCCATCCATGATTACCGTGCATGCGCCACACTCCCCCATCTCACAACCCACCTTGGTACCGGTCAGATCAAGATCGTCGCGAATGACTTCAAGAAGGGTGCGGTGGGTACTCACAAAAAGGTTGTAAGGCTGTCCGTTGATGGTTATATTGAGTTCCCGTTTCACAGCACACCTCCCTTTTCAATCCAGGACCTGGCCGCTTCCAGCGCCTGCCTGGTGTGAGTTTCAACCAATGTGTCCCGATAGCCTTCGGTTGTCCGGATATCAGTTATGGAGCAGGCATCGGTGCAGGATTCCACGACGGCTTTCTCGATGATCGTGTCATCGAGCTTGTTTCCGATAACGATGCGTTCCATTTGCCTGGATCGAACCGGTGTCGGCGCCACGGCTGCCAAGGCTACTTTCAGGTCTTTGACCACCCGATCGGCAGGATCAAATACAGCCAGAAGAGCAACCCCCACAAGAGCAATATCAAGGGCAGATCTGGCTGCCTTAATGTAAATAGCAAAAATATTTTGAGGCGGCGCAGGAACGACAATCTGTTTGACGATTTCCCCCACCCGGAGCACTGTCTCTCCGGGACCGGTAAAAAAATCCTCTAATAGAACTTCGCGTTCATTTTTTCCATCTCCAATAACAACGGAAGCTCCGTAAGCCATGAGGATCGGCGGTGAATCCGCCGATGGCGCCGCGTTGCAAATGTTGCCACCGATCGTCGCCCGGTTTCGAACCTGCGTGGATCCGATGGTTGCGACTGCCGCGGCAAGAGCCGGGTATTGTGTTTTCACAGCGTCAGCCGTTTCAACGTCGGAAAGTCGTAGCATGGGACCTATAAACAGGCCTTTCTCGGGGTCAAATGAAATATCCGATAGCCCGGGGACATCTTTGAGACTGACCACTCCTTCCGGAGCCATCACCTTGTGTCTGGTTTTGACGATAAGATCCGTCCCTCCCGCCAGGACTTTTTTGCTGCCCCCAGCAGCATGCAGTATCCGACAGGCGTCCTCGAAAGTCGAGGGACGTTCATAATCAAAGGCTTTCATAAAACTCTCCCTGATAAAGCGGTTGTGTCCGGACCAAAAGCGACGGCCCGTCGCCTTCGGAATTACGGACGGTTATTCCTTATGTGTAGGAGGATAGTCAGGCCAGGAGAATCCGAAAACCATTTCTACGTCTTCGTCCCCTTCGTTGACCACGCTGTGCGCCACCCCAGGGGGGATGTAGATACCGTCACCTGCTTCGTAGGTCACATCTGAACCGTCCTTGAGGCGCAGGATCCCCTTTCCCTTGAGCACGTATGCCAGTTCCTCTTCTTCGTGAATCAACATGTCCGTCACCACCCCGGGAGCAAATTTCGATACGCCCATGCACATCTTCCCAGCGCCGACGGTTTCTGCGGTCAGTACTTTTTTTGACCAGCTGTCATTGGGTAGCGGAATGGCCTCTGTTTCGGATAATTTGACAATTTTTATACGCATTGCATTCCTCTCTTTCTTAGATAGTGCCCATCCACAAATGATCTTTTCACGCCCTGCCAGCGTTGGGCGACATGATTTAACTCCTCAAAATAGTACACTATTCCTGCGGTTTAAATCTGTCCTCCGCCTTGGCATAACGCGAAAATCCCTATTTCTGGACGGACACTAGATAATGAGTTGGCCGTCTTTCATGATGGGTTTACCGTCCACTTCGATGCTTACATCCCGAACACTGCCATCGAGATGAACACTGCACCAACTCTGCCCCCCTGGGTAGCAGTGGGCATTGTCCCCCAGGGCAAAGTGGACTGTGCCCATCATGCCTTTTTCAGAAGGGCTACCGAATATCTCCTTATGGCTGGTACCGATGGCAAATTCAGCGATGGTATTGGCGTTTTCCTCGGCATCGGCAACAACTTTTTGTAGTTTTTGTGCCGCCTCGCCGCCGGATATATCCACCGCGCGACCGTTCTCGATGGTCCACGTCATGTGTTCCGGTAGGGTACCACTGACCCCGACACCCAGCATGATGCCGTCAACCACAATCTTACCGTGGGTTTTGTCCTCAACAGCAGCATATGCGACCTCACCCCACAGCGGGATGGGGCCCATCATGACACCCGGCTCCTTTACCGGAACCACTTTCAAGGGAGGCCGGTTTTCGATGCAAATGTTGACATCGGTCCCTGCCGGGTTGCTCACGTGAGCCCACTTGGCGCCTTCCATGGCGGCAATGATCTTCTCCGCCCTTTGGGTGATCAGATCGATGTCGCTGATCTCTAGATCCCACGTTCCCAGCCCCTCCTCAACGGAAGCTATCTTGGCACCGCGCTCGACGCTCGCTTTGACCGGGTCGACATGGGCAAAACGGTTGGCCCATTCCAGGTTGGTGGTGATGATGATCTCGTCGGCGTGCAGCATGGCCTGAGCCAGGTGCGCCGGAGGCTCCATGGGTACAGCCATGGAAGCCAGGGCGGCGCTGACATGATGGGTTACGTTTGCAATCATGGGGTATGCACCCAGGGAATATGCCACGCCGGCAATGCTTTGCGCTTCCGGCATGTGCTCATCGTCGGCAATGATCAGGACTTTGTCGTCTGCCTTGACCGTCATGCAGTGTTCCACGATCAATCGAGCGCCCTTGATCAGTGTGATAGTCGATTTCATTTTTGCCTCCTTCATCTTAAAAACAGGTGCAGTTAAAACGCTATTTCACGTATCCCAACTCTTTCAGCAGAAGGAGAAGTTTCTGAATCCTTCCACCCATCAATGCCTTGATGTCCTGGTTTGAATAATCGTAAAAACCTTTGCCGCTTTTTAGGCCAAGATCGCCCTGTTCAACCATCTTGGCTACGATGGGTGCGGCACCTTCAGACTTGTCCAAATCTTTATTCAGGTACTGGGACACGCGGTAGTATATGTCCAGACCGGCCATGTCGATTGTTTCCAAAGGTCCCATAATGGGAAATTTGAAACCAATTCCGGATTTGATCATGGTATCGATGTCTTCCGCGCTAGCGACACCCTCGTTCAGGAGCGCTATCGCTTCTCGCATGAGGGCATACTGGAGCCGGTTGCCCAAAAAGCCTGGCACGTCTTTTTTGACCAGAACCGGTACTTTATCTATTTTACGGATCAGATTGTCCATTGTTTGTAGAACATCCTCGCCCGTTGACTCACCCTTGACGATTTCGATAACCGGGATGATTATGGGCGGGTTCCACCAGTGCATGCCCACGACCTTTTCTGGACGCCGGGTGGCTTGGGCCATCTTGGTAATACTGAGCCCCGAGGTGTTGCTGGCCAGGATGGTGTCCGGCCCACAGATTTCATCCAGTTCACCCAAAAGCTTGGTCTTGAGGTCCATCACTTCGGGGATGACCTCGAGTACCAGATCGGCATCCAAGACAGCGTCCGCCAGACTGGCGGCGTCCTGAATTCGGTTCTGGATTTTTGCCGCTCCGGTATCAGAAAGCATACCGGCCTGCTCCACCAGACTCAGGTTCGCCCCAAGGGTTTCCCGTGCTTTTTGTAACTGTTCAGGGTCGATGTCGAATATCTGCACCGCAATCTCGTGTTGAGCAAACACCTGGGCGATACCCGGGCCCATGGTTCCAGTGCCGATAACCGCCACTTTTTTTATATCAAAAGTCTTCATAAAATCCTCCTTGATCAATCCAATTCGTATTTTTCCCACTGGTCAGCCGCTTGGTCCAGATACTTCTGGGGCGGCAAGGCTATTTCCGGATATTCCCAGTTCTGGGTAGCATCAATCAGCACTTTCGAGGAGCGCCGATCCCATAGTGGTACCTCAGGGGGGTCTGAGGAGGGATCCAGGAGTATGGGGGCTGTGTTTGGCATAAATGTGATATCTTTTTCAGGCTCCACCCTAAAGGCCAGTATCCATTCCCGTACAAAGGGATCGCGAATGTCAACGTCGTCATCGGTGACCACGATCCATTTGGCAAATGTGGGGTGGTGGGTCCAGGCTGCGGACATGACTTGCTGCACGTGTCCAGGGAAGGCGGTTTTCATGCTGATCCAGCAGATAGAGTAGCTCCCGCCCGCCTCGGGTAGATGAACATCTTTTATCCCCGGTATTTTCAGATAACCGGTTAGATGTTGATAGACATTGGCCTCTTCGGGCAACTGCCGCATCAGGCTGCTCTCGCTTGGCGGCATCTGGCTGAACAGCGCATGGTATACTGGTTTTTTGCGATGGGTAATACACTTGACATAAAATTTGGGCATCATATATGGGCCACCCATGTACCCGGTGTATTCTCCAAAAGGACCTTCAACCACACTCTCACCAGGCAAGACAACGCCTTCCAGGACGATTTCCGAGGTGGCCGGTACGTAGATGTCGCAGGTTTCACATTTGACCACCTCCACGGGTTTGCCACGCAGCCCTCCGGCAATGCAAATTTCATCTACCCCTAACGGAACTTTGCTTACCGATGACATGATGATGGTCGGGTCTGCTCCGATTACAACCGCCATGGGCATGGGTTGATTCCGTTTTTCCCATGAGGCATAGTGAACGGCACCATGTTGGCTTGGAAGATCCCATAACACACCTGTTTCATTTTTCGCCTTTATTTCCATTCGATAAGTCCCGATGTTTCCAACGCCTGTCTCTGCATGCTGTGTGAACAGACAAGGGGCTGTCAGAAATGGCGCTGGATCCTTTTCCGGTGTCCATGTGGGAATGGGAAAGCGATGCAAATCAACCTCATCACCGGTTAGAATGACATCCTTACACGGACCGCTATCAACCACCACCGGATCGATAGGGTTTGCCAGAGCACCGGACAAGGTCTCCTTGATACTGTTGAACCCTGGGTCTGTTTCGATGGCAAGACCATATACTTTTCTGGATGCCCCGATGGCTCCAAGAACCACGGGTATGTCGGACCCTTTCACGTTTCGAAAGCCCAATGCACAACGTTCACTTTCCTTGGTTTTCCGGAAGTAATTACGAGCCACACTCGTGATTTCCCAATCCTTATCCACTTCTTTCTCGATCCACTTGACACAGCCATTTTTTTCAAGCGTCTCTATATAATGCTGAAAGCTATCATAGGGCATGTTAAAGAACCTCCATTTTCTCAACCACGGTGGTACATCGGTTGCGATAAAATATTATGTGTCGATTTTTTTTGGGCGACTGAGATGGATTCTAGACAGCTTCCATGGTAATGGCCTTGCGCTTGCAGAGCCAGTAGCAGACACCGCACATATAGCACTTGTCCTTTAGTTGGACATGGGCTTTTTTGCTTTTTTCGTCAAAAGACATTACTTCGCAATGACCCAGATCTACACACACCTTGCAGCCATTACATTTCTCTTCATCGATGACCGGGTAAGCGTCAAAATAATCGACCTTTTGCGGGGTGACGATATGTTCGAGTGCAATGTTGCGAAAATCATCCAGCGTTTCGTGGCCCATCTCTTCCATCCATTCCCGCATACCTTTTTCAATTTTGGGCAGGGCCTTGTATCCATCGGTGTAAAACAAGGTACAATATGTCAGGACGGTGGCACCATACATGACCATCTGGACGGATTGCTGCCAGTTTGAAATGCCGCCCCCACCGGCAATGGGCAGATCAGGGCACTTCATACGCATCTGGGCAACATGCCGGAAAGCAAGGGGCCGAATCCACGGTCCGCAAATTCCGGCAAAAGACTGGTTATGTGTGCTGGGGTAGAGCGGTTTTCCACCATCGTAAATATCGCATCCCGGCAATGACATGGGGCAGTTAATACCGGATACTGCAGCCGCACCGCCTTGCTGGCAACCTTCGGCCACAACGTCACAAGGTCCTTCCGGTGTCATTTTAGCCATGACCGGGATGGTAATGCCGTCTGAAATTGCCCGGCATACCTCACGCGCCAGGGTGGGATTCTTGCCCAGATGGGCACCCAGTTCGTCAGTGACATCAACGTTCATCTTTTTTGCCATCAGACCGACGTTGGGACAGGACATATTGAGTTCTACCATGTCTGAACCGGCTTCTTCGAGCATCTGGGCCAGCTTGACCCATCCATCGAGATTTTCCCCAGGGCCCATCATGTTGGCGATTACCTTCAGATCAGTCTGTTCTTTGGTCTTTCGAATCAGTTCCTGGGCTTCTTCCACACCGAGACGGTGCCCCGACGGAGAGTAAAACCCCCCTCCCTTTTCAAATATATGATATGGGCGCGCATAAAAAGGCACTTCCAGGAACGCCAGCTTGGTACAAATGGCGCTGGCGCCGAAATCTTCTGCCCATCGGATTTTATCGAACTCATCGGTCAACTCGGAAGATGCCGCGATAAACGGGTTCTTCAGCTCCAAGCCTGCGAAATTAACATTGAGATTTACCATGAAATTTATCCTTTCGTTTTATTATTGAAGAACGTCACAGCAAGCAGGGAAGGCACTCACTGTGACGTTCAATATTAGGCGTCAATACCGAGTTTTTTGAGATGCCCGGGTGTCGGCACGCCGTTTTTATCCCACCCTCTAAGTTCGTAATATTCCGGAATCATCCTGGATACGTCCACCACATGTCCATCTGGGTCAGAGCCGGGCTCCGTGTTAAACCGCTCGGGCAGTCTATCCTGGTCTGAATTGATACCTTCACGCTGATTGAACAGACGTTCAAGCGTGTTGACACGGTCGCCGATGGTATAAACATCATCAGCGCTGATGTTCATACCCGTTGCAAGATTGACGGCTCTGGCATACAGGTCCACGCTTATTCCCAGATCCACCGTGAACATGCACATGATAATCGAGTCGATGATGACGGTTGAATCCTGCATCCGTTTTACCAACTCGGCTTTACCTTCATAAGCAAACCGGTCGTAGTCGCCCAAAACGCCGAGAAATTCAGCAGCGATGGTAAAGGCCTTATTGTGGTCAGCTCCACGGGCGGTTGT
>JAHEIB010000223.1 GCA_024639645.1 Deltaproteobacteria bacterium
CGAACAGCTCACCCAAGGTTCCTATAAATGCCAGTGGGGCTGCAATCAGGCCGAGTAGTGCCAACGTCTTTGGCACATATCCTGATTTGAAGAGCAGGTAATAGAACAGCGTACCACCCAGTGTAAAAAATATCATGCTGAGCGTGTATGCAAATTGCTGAGATTCGAAAGCCAGATTTCCTAGTGTTTGTAAATAGGCGGGATGCCCATCGATTACAGATGCTTGACTTATACGCAAGAAGGAGAAGGTTTCAATTCTGCTGACAGCAAGGAGCGCCACTTCTGTTAGACGCAATCCCAAGGCTGTCAGGGCAATTTGCTTGTTTTGGTTCTTCAAGGTGATAAAAAGCAGCGAGCTTAGGATGACCAGCCCGATGACAGTCAGCATATCCACTACAATACCTGCCCTTACTTGCAAAACATTATTGGCAAGATTGGTCATACTTTCGGTGATGCTGTCTGGCACCACCAGCGGATCCAGCAGCGCCAGGTTGGCGACGGCGGATGCGACTGCCTGGAGCAGGAATGCTGCGCCTATCCAATTGGGGACGTTCTTATGAATAGCGTGAATGTTTTTGGTCGAATTCATGATTATCTCCTCAATTTATATTCTTCATAGTTATGACGATTTTTCCGCGAGCGTGGCCTTCTTCAAGGTATCGGATCGCTTCTGGAATTTCCGTAAATGCGTACTGTCTGTCGATCACCGATACAACCTTGCCAGTTTCAAGGATTTCTTTCATCACATTCAGGTCAGTTTCATCTTCTTTTGGCATAAGCATTCCCAGCTTTTTCGACCCATTTCTTGACATCCATGGACCTAAAAGCGTCACTCCGAGCATATGTACCAGCGTTGAAAACCCAACCACGACACAAATTCCCTGGTCGCTCAATACACGCTTTAGGTCTGCAAGCGAATGATTTGCGGCAATGTCAATAATCAGGTCATAGCATTGACCATTTTGGGTAAAATCTTCCTGGGTGTAATCAATCACCCGGTCAGCGCCAATTGAGCGCACTATCTCTACATTCCGTGTGCTGCACACACCGGTCACATCAGCCCCAAAATATTGGGCAATTTGGACGGCAAATGTGCCCACTCCGCCGGATGCGCCATTGATCAATACCTTTTGCCCAGCCTGCACCTTTCCTTGATCCCGTATAGCATGCAAAGCGGTGAACGCCGCTTGCGGTACGGCTGCGGCTTCCTCAAATGAAATGTTTGCCGGTTTCAACGCTGCTGCTTTTTCGGGGATACATACATACTCGGCGAATGCGCCAAAGCCGCACCAATAAAGATCCGCGTAGACTTCATCGCCTGGTTGAAAACCGGTTACATTAGCGCCAACTGCTTCAACTATTCCAGCTGCATCAGCGCCCAAAATTTGGATATTTGGGCGTGGAAATCCAGACTCCAGCCGCTGCAAGAACGGTGTGCCTCTCAATGCATGCCAATCTCCCGCATTTAAGGATGCCGCATGAACTTTGATCAATACCTCATTCTCTTTTGGGGTCGGTTTTTCTACCTCTTTGAGTTGAAGTACATCGGATGATCCATATTTTTCATACACAATTGCTTTCATTTTGATCTCCTAACCATAGGTTATTACTATTCGGCAGAGTGGGTGTTATCCATAGTTGGATTGAAGCCTTTGACAATCAGCCAGACGGCCATAACCATTTCAAGCAGAGCGGCAGGAAGGAATAATAAGATCAAGATTGGTGACGTGGGCTCAAGTAAACCGAACATTCCTAATAAGCCTGAGGCTAAATACAATGGAGCGCCAATAAGACCGCAGACTGAAATCCAGCGTGGTAAAAGTTTTGATTGGTACAGCAAATAATAGAAAGGTACTGCAGCCAGGCTGGCAAAGACCCTCGGCCCAAGCAATTGATTCCAATCATAGGCTGCCAATAGTCCAGAACCTACAGGCATAAAATATGAAGTATCGGGGGCGGATACCCCAACATATTCTTGACTTAGTGAAACCAATGAAAGTAAGCTGATATTCGCAATGATAAAGGGCACAGCCTCAATAATCCTGGCAACAATGTATCCTACTGCGATTGTTTCATTGTGCTTTTTTAGGATTGGATAGATCACAACTGCAAGCGCTACAAACGCACCCGCTCCCAATAAATCGAGCAGCGCCCCGGTGACCACCCGGTTTGCGTTTACAGAAAAATTTGTTAGATAATCAGGATCAGTTAGAATGGGTGCCAATATACCGACACTTATTATTGCCGCAACTGTGGCGATGATGAATAAAATGCCTACAAGTTTTGCTGTGTTTTTAGTTGTTTTCATTTTCTACCTCTTAATATTCCGTAAATTTTTTGTTGATGTATCTACTATATCGACATTCAGGTGTTGTTAGGTAGACACTAAAGTGTGGTTAGGGAGTGTTATTTATTCGTCTTCCAAATACGCTTGGTCAATTATATTGACTGAGAGCAGCGGCAAACCCAGATCACGAATTATTTTGAGCATCCCATGTAAGGCTGCCTGATCAACAATCTCACCCTGGAGTGTGGTCGTGCCGTCCTCTTCATGGGTAAAAGTCATACCTTCGAACCAATCAGCCCAACTTTCGTTGAGATGTCCTTTCAGAAGTATTCGATAGCTTTTTTTCTTGGGTTCAACCATCACAAGCCTCGATCAAAGCTGGGGCAAAGCAGCAAACGCCATCGTGATGGTAATGATTGCTGCCAGTCCCCATAGAGTTAGAAAAATATGGGCCACTTTCAAAGATTCTGGCTTCCCAATGCGGATACAGCGACGTTGCATCATGATGCGGGTAACGATACCCCGTCCAGCGAAGTAGAGATACATGCCACCTCCAACCAGTCCGAAATAGGCCCAATGTGGAATGTTCAAGATAAGAAGCACGCCTGCAACTGGGAGTGTCCATAAAAGGGCGCTGTCCCAAAATGCCTCACCACGCACATCCGCATAAAAAGTGAGATCCACATCATCTTCATGTTCGGTTAGACCCCATTTGACAGCATTCTCAGTCCAAAAAGCGGTAATCAATTGCCCAAAGGAAGCGATTGAAGATAGTATAGTCAGGATAATGCCCCAAATTACATTCATTGAATTCACTCTTCACACCATGATGACGACATTCCCCTGTTTCTGCCCTGATTCGACATACCGATGGGCCTCAGCAATTTGCTCCAAGGGATAGCTTCTATCGATGACCGTTATGATCTTCCCCGCCTCAATAAGCTCTCTGAGGAAGACTAAATCTTCGATCGTTCCATTGGCAGTTTCCATAATTACTTTCTTGTTGCTTGTCATTCTGGTCCAAAACCCTGGAACCATCTGTGATGACGGGTTGGCCAAAAGATAGGTTCCGTTTTGATTTAACACGCGATTACTATGTGAAAATGAAATCATTCCGATCACGTCAAAAATAACATCATAGATCTCACCACTTTTGGTAAAATCTTCTTTTGTATAGTCAATAACCTCGTCTGCCCCAATCGAGCGCAGCATGGCCAATTTCTCTGTGCAATCCACAGCTGTCACATCAGCCCCAAAGTACTTGGCAAGCTGGACAGCAAAAGTACCGATACTGCCACCTGCACCATTGATCAGGATCTTACTTCCGGGCTGGGGGTTTGCTTTTCTGAGAAAATGCAATGCATCTCGTCCCCCAAAAGGAACGGCAGCGGCTTCCTCATAGGTCATATTAGCTGGTTTTAGTGCCACACCCCCCTCTATCTCTCCAGGTTCTTCAAGCAGACAGATGTACTCAGCATTGGCACCAAAATTCATCCCAGCAGCGCCAAATACCTGGTCACCTACTTTAAATTTTTTTACATTTACCCCTACTGCTTCAATTTCCCCAGCCAGTTCAGTCCCCAGGATTGTATTTTCCTTGGGCTTTAGGAAACCCCGCCAAAGTCTCATAACAAGCTTG
Organism: Deltaproteobacteria bacterium; assembly: GCA_024639645.1. Classification (GTDB taxonomy): domain Bacteria; phylum Desulfobacterota; class Desulfobacteria; order Desulfobacterales; family B30-G6; genus B30-G6. Next base: position 3,927 of record JAHEIB010000223.1, read on the forward strand.
AGGAGGAGTGGGAATTTGAGACTTCGTAGTTCACAGTCCCCGGCGGTTACGGTGGTTGCAGCTATTCTTATCAGCACCTCATTATCTTTAGGAGTCGGTTTTTCCACTTCCTTGATTTGAAGAACCTCTGGTGATCCGTATTTTGTCCATATAACTGCTTTCATGTCTTCCTCCTAACAACAGGTGTTGAGAGTTTTATACTTCTACGGGGCATTTCTTGTCAGGCAGATTCAAGTGCACGTTTTTGCCACTTTTCGACATTGACTCCCTTTATCAAGAGCCATAAGCACATGAACAATTCCGCCCAACCCGTAAACATGTTGATTGACACACCAAAGCTGGGGAAAAGAAAGAATGTAACAAAATCGATCAGATAACCAAAGCATGAAATCATCAAATAGATGCCTAGAACTTTGGGAATGAAACCTGATTTGAATGTTAGATAACCTAGTGGAAAGAGCCACAAGCCCCAAAAGATATAGGCAATATGAATTCCATAATCATTCAAATCAAGAAACAGAGGCACTAAAATTTGCAACTGCTCTGCGGAAATCACAGTCAGATA
>JAHEIB010000224.1 GCA_024639645.1 Deltaproteobacteria bacterium
TACTAAATGGCATTTGTGTAGATGAAGAACATCTCGCTTTTGATACTATTAAGCATGTAGGTCCCGGAGGCCACTACCTCATGAGCCCTCACACTTTGAGACATATGCGCACCGAATATTTTCAAGGTAACGGCGTCAGCCACACAGGCAGCAGAAGTACCTGGGAAAAGAGTGGAAGCAAGGACACATGGCAAAGGGCTAATGAAATGGCAAAATCAATAATTTATAACGATGCTCCCCCGAAATTAAGTAGAGATATTGAATTAAAAATCAGAGATCAGTTTGATATTGCCCTTAATATTGGCAGCGGTGGTTGTTGAAGTGTCACAGCGCCGTAAACTAATGCTCTTACGCCGGTTGATAATAGAAATCACCCCGTTGCCTAGTGGAAACAAGAGATTACTGCATTTCATGTAAATGTTGTATTTATAAAGAATTCACTTGACTTTTACCTCAGCTCTTTAATAGGTTTGACGGAAGTACTTTGGACTTGGTCCCAATAAATGCGGTTCTTATCAGTCTCCCCATGAGAAGTAAAAATACGCGGATAGTTGTTTCTAAGACACATGATATCTGGTTGATTTTGTGTTCTCTTAGGCGTACTTCAGGGCAGCCCACGACTTCGTTTGGTGGTTCTTGACCTCTTCTTCCACAAGTGTCCGGTTGTCGTTATATTCCCACTGTTTTCTGTAATTTATTGCTGCAATAGTGGGTAAGGTAGCTATCGTTTGGCAGCAGAGGCAGACAAGATAGAGACTTTGCCGCAATTTCACTCGTTCCAAAAAATGTTTTCCGTTTGCACTTGCTAACACAACAAAAAAACTCATAATATTGATGTGTTACATATTCTCAGTAGAAAAACTGTCGGACCGTTGCAGTACTTCTTTGTTTTAACAACCTTATACATTTAGGAGGAATGAAGTCATGGCCGAAAAAAAGGACGAAATATCAGCAAATAGAGTACATCCCGGTGTTAAGGAAATGGAAAAAAGTCTTGCGGAAGGGAAATGTTCCCGCCGTGAATTTTTACGAACAACAACTTTACTAGGTCTATCTGCTGCAACTGCATATAGTCTTGCCGGCACAATACTTGGTGAAAATATTTTTCCTGATCTGGTTTCAACAGCCCATGCCAGCCAGAAAAAAGGCGGTGTCCTGAAATTTGGCATGCAGGTACAGGAAATGGCGGATCCGGCAACATGGTCATGGACCCAGAAGTCTGTTGTTGGCCGGCATATCGTTGAATACATGGTTATTACCGGACCGGATAATATCACACGACCGGGGCTTGCCGAGAGCTGGGAAGCATCCGACGATCTGAAAACCTGGACCTTCCATCTTCGCAAAGGCGTCAAATGGTCAAATGGGGATGATTTTATTGCAGATGATGTCGTGTTTAACTTTACAAGATGGCTTGATCCCAAAACCGGTTCATCCAATCTGGGGCTGTTTAACGCCATGATCGAAGAGACCGGTGAGAAAGATAGTAAAGGCAATCCCATCAAACGCATGATCAAAAATGCAGTGGAAAAACTTGATGACCATACAATTAGACTCAACTTGAAATCAGCCGTTCTGTCAATTCCTGAGAATCTTTACAATTATCCCACAGCCATTGTTCATCGTGATTTTGAAAAGGACGGGGGCGACTTGACAAAGAATCCTGTGGGAACCGGACCCTACACGCTTTCTGAATTCAAAGTGGGTGAGATTGCTGTACTGAAAAAACGTAATGCACCCTATTGGGGCGGAGAAGTTTTCCTTGATGAGATCCGCATCATTGACCTGGGTGAGGATGCCGGGGCATATCTTGCCGCCATTGCATCAGGACAGGTGGATGCAAACTACAACCTTGGCTTGACGACCCTTGAAGCTGCCAAAATTATCCCCGGGATTAATGTAGTGTCAATCCCTTCCACGCAGACCGGTGTGATCCGTATGAAGGTCAACAAGAAACCCTTTGATGACATCCGGGTCCGCAAGGCAGTACAGAAATGCTGTGATACCAAAAGACAGCTTGAGATCGCTCATCAGGGATTGGGGATTGAGGCAGAACATCATCATGTGGCAAGTATCCACCCTGACTATTTTAAGCTGCCCGAGTTTAAACAGGACATTGCCGGAGCCAAAAAACTGCTGGCAGAAGCCGGATACCCGGACGGCATTGAACTCACCTGCAACGTAGGCAATACCGACGGCACCTGGGAGCAGAACTCCGTTGCAGTACTCAAGGAAGACTGTGCCAAAGCCGGGATCAATATTAAAATGAATGTCATGCCAACGGCGCAATACTGGGATGTCTGGACAAAGGCACCCTTGAGTCTGACCTCCTGGACCCATCGTCCGCTGGCGGTCATGGTACTGGGTCTGGCCTATCGGGCTGGTGTTCCCTGGAATGAATCCAGTTATAACAATCCCGCCTTTGATGCTGCATTGAACGAAGCAGAAGCCACATTGAATGTTGAAGCACGCCGTGTCAAGATGGAGAAGGTTGAAAAAATCCTCCAGGGTGATGCTGTTATGGTTCAACCCTTTTTCCGGTCTGTTTTCACAGCAGTCTCGGACCGTGTGGTTGGCTTTGAGATGGATCCGGTCAGATACTACCGTTTTCATAAGGTCTCTCTGGCTTAACTGTCCGCAATGTGATGCCTGGTAAAGGAAGACACACGCTCCGACCAGGCACAAAAGCCACGTTCTAAGTTTAGTCCCGTAGAAAACTCTTTCTTCTTTTTGAAGGAAAAGTTTAGTGATGGAACTGGTCACCCGCAAGGGGAGTACTAGCCTGAGTCCCAACTATTCCCGTTTACCTTGATCAAGGAGTCAAAATGGTCCTTCTGCTTTCAAAAAGAATCGGTTTCATGATTTTTACCATGATTGTTGTATCGATGATTCTTTTCCTGCTCTTGGAAACAGGCCTTACCGGTGACCCTGCCACCCGTGTTCTGGGCAATTTTGCCTCTGATGAACAAAAAGAGCTGTGGAGAGACCAGCAGGGGTATAACCAGCCGGTTGTGGTGCGCTATGTAAAATGGCTGGGTAATTTTGCGACTGGTGACCTTGGAACGTCTATCCGCTACAAAGGTCCAGTAAAAGAAGTACTCCTTCCACGATTATGGAATACCGCCATCTTAGGTTTCTGGACCTTTGCCATCATGATCCCTTTATCGTTAACCTTAGGTGTATTATCGGGAATGAAGGAGGGTTCCATTCTTGATCGAACCATATCGGTTTTTGGTATTTTGACTACATCCGTACCGGAATTTGCCAGCGCTGTATTCTTTTCATCCCTATTTGTCTTTGGTTTAAAGTGGCTGCCGGGAACCAGCTCCATGTCGGGAGGTTTTGAATTCAAACAGCTGATCCTTCCTGCCATGGTACTTATAGTTTACGATTTTGGTTATGTTGCCCGTATGACCCGGGCATCCATGGCAGAAGTGATGACATCTCAGTATATACGATCAGCTGTATTGAAAGGCCTGCCGTACAAACAGGTTATTATCAGGCATGCTTTACGCAATGCATTGATTGCCCCTTTCACCGTCATTATGCTGCAAATAAACTGGCTGCTGTCCGGTGTTATTGTTGTTGAATTTTTCTTCGCCTACAAAGGATTTGGTGCACTGCTATTAGAAGCCTCATTGAATAATGATATAGCACTTTTAGAGGCCTGTGCAATGGTGGCCGTTGTTGTGGCGGTGAGCTCACAAACCATTGCCGATATCGGCTATACCTTTCTTAACCCGCGCATACGTTTCAGCTAGGATACCTGAGGAGAAATAGAAAATGGCGACTTTATCTACAACTCAAATGCCCTCTGCAAGATATGGAGCAATGCTTTGGCGTACCATAAAATCATTTGGTCTCCTACGGGAAAGCTGGGTGGGAATGACCGGCGCTTTTCTGGTTCTGTTCTGGGTACTCGTCGCTCTCTTTGCCCCATTGATAGCGCAATTTGATCCCAACGCTGCAATTCAACCATTTGCCAAACCGGGGACAGTGGCAGCATCCGGCGGAACATTCTGGCTGGGTACTGACCATATGGGCCGCGATATCCTCTCCCGTATTGCCTGGGGTTCACGCACCGTACTGTTTTATGCCCCCATTGCAACTTTGTCTGCATATACCGTGGGCATTTTGATGGGACTCATGGCCGGCTACCGAGGCGGTCTGGTCGATGACATCCTGTCCCGTATTTCAGATATTATCTTATCCTTTCCCGTGCTGGTGCTCTACATCATCGTTATTGCAACCATCGGCGCATCCGGATTCAATATTGTCATTGCCATTACCTTTGCCTCCTCTCCCGGAATTATGCGTATTGTGCGGGGACTTGTGCTCGATCTTCGCAATCGTGACTATGTTGCGGCGGCCCAGACCCGAGGAGAATCTGACTGGAGAATCATGTTGTTTGAGATTCTACCTAATGCCAGAGGGCCGCTCATTGTTGATGCCTGCCTGCGTCTCGGCTACGTCAT
>JAHEIB010000006.1:0-33555 GCA_024639645.1 Deltaproteobacteria bacterium
CCAGATCCTTTCGAACCGTTCCGGGTTGACCACCGGCTTTTTAATCATCTTCAGGCAGACAGCCATCTGGGCATCCGTGCTGCTCGTCTTTGAGTAGAGCTGAAGGGCAAACTTGGAAAAGTCGCGGATCATAAAATCGAATATCTGGTCGAGAAATGCATCCTCAACCTTGTAAATTGCAGCATTTTCAATGATCAGTTGACCGTAGGCTACCAAGGTGAACAGCTCACCCAGAATCAGAAGATAGTCGATGTCTCCCTGCTGTTCTTTTTCAGGGGGCGCGGTCAGCAGCATCTCCTGCAGGGTCTTGATCTGCTCTTTGAAAATTGTCAGGTTGGGCAGGTCGATGCTGTTGTAAGCAATGTTGAAATCGTGAAAACGGATCTTCCCCAGCCCACGGGTGGCCCCTTGGTTGAAGAGAAAGGTGTCGTCTTCGGTGCTGTTTCGCTGACCGATCTCCGGGAACGCGTCCGGGTTGAAAAAATAGTTGGGCATAAATTTGATAATCAGAGCCATGTTGACATGCACGGTTCCTTCCAACTTGGGCAGGGCCCGGATGTCCTGCGCGGCCATCTCGAAATACATGTCTTTTTCAAAACCTTTGGCCGCGATCACATCCCAGAGCAGGTTGATGACCTCCTCACCCTGGGTTGTCACCTTCATCTTGGTCATGGGCGTGTAAAGTAGGTAGCGGCGGTCTTCAGCTGAAGCGGCCCGGATATAATCCGCATTTCTAAGGGCAAAAAGCTTCATGGCCGCCAGACGGGTGTAGGCATCCACAAACAGCTGCCGAATATGTGGAAAATCCGTTACCCGCTTGCTGAAAAGAACCCTGTTGTACGCGTGGGCGATGGCCTCGTAAAATGCATGGGTGCAGATGCCGATGGATGCCCAGCCCAGGTTGTACTTGCCGACATTGATGGTGTTGAGAGATGAATCCCAGGCCGCCTGTCCCCTGGTGAGAATCTCTGCCTCGGTGATGGGATAGCTCTGCAGTGCATACTCGGCAACATAGTTCTGCGAGCTGACGACATTTTTGACCAGCTCAAAATTTTCATGCTGTGAATCAACCACGAAAAACACGTATTCATCGGTTTCCGTGTCCTTGCCAAAGGTTGACACCAGAGCCGCTTCGTTGGCATTGCCGATATAGTATTTGCCCCCGTCGGCCACATATCTGCCCTCTCCTAGTGGCGTCAGGGCCATTTCGCTGGAGTAAAGATCGGCACCGTGCGCCTTTTCAGATAGCCCGAAGGCGAATATGCCGCCTTCCTGGAGAAGCCGGGCCGTTTTTTCTTTTACGGCTTCGTTGTCGCCCATCCAGATGGGGCCCAGCCCCAGAATGGTCACCTGCCAGGTGTACCAGTAAGGCAGGCCATAAAAGCCCAGTATTTCATTAAAAGCGCAATTTCTGTAGGTATCCCAACGGCACCCCTCCTTTCCGTGCAACGAGGGGGTGAGCAGGGTGGCAAACACTTTTTCTCTTTTCAAGAAGCCGATGAAGTCCGCATACCACACTTTTTCCTGGTAATCGGATTTAAGCTTGGCCTTACCTTTGTTTTCAAAAAATTCAATGGTTTTTAACATGAGCGTCCTGGATTTTTCATCCAGGTATTCATATTTGTTTTCCTTGGGATTCAATATTTTCATCTTCATCTCCATTCCATTTGCTGGGTTTGAAGGATTTATAATACTATACTATGTGGTCTATTTTCATCATATGCTGAAATGATTTGCAACAAAAAGCCGGGATGTAGTACCCATGTACAGATTTTATCCATATCTGTTCAAAGGCAGATTTCGGAAAAACAGGAGGTGTTCAGTGGAAAACAATACCCGTATCTCGGGAGAATGGATCAGCGGTTTGATCCGCGATTTCATCGTCACATCACCAGAAAACAGCATGAAAACCAAAAGGGAAGAAGCGGCGTGGGAAGAGGCCCTGGTTGGATTTGCGTCAGGCGCTGATCCAATCTGGCAGCAGTACAAGGAGTATGTGGGAGCTTTTCACTGGACCCCCTGGGAAGTTTTCAACCAGCACTGTCCAGGGGAATCGGCCGGTCCTGAAGAGCTGACCGTTGTTTCATGGGTCCTGCCCCAGCGAAAAATGGTACGCATGGCGAACCGCAGGAACAGAACATACCCAGCCGAAGAATGGGCCCGGATAAGAGTTTACGGGGAGGCTTTCAATATGGCCTTGCGCCGGCATGTGGCTGGACGTCTTTCAGAAATGGGTCATGCTGCCATCGCCCCCATGCTGGTTTCCAACTGGACCATCGTCAAATCAGTACGGTTTTCCTATGCCTCTTCCTGGTCTGAGCGTCATGCTGCACATGCAGCCGGTCTGGGAACCTTCGGGCTCTGCGATGGACTCATTACAGCAAAGGGCAAAGCCATGCGGGTGGGGTCGGTGGTGGCCAGAATAGGTATTGATCCGACCCCGCGTTTTTATACCGACCACCGGGCATATTGTCTCTTTTTTGCCAATGGCACGTGTGGCAAATGTATCGATCGCTGTCCGGTACGTGCGATAACCGAAAAAGGTCATGACAAAGAGAAGTGCCGGCAGCACCTGGGACGTTCTAGAAAATATGTGAAAAAGACCTATAAGTTCGAGGGATATGGCTGCGGGTTGTGCCAGGTAGGTGTGCCGTGTGAGGCGGGCATTCCTGTAACCGCCGCCCGGAAGGCTCTGGAACGCGGAGAGCTGCCGCCGCCGCCACCACCTTTGGCCTGAATCGATCAGCTTTGTGAGATTACCTGGCCAGCCCTGTGGGTTCAGCTATATGGCAGCGCTTCATAGGCAGCGGGCATTGCCGGTGAATTAAAATTAGGCAGAACGCCTACAAGAAAAATATAATCTAAGCCCAGTTTAGCAATAACTATCTGTTCGCAGTCTGTGCCCGCTTTCGCCTGGGTCGATATTTTCGTCTGGTGCTGGAAGCGGTTTTTTTTGCAGGGCGGGGTTTGTATTTTTTCTTGGTACGAACCGGCACCGGTTTTGTGAGCCATTCCTCATCCGGTTGGATACAGTTCAACTTGCGGCCCATGAACTTTTCGATGGGGGGAAGATAGAAAGCGTCTCCCTCGTCAGCAAAACTGACAGAGGTCCCTGCCGAACCGGCACGGCCGGTGCGCCCGATACGGTGCACGTAATCTTCCGGGTCACGCGGCAGGGTGTAATTAATGACATGGTCCATACCTTCGATATGAATGCCGCGACCGGCAACATCGGTTGCCACCAAAGCCCGGACCTTTTTATTTTTAAAATCATTCAGACGCCGAATTCTCTTTTTCTGGGGAACATCTCCGGAAAGCTCAGCACAGTTGATACCGTGGCGAGTCAACATTTCCGCCAGTCGTCTGACTTCATCACGCCTGTTACAAAAAATCAAAACCCGGTCCAGGTTCTGTTTTGAAATAATATTGAACAGTAGGGCAAACTTTTCGCTGAGGGTCACCAGATAAACAATCTGTTCTACGGTATCTACCGCAATCTGTTCAGGTTCGATTTCGACGGTTACAGGGTCCCGGGTCCATTGCTCGGCTAGGCGGGTGACTTCCCTGGTCAGGGTTGCGCTGAAAAGCAGTGTCTGGCGCTGATCCTTTTTTGGTGTACTGTAGATGATTTTGCGTACATCCGGGATAAATCCCATGTCCAGCATCCGGTCGGCCTCGTCAATGATCATTACCTCAACTTTTTTCAGATTCAGGTCGCCCCGCCGCTTAAAATCGAGCAGTCTTCCGGGTGTGGCCACGATGATGTCCACTGCTGTATTAATCAGTTGTCTTTTCTGTTTTTCGTAATCCATACCCCCGAATACAGACACGATCTTCAGGGTGCAATATTTGGCGAGCTGACGCGCTTCCTCGGAGATCTGGAGAACCAGTTCCCGTGTGGGGGCTATGACCAGAACCCTGGGGGTGCCTGGCTTCCGTTTGCCCTGTATGGGCTTGTTAAGCATGCGGGTGATAACGGTGATCAAAAAGGCAGCTGTCTTGCCTGTACCTGTCTGAGCACGACCGGTGGCATCCTTGCCGGACAAGGTGCTGGGGAGGATTTCAGTCTGGATGGGTGTACAATACTGAAAGCCCAGGTCAAAAATAGCACGAAACAACGGTGTGGGAAGATCGAAATCGTGAAACCGGGTCTTGCCTTCAAGGGGCGCGACCTCGAATTTGGAAATATCCCACTTTTTTGCAGGTTTTTCGCCTCGAGTTCCTTTTGCGGTGCTCCCGGTCGGCTGATGGGGCCTTCCTTTCTTTGGTGGATGAGGCTTGTGGTAGGAACGACGTTTCTGTTTTGATTGTAACGATCCGGACTTGATTTTACTGGTGGAACGCTTGCCCTGTACTGATTTGTTTTGAGGATTGATTTCTCCCTCTATAGATGCTTTGGTTTTTTTCTTGAATTTGTTGAGCACCTTTTGAAAAATATTCTTCATTAACCCTTCTTTAAAAAGCCTGCAGCTTTTCTTGCCTTAACAGCCCCAGCCTGAAAGAAGGGGCGTTTTTATTAACACGGTTTCATTTCAACCCAATAGGTTTATTTTGCATTCTGAAACGATTATTTTTTCACGAAAGATAATAATAACCATCCTAACATATGTATACAAACTAACCAACAGTATTAGAGACAAATTAGGGGACGCTCCTTAAATTATAAGTTTCAATTTTATCAGGGGTATGTTAGGGAGCATCTTATGCCGCGTATAGGACGTATTGATGCTCCCGGTGCTCTTCATCATATTATGGTAAGAGGCATTGAGCAGAGAAAAATATTTATTGACGATATAGACAGGAACAACTTTCTAGATCGGTTGGGAAAGGTCGTTTCGGAAACCGAAACAAAATGTTTTGCGTGGGCCCTTATTCCTAATCACCTTCACCTTTTATTGCGTACGGGTTCGTGTCCGCTTTCTACAGTCATGCGCCGGCTTTTAACAGGACATGCCATTACCTTTAACCGCCGACATGGTCGAAGTGGCCATCTTTTTCAGAACCGTTACAAATCGATTCTATGCCAGGAGAATACCTATCTTTTGGAGCTTGTCAGATATCTTCATCTAAATCCGATTCGAGCAGGGCAGGTTTTGGATATGGCAACGTTGGATTCATACCCTTTTTGCGGGCATTCAGTTCTTATGGGTAAAAAAGAAAGGGCATGGCAAGATGACACATATGTGCTGAGCCTTTTCCATAAAAGGATAGAAACGGCGCGACGTCGGTACAAAGCGTTTGTGCTGGAAGGTCTCCAGAAAGGCAGGCGGCCCGAGCTTACCGGGGGTGGACTTATTCGAAGCAACGGAGGCTGGGCTATGATCAAGTCCTTTCGCCGGGCTAATATGCACCTGAAAAGTGATGAACGTATCTTGGGTGATTCTGAGTTTGTTGAAAGCGTTTTAAAGGCCGCTGATGAATCTCTTGAAAAAAAATTTCATTTAAAGTCAGAGGGTTTTGATATTAGAAAACTTGCCGACCGCGTGGCAGAAATTTTTTTCATCGACCCGGAAGAAATATTTCAACCTGGAAAACAACCTGTGAAAGTCAGGGCAAGAAGTCTTTTTTGCTACTGGGCCGTTAGGGAATTAGGGTTTACAATGGCTTACTTGGCTCAAAAACTCAATATCTCGCAGCCGGCAGTCAGCGTGAGTGTTCGCCGTGGAGAACAAATAGTATCAGAAAATGGATATGAAATAATGGATAGAAACTTATAATTTAAGGAGCGTCCCCTAAAACTAAGGACAGGCCGGTGGTAAACAGACTCAAGGAAGATTTGATCAGGACCAGCGCAATGGGAAGGGTGTCGAATCGACCGGTTGCATCCTATGGGCAGCTGGATTCTAAAGCGGGTGTCTCGCGACCGGAAGGATCATTGGCAAACAAGGTTCTGCGTGATTTTACGGTCAAATGTATGCAAACTGCCGGTCTTTCAGTCCGGATAGATCGGGTGGGCAATATTTTTGGCAGGAAAGATGGTTCCATGAACCGTGAAAAAGCCGTTATGGTGGGTTCCCATCTGGACAGTGTGATAAATGGCGGCCATCTGGACGGTGCATTGGGTGTTTTTGCCGGAATTGAGGCTGTCCGACGTTTGTGTGATGAAGATTTTCAAAACCAGCGACCCATTGAAGTGGTAGCCTTCACTGGTGAAGAGGGGTCAGCTTTTATGGTTGGCGCCATGCTGGGGAGCGCGTTTCTGGTTGGCAAAATGAGCGCAGACGAGGCTCTTTCAACAAGAAATACCCATGGCCGGACCCTCCAGGAGGTACTCACAGAAAATGGCTATCAAGGTGATTTTGAATATTGTAGCGACGATATCGACGCATTTATGGAACTGCACATCGAACAGGGGCCGGCTCTGGACACCGAAAATATCCCTGTGGGCATTGTGGAGCATATTAGCGGTATTACATGGCTAAAATCCATTATCACGGGCGTTGGAAGGCATGCAGGTACAACACCCATGCATTTGCGGCAGGATGCGTTGGTGGTGGCTGCAGATGCGGTCAGGTTTATAAACAGACGGGCACTGGAGATGGCCCAATCACAGATTTCCCCTATTGTCGGCACCACCGGCTATCTGAGTGTTTACCCTAATAACATGAACGTAATTCCGGCAATGGTGAAACTGGGGTTTGACATCAGGAGTACATCACTAAAGAGCATGCAGTGCTTAACAGATGAAACCATATCATTTTTGAACGGGTTAACGCAGGAGAAGGGCTTGGATGTGCGCATGGAATCTTCAGATACACAAGCGCCTGTCAAACTGTCGAATGCGATCGTTAGAACAATCGAAAAAGCAGCGGTTCGAACAGGTGTTAGATTCAAGAGAATGACAAGCGGTGCTGGTCATGACACCCAGAACATGGCCTCAATCGCCAAGACAGGGATGATATTTGTGCCAAGCGTGAAAGGCATCAGTCATTCACCCATGGAGTGGACCGAGTGGGATGATATCGAAAAAGGGGTGTCTGTCTTGACCGGTGCCCTTAAAGATTTATCAGCTTGCAAGTAATGGTTTTTTAGGCCGTTTAATACATAAAGAGAGCAGAAATCCCCGGGAAAGGTCTTCTGGAATGGACATCATCCATGTATTTGCCATTTTAATCACCATCACGGCTCTTTTCAGCTATATCAATCTGCGCTACGTGGGTCTGCCGGTAAGTATCGGTGTCATGGTGATTGCCCTGGGATTATCACTGCTGTTGAATATTTTGTCCTGGGGCGGATTCCACATAGAGGATCATGTTCGAAACTTTTTACTGCAGATCGACTTTGACAAGACATTGCTTCAGGGGATGCTCAGTTTTCTTCTTTTCGCCGGCGCACTGCACATCAACATCAATGATCTGGCGGAAAAAAAATGGAGCATCGGTACGCTGGCAACCCTGGGGACCCTCTTGTCGACTTTTCTGGTGGGTACTGCCACATGGGGTGTACTGAACTGGTTTGGTATCGACCTGTCTTATATCTATTGTCTGCTTTTTGGTGCTCTGATTTCGCCAACCGATCCGATTGCCGTGTTGGGGATTCTGAAAACCGCCGGTGTTCCCAAAAGCCTTGAAACAAAGATTGCAGGGGAGTCCCTTTTCAACGACGGTGTAGGTATCGTCGTGTTTTTGATTATAATGGAAATGGCTGCCGGTGCCCATGATGTCAGTCTGACCCATGTCGGCGCTCTCTTTGTTCAGGAGGCCTTGGGCGGGGGTGTTTTCGGTCTTGTTCTCGGTTATCTGGGGTATAAGCTCCTCAAAAGTGTGGACAACTATCAGGTCGAAATTCTGCTGACCCTGGCCATTGCTGCAGGTGGATATGCCCTGGCAGATGCGCTTCATCTGTCAGGTCCCATTGCCATTGTTTGTGCCGGACTATTGATTGGTAACCAGGGGCGTCATCTGGGGATGTCAGATGAGACGCGTTACCGAATGGATGTTTTCTGGGAGCTGATTGACGAAATTCTCAATGCTCTTTTATTTGTTCTCATCGGCCTGGAAGTGTTGGTTGTCCATATAACGTCTTCTTTGCTATGGGCCTTGTTGCTCATTATCCTGGTTGTACTGGTTTCCCGCTTTATTGCCATCTCTATTCCGATTTCTCTGTTACGGGCATTCCAAACGTTTACACCCGGTGCGATTTCCATCCTCACATGGGGTGGGCTACGGGGAGGTATCTCGGTTGCTTTGGCTCTGTCCTTGCCGGCAGGCCCCCAACGGGATATCATTTTGACCATGGCCTATTCGGTGGTGGTATTTTCTATTATTGTTCAGGGTTTAAGTCTGGGGAAATTTGCGAAGATCATCCTGGCAAGAACAGATGAAAACCCAAAATGATGCATGTTGTATAAAAAAAGCTTGACATGATAGTTTCGATCCTTATAATTCGATATATGTCGAACAATCAAAAAATACACCTTGAACGCATGGCAGATATTTTCAAGGCCCTGTCCAATCCAAATCGCTTGAAGATATTTCTGAAGTTAAGCACCTGCTGCCGCCCGGGCACAGAGGGTATTTACAATATGAGCACAGCGGTGGATACCATGTTTATCGGCGATCTGGGTAAGGAGCTGGCAGTGGGAAAACCCACGGTATCCCATCACATCAAGGAGCTTCGGCGGGTGGGAATCATCAGGACAGAACGCAGGGGCCAGAACATTGCCTGCTGGATAGATCCGGATATCATTGATCAGCTCAGGGTGTTTTTTACACGTTAAAAAATTTTGTCTTAATAGTTCGAAAGTTATCTAACTTTAAAACCATAGGAAAAGGAGAATTGTGATGAAAGCAGCGCCTACACAGATGCAGACCCAAAGGCATTTATACGCAGTACCGAGGGATTTACAATGGCCGGAAAGAATGAAAATGCAGTCCATGACCTATCTGAAGAAATATGACAGCTGCACCCAGAGCATCCTGTGGTCTTTCATGGAGGCGTTGGGTATGGAAAACCGCATGGTGCTGCGTGCCGGCGGTGCCATGCAGGGAGGAATGATGAGTTCGATGACCTGCGGTGTGCATACAGCGAGTCTTATGATTCTGGGCCTGCTGGTGGGCAGGGAAAAGCTTGCGTCCGGGCTTGACGGCATGATGCCGATCATTATGCCGGCTCAGCGCATGGTAAGAACACTGACCGAAGGTATCGGGGGGCATTCATGCTTTGAAATGACCGGTGTGGATTTCACGGATCTCGAAGCGGCCATGATCTATAAAATGTCCGACGATCACGAAAAGTGTGTGGAGCGTGTGGGTAATGGTGCACGAATCATTGCAGAATTGCTTCAAGATTTGGATAGAAAGGGAGAACTTTTCAGGGTTTGAAAGTAGCTCGATTTATAATCAGGCGGTCGCCCGGATGAATAGGGCGCTGAAGATCAAGGCGGTTCCAGATAATGAGGGCTGCCAATGGAACACCGAACCTGTCGGCAATGACAGAAAGATTGTCCCCTTCTTTGACGATATAGATTTTTTCCTCCCGGGTGGCAGCATACTTTTTTTCTAGGTTCGCATATCTTTTTTGGAAACCCTTTGAGGACCCCCTGGGTACAAGAATCGTATGTTCCCCCTTGGCAAGATAGTGGCCTCGAAGTTCAGGATTCAGGTCCTTAATCGTTTTGAAATGTGTCTTTGCCGCCTGGGCAAGAATCCGTATAGGGGTTTCCTGAGAACAGACCACCTGGGCTTGCTCAAAGGAAAGCGGTGGATAAGCATCTTTTTTCGTCATGCTGAAACCGTAGGTTTCCGGATCTGAAAAAATCAGCTTTACTGAATGAATACGAAAGAGATATCGCTGTGTTTCAAGGGGAAGATACAGCTTGTAATAGTTATTCGTGCCCTGTTCCATTATTTCGGCCATGAGGCCGCCTTCGCCCATATTGTATGCGGCAGCGGCAAGGGTCCACGACCCAAAATCTTGGTGAAGCTGTTTCAAATACCGAATCGCTGCTGCTGTTGAGGCAAAAATGTTTCGGCGCTCATCCACGTATTTGTCGACAACCAGTCCGTATTTCCGAGCGGTGGCACGTGTAAACTGCCAAAAGCCGATGGCCCCTTTTCTTGAACCGGCATGGGGCCGTAAGGCGCTCTCGGCAACGGCGATATATTTGAGATCGTCCGGCAGACCGTTTTCTTCCAACATTTTTTCTATGTGAGGGAGATAGCGGTGGGAGCGCTTCAGCCAGAGAATCACCTGTGGTCGATCCCAGAGGGAAAGCAAAAGCTCTTTTTCAAATCGCTCCCGGATTTCCTGAATTTTGACGGGGACTTCTTCATTACAAAACTTAAGAGAATCGTCTATCTTCAGAGACGACACAAGAGAGGGATAATCCCCTGATACCTTCTCATCAGCATAGGTGAACAGGGGATTTGCCAATCCCATAAAGATCCCCATCAGGGCTAAACAACGAAGAAAAGAAATATTCATGGATTGTCGGTCTTTCAGCAGCAGCCGGAATCACCGCAACCACAACCACCATCAAAAGAGCTGCAATTGCATCCATCAATTGGTTGAACCGCGGTTTCGCTGATACCCAACACCTGCACTGCAAAGGTAAGAGATTCGCCTGCCAGGGGGTGGTTGAGATCAAAAAAAACGGTTTCGTCATCCATACGATCTACCCGGGCAGGGATTTGCTGGCCATCTGGATTGGTTAACGCAAGGATCTGGTCCACCTCGGGTTCCATTCCCTGGGGGATTTCAGACCTGGGGAAATCATAGGTGCGGCTATCGTCACGATGGCCATACGCCTCTTCCGGAGAAAGGGTAAAGGTTTTACTCTCGTTTAGGGTCATACCCATGAGGGCGGATTCAAACCCGGGAATCATATTACCGGCCCCCATGTGAACTTCCAGAGGTTCACGGTCTTTGCTACTATCGAACACTTCGCCACTTTCCAGCGTACCTGTGTAATCGACACTTACATACAATCCATTTTCAACTTTTTGCATTGCGAACTCCTTTGGCTGGAATAACTATTTTAAGTAACATGGGGAACAAAACCCATAAAGTCAAGGCAGTTGCTATTTTTTATCCAAAGAGGCTGTAAAGCGCATCCAATAGTTTTGATCATATGACCATAATAGTTCTTGACGTGCCGCTGAACGCGCTCTATGTTATGGGCAAATGCCCATAAAGGCGTGATCATATGTCCAGACCCAAGAAACCGCGTTTCATATCTGATTTAAAAGAAAGGAGGTGAGCAATATGCCACGAAGAGACGGTACCGGCAGGGACGGACAGGGTCGGAGAACAGGCAGAGGCCAGGGACCCTGCGGAGGCAACAGTCAAGAGCCCCAGGATCAGAAAATTAGAGGCGGACGTCGTGGCACCGGCCAAGGTAGAGGGCGTGCCGGTGGCCGAGGCCAGGGTCAGGGCCGTGACGTTGGCCAGAGAAAAGGAAAGACCAACAACGGCTGAACATTTCATGAACAAAAGGGGGAAAGACTATAACCCATCTCAAAAAAAATTAGGGTTTATGGCAAGGCGCTGGGCCGCGAAAAAGCGGAGCATACACGTAGTATGTGAGCATTTTGAGCTGTTCCGCAACGCCGCCAGAGGCACTCAGATTTATTTTGAGATAGGTTCTAAGGAGACGGCGCGTCTCCGCAAGTTCAGGTTCGGAACCGCGTGCCGAGCACGCGGTTTGTAGAACAATCAATCAATAAAATCTTTACCAATAAGATTCCCTGCAGGTTTTGTGATTCGGCATTGCTGCGCATGCTGCAGGGAATCTTAAACGATGACTTTTGATTTTTCCTTGGTTTTAGTGTAAACAGGAAGACTGTTACCTAATTGGGTGTTTCAATTTAGGTGTCAATTTCTTTCTGAGCCGCTTATGAATTTTGCATCCATCGCAAATGTCCTGGGAAAATTGCTGATCGTTACAGGTTGTTCTATGGTACTGCCATTGGCCTGTTCCATTTATTACAGGGAAAACGATCTGTTCTCCCTTTTAATCTCCGGTTTTATTACCCTTTTGTTGGGATGGCCCCTGTGGTGGTTTTTTCGAAGACACTATGAACTGAACATCAAAGACGGTTTTTTTATTGCCGTATTTGGATGGATTCTGATTTCCGCAGTGTCGGGACTGCCATTCATGTTTCACGGCTCCATTCCTTCATTTACCGATGCTTTTTTTGAAATGATGTCCGGGTATACCACCAGTGGCGCAACGATTCTGAGGGATATTGAAATTGTCCCGCACGGCTTACTCTTCTGGCGGAGCCAAACCCATTTGCTGGGTGGCATGGGGTTTCTAACCCTGACCGTTATCTTTCTTCCCCATGGCATGGGTGGCGTGCGTATTTTTCGCGCTGAATCGAGCCCCGGCCAGGTAATTACCAAAGAAAAATTCATGCCCCGCAACCGAGATACCATGATCTGGCTCTGGGGCATATACCTTACCTTGAATGTCCTGGAAACGACCTTGTTATGTTTTGGCGGCATGTCCCTTTTCGATTCGTTGTGCCATTCTTTCGGGACGGTATCGACATCGGGATACTCGCCAAAAAATGCCAGTATCGGACATTATGACAGCGCTTATTTTGATTGGGTGATTACCATCTTCATGTTCTTTGGCGGCATGACCTTTATGTTGTTCTACCATATGGTCAAAGGGGAATGGAAGGTTATCAGAATAAACACCGAATTCCGCTGGTATGTGGGTTTTTTGCTCTTTTTCTGTGGCATGGTGGCATGGATATTATGGAAAGAAGGAACTTACAGCAGTCTGGAGGATTCCATACGATACGGCACATTTCAAATTGTGTCCCTCCTGACCACAACCGGATTCACCACTGCCGATTATGAAAAATGGCCCCAGGCAGCACAAATGTTTCTCTATGCATCCTGTTTTATCGGTGCCTGCGCCGGATCAACCACCAGCGGTATCAAAGTGGTCCATTATGTCATTGTCTGGAAATACATGGTGGCATCTATAAAAAAAATATTTTTTCAACCCATGTCAGTGGTCACCGTCCGCCTGAACCGCCGACCTATCGACCGCCTTATTATCGACCTGGCCATATGCTATTTTATTGTTAATATTTTTCTTGTTTTCGGCGGTGGTTGCTTCATGGTGCTGGTGGACGACATGGATTATGTCACCGGCATGAGCTCCGTTATCGCCACACTGATGAATATCGGCCCAGGATTCGGCAGCATCGGCCCCTCTGAAAACTATGCTCACATTTCTGTTATTGGGAAGTGGTTTCTGTCCTGGAATATGTTGGTGGGCAGGCTGGAGATGTTCTCGGCCCTGGTGATATTTTACCCATCCTTCTGGAAAAAATAAGTCTATCTCTGCAATTGCTCAACGTAGGTCTTATTTTTTGGCAAAGAACAACTGCTGCACATCCTTTAAAGACAGAGACTTGCACACAACGATGGCCCGCTCATTATCCTGGATTCGGGTGTCGCCCACGGCGATCTGCCATTTTTCATCGCGAAAAATAGCACCGATGATAATCTTTCCATAATAAGAGGGATCCAATTTGGACAGGGGTTTGCGGGTAACGGGCGCGTTGGGTTCGGCCACGATTTCCACCATTTCAGCATCAGAGCCATGTAGATGTGCTACGGACAAGAGTTGGCCCATTCGAATGAATTTCAGAATTTCGTTGCCGGCCAGTATTTTCTTGTTTAATGCTATATCCGATCCCATGGTGGCTGCCAGCACCAGGTAGTCTTCTTTATTGACCAGGCAGATGGATTTTCTTTGGCGGGACTTTTCTTCAAAGTCTTTTTCATGCATAAGGTGCTTTGCCAGCAGACAGGTCATGATATTGGTCTCATTATCCCCGGTTGCGGTGATAAACGTGTCCATATCCATGAGACCGGCCATCTGGAGGACATTGGCATCGGAACCATCTCCATGCAGGACCTCCGTATTTTTTAATACAAAAGACAATTCTTCAGCCGATTTTTCTTCTTTTTCTATCAGGGTAACCTGGACGGTTTTTTCCAGTAACTGGGCAACACGATTCCCCACCAGACCACCGCCCAAGATCATCACCCGGTGACTGTGCTGCTGGCTGTCGCCGGTGAGGGACATCAGCTTCGGCAAATCCTTGGTGCCAGCCATAATAAATATCTGATCTTGAGGCAAAAGTGTGTCGTTCCCACCCGGAATGACAGTGGCGATACCCCGGGCAATGGCGACCACCCGAAATGGAAACTCATGATAGGTCTGGGAAATCTCTTTCAGCTTTTTGTGGGCCAGAGAGGATGATTCCCGGACTCGCGTGGCCATGACCTGGACCTGACTGTTGGCGATCTCGATAATATCGTTGCCGGCTCTGAGTTTGATGATCCTGACGATTTCCTGGGCCGCCAATTCTTCCGGGTGGATGATCAGGTCGATTTTCAGGTCTTCATCCGAAAGAAACGAATCTTCATTCCCGAATTCCAGGGACCGGACCCTGGCAATTTTACGTGGGATGCCAAAGCGATGGGCAATGATGGATGCCATCATGTTCACGGCATCATTGTCCGTAACGGCGATAAGGTAATCCATTTTCCCGGCATTGGCCTCACGCCAGCATTCGATGCTCATGGCATTGCCCTGCATCAGCCGGGCATCCAGGGTGCCGTCTGCCTCACGAATCAACCGACCCTCCGACTCGATGACGGTAATGGTGTACCCTTCATGCGCCAGGCGTTTAGCCAGGTAGTATCCTACTCCCCCGAGGCCGAGGATCAAAATATTTTCTGAGATGGTGTTTTTTATTCCAAGCATGATGAAACCGTAAAAGACATTACTTTTTGGATCATGAAGTATAAGGAGCCGATGATTGCATGTCAAGATGATAAAAGGTGCGCCACATTGCGGTTGCGGCAATAGGGTCAATACTATCGGCCATGGAGATCAAATTGAATGCTCCTGATTTATCCGACCGTTTTTTTAGTATTGATTTAGATCAATTGTTGTGTCACAATGTGGTTATTTGATGCTCCAGATCCTGCGGCACAAATAGCGCACAACCACCCCAGACCCTGATATTTGCAGCATAGACAGGTTTGATATTCTTGTTTAGATATTAAAACATCGACAATCAGCCTGGTTATTTCGTAACATTCTTAGGATAGAACATGGGATCTTTTATCACGCCAGATGTGAATTTTGGTCGACAGATTGAACAGGCGTCACAAAGCGCGGCAAGCATGTGCTGGACCTGCGGTTCCTGTGACTTTGAGTGCCCTGTAAACATAGCCACAAATCGTCTGAGACCTCAGAAAATAGTCCGTATGGCCAATCTGGGATTGCTGGAGGATCTGCTGCATATGCCGGAAATATGGTACTGTTTGACCTGCCGGCGTTGTATGAATGTTTGTCCAAACACCGTCAGTCCGTCCACGCTGATTGCGTTTGTACGCAACAAGACCCTTTTCAAGGGGATTGTTTCCACGGACACGTTGAGGCGGTATCATACGTTGTTTACCAAATTCCAAAGAGTTCGCTGGCATGCCGTCAATCACTGTTTCAATGAAGAATTCGAAAATTTAACTGACCAGATGTGGCATGATTGGTTGGAACAACCGGTTCGGCCCTTGACGTCGACCATTACAAAAAAAAAATCTATTCCTATTGATAAAGATATCTGGGCTACGATGGTATCGTCCCGGTCACTGGCCTGTTTTACCTGTGGAGAATGCAGCAGTGCTTGCCCAATCATTTGTGAACGATCGGTATTTGACCCCCGGGTACTGTTTCGCATGATCAATCTTGGAATGGTCGATGAGTTGATGCGGTCTCCTTCCATCTGGTTGTGTATCGACTGCGGCAGATGTACGAATTCCTGCAGTCAGCTTGTGGATGGCCGCCAGTTACTCAATCAGGTTAAGGAACTGGCGACTCTCTGGGGTGTGTTGGATATTGACTTTAATCTGCGCGTTGAACATGCCAATCAGGCCATATACAAATATTTTCTTAATGAAATTGATCAGTTGTTTGGTTTGTAATACCCTCATTTCTTAAACCTGAAAACAGGGGAGATTAATATGGTACATATCGTTGGAATATCTGGCAGTCTGAGAAGGTATTCTTATAATTCCGGTCTGTTACGAGCATCGGCTGAAATGGCTCCGGAGGGATGTTCGCTCACCATAGGTTCCATCAAAGGCATTCCTTTGTATAATGCGGACCTGGAAGAAGCAGAAGGCATCCCTATAGTTGTCGAGGATTTAAAAAACCTGATTGCATCTGCGGATGGTTTGTTGATGGTGACGCCGGAAAACAACAACTCGATTCCTGGTGTTTTTAAGAATGCAGTAGATTGGCTGACGCGTCCGCCAAAAGACCGTGTACGCATATTCGGGAATCTGCCTGTTGGGCTTATGGGTGTCACACCGGGAAGTTTTGGCACTGCTTTTTCCCAATATGCTTGGCTTCCGGTATTACGTGTCCTGGGGACACAGGTATGGTCCGGAAGACTGCTGTGGGTGAGCGGTGCCACTGGCAAATTTGATAAAGAGGGGAACCTCACGGATGATGGGGTAAAAGGGCAACTTGTTAAGTATATGAAAGGGTTTACGGAGTTTGCTGCACGAATGAAAACTTAATTTCTTACATCCGCAGTAGACTTATTTGCTGGCACAAACATCGTGTTCATGGTCCTGCGGACATAAAACAAGGTAAAAATGGTGGCGGACCAGGTGACCAGAAAAATTCCCCACCAAATCCCGGTAAGACCCATCCCCAGCAGACTGGCCAGGACATAAAACACAATTGCCGGTGCCAGAATCTGACGGTAAATCCCTATCCAGATGGCATACAGGGGCCGCTTCAAGCCTTGAAGGGCGGCCACGGCTACAAACAGGATGATGTAGGCCCAGTAAATAAAGGCCGAAATTCTTAAATAAAAAGTACCGATATCCAGCACCGACGCATCCTGGGTGAAAATTTTCATAATCAAATGGGGGAAGAAAAATACGATGATCATACTCACCGTGGTGATGAAGATGCCGTAAATCATCGCTTTTCTGTACACCTCCCGGCAGCGTTGATAAAATGTTGCACCGTTGTTCTGACCCACCAGCGTCAATGTTGCTGTGGTAAGCCCCATGATGGGCAATAAGGCGATCTGGTCCACCCGGGTGGCAATACCGTAGGCAGCCACAGCAGCCTGGCCATATTTGCTGATGAACCAGGTAATGATGAAGATCCCGATGGCGATGCTCATGGTATTCAAACTGGCTGGAAAGCCCTGCTTTGCGATATTCATAAAAAAACGATGCCGTGGAATGAACATGCCCCAGCATTCCCGGCATATCAAGCCGGATTTGATGACACGCATGCTCATAAACAGCGTGCTGAACAGCTGAATTGAAATTGTAGCCCATGCCACACCGGCAAGGCCCATGGCCGGCAAACCAAACCCGCCGTAGATAAACCAGGGGTCGAAAATCAAATTGAGAAAAAAACCAATAATCAACACATTGCGAAATGATTTGGTGTCACCCTGGGCCGTCAGAATTGCATTTAGAACAAAGGTCAGGGAAAAGAACACCAGACCGTAAAAGATGATGTTGATGTAAGACAGTGAAATAGCGAGGTAGGTGCCTTCAGCCCCTAAAATACCAAAGAGAAAAGGTGCCGTAAAAAGACCTAACAGCGTCAGCGCCAGGGACAAAAGGACAGTGAACGACACGGATTGAATGGCGTAAAGCTGCGCCTTGTTCTCATCCCCGGCACCCAGGGCATTGGCGATCAATGCCGTCGTACCGGTGCTGATGCCAAATCCGATGGCCAATATGACAAAAAACACTGGAAAGGACAGGGACAGTGCCGCAATGGCTTCGGTGGAGATCAGTCCGCTGAAATAGGTATCCACCACATTGAACATGGTGTTGAAAAACATACCGATACTGGCGGGAATGGCCAATTGGGCAATCAATCCGGGAATCGGTTTTGTAATCAAGCCATTGTCTACATCCATATAAATTGCCCCATTTGTAATCCAAAGGAATCGGTTTTCATTTCTAACCGTAGAATCGGGCAGGTATTGCCTGCTCAGGAATGTACGTTCCCAGCAGCAAACCTATGCATGGGATTGGGATGTGTCAAATCTATCGACGCAATAGGAGAGGAAAGGGCCCTAAATCAATATAGCATAAAAGATATTGACACCAGACCTTACGCGACTTAAATATATAAATACCACATTGTGGCAATTTTATTGCAGGCGGTCACGCGATGCATATCAAATGGAAAAAAGATCCGGTTGAAAGCAGGGGCGACTGCAGACGGTTTCGCCTGGCTGCCGTTCTGGTGACATCCACAGGCAATGGAGACCGACCCGGGTTGGACCCTGAAACCCCCCTGGGTTCTGTTGAAGAGCGATTTTTAACTGCAGAAATCAAGGGCATGCGGGAGTTTTACCGGGGTCTTTTCTGGGCCGGGATAAAAAACAGTCTGGATCGCCTGTCCCTCGGACCTGAAGAACGGGCGGCGGTGGAATTGGAAATTTCTCATAAAATATCGCGACCCGGCAAGCAGTGGGCTCTATGGGGTGTTACCTGCAATTCAAGGTTTGATTGAGGATGCAATATGAAAAAAACACTGGGTATTTATGTTACTTCGGATCGTCATTTGAAAAAACTGATGCTGCTATGTAAAGCAGCCAAAAAGAAAGATGTTGCAGTGAAAGTATTTTTCACCCACGAAGGCACACGGCTGTGTACGGATCCGCAGATGGAAGCACTGGCAGGCATCGTCGACGTCGCTCTGTGCAAGGTCGGGTTTGAAAGCCTCGAACTGGACGAATCCAAGGCAATCCTTGACGGCAGCGCTTATTCTTCACAGTCGTGGCATGCAGAGATGATCTACGACTGCGACCGCTATTTAACCTTTTAAACAGCAAATGAGAACCATCGTTACGCGACTTTGTAAGATGCCGATTTATCAAGACTGCGGCGTTCTTCAAATAAAATTGTGTAAGCATTTTTGTTAAGGGAGCAATCTTTATGGAAAACATCAAGCATTGTGCCGTGGTTGTGCGCAGACCCCAGGATGTATGGGAAGGTACCCGTACTGCCCTGGGGTTGGCGGCCCATAACTATTGGGCTTATCTGTTCGTGTTCGATGTCGAGGTGGAGATGAACGAAGCTCTAGAAGAAAATTTGGAATGGCTGGAAGAAATGGAGTGCGAAGCCTATTCTAATCTGAAGATAAACGAACGGCATGGCTTCAAGCATATTCCCCTGGAGAAGCTGGCACGAGAATTGAAAAAAATGGATCTGGTCATCCCCTTTGGAAACCGGGGCAATAGGAAGGAGGAAATCAATGCCTAAAAGAAAGAAAATGTTGCATGTTCTCAAAACGCCGACCGATGATCTGCAGCGAACATTTATGTACACCCTGTCACTGGGGTACAGCTGTCTTCAGATACCATTGTTCGAAATGGAAGGGGAAGCACCTGATTACGACGAGCTAATCGATCTGATTTTTGATTTCGACGAAGTTGTCTGCTGGTGGTAGAAAGGGTCACTTTCCGGCCATCCATTGTCTTGACTCCTCGCATCCCTCGTTTTTTCTCCTGCCACCCCACCCGTATTGTAAAATAAATGTAAGGTGTTCGAAATGCGTTATACATCGACTCGGATATGTATTACAGTTGTTTCTAAGCTTGTTCTGCCAAAGGAGATAGGAATCCGGCCATATGGAAACGCGTGTCAAGCAATATAGCATGGGTGAAGAGATTGCGAACAGCATCACACACGGGATCGGTATTGTGCTGGCCATTACCGCGTTGGGGATTCTGACGGCATTTGCCGGCATTTATGGCAATGTTTGGCATGTCGTCAGTGTTAGTATTTACGGTGCCACGCTAATTCTTCTTTACACGGCCTCCACACTTTACCACAGTATTCAACATGCCCGTGCAAAGCGCATTTTGCAGGTTCTGGACCATGCTGCCATATACCTGCTCATCGCAGGTACCTACACACCGTTTACTTTGGTGAGTCTTCACGGCCCATGGGGCTGGTGGCTATTTGGCGTGATATGGGGTTTGGCCGTGCTTGGCCTGGTGCTTCAACTGCCCCTCATGAGGCGCTTTAGTGCGGTGTCCCTGGGTTTGTATGTCGGCATGGGCTGGGTGGTAGTGGTGGCCATCAAGCCTTTGATCGTATCTGTGGCAACCGGCGGCATTATTTTTCTTGTTTTGGGTGGGCTGGCATACACGGCCGGTATTCTGTTCTATTGCTGGGAAAAATTAAAATTTCACCATGCCATCTGGCACCTGTTTGTACTGGCCGGAAGCATTTTTCATTTCTTTTCCATTTTGTTCTATGTTGTACCGATTCCGGAGTAACCCCAAAAAACGATCGCTTAAGCAGGCTCATCCTCTACTTTTATCACCACCATGGTGACATCATCTTCCGGTTGTTTGCTGCCACGAAAATCTTTCAATGTGTCCGAAATGATCCCAATGATCTTTTTCGCTGAGGCCGCATAATTTGTGCGTATGATTTTTTTCAGTTTTTCCTTTCCAAACATATCATCTGCTTCATTACGCATTTCCCATATACCATCGGTTCCGATCAGGATTACCTGTCCGGTGGTGAGGGTACGTTGAAATTCCTCATATTCGAACTTGTAATCTACACCAACGGCAAGCCCGTGACCCTTGAGTTCATCAAAGGTGTCTGTGATGGGATCGTAAATCAAAGCTGGATCATGGCCCGCCCTTATCCAGCACACCTCTTGAACGGCCGGCGCTAATTCACAATAGAAAAAGGTCATAAAATTGTCAGTATCATAAGTGTCCAGGCTTAAATGCTTATTTACATCATTTATTATACTGGCTGCACGACCGGGCATGGAGGCACGCAGCATGATTAAAGCCCTGGCTGTCGCCATTAGCAGGGCTGATGATACCCCGTGACCGGACACGTCCCCGACGACAACCGCCATACGGCCCTCACTGAGATTGATGAAATCATAATAGTCTCCGCCTGTTTCATCGCAGTAGAGACTCGATCCGGCGATGTCAAAGCCTTGTAGCATGGGATTTTTTTTAGGTAAAAGACTCTGTTGAACATCTTTGGCCACACCCAGGGCCCTGCTCATGCGCAGATGTTCTTCAAGCCTGGGGACTATGTGGTTGAAGGTGGTGATGATCATATCGCGTTCATCATTGAACTGAAGATTTAATCGTGCAGTGAAATCCCCTTTTTCCAGGCGCTTGATACCTTTTACGATTGACTTCACATTGTTGTTACTCTTTTGGGAGAGCAGGAAGGCGATGCCGGCGATAAAAACAACACCGATGATGACGGCGGTAATTGAAATGATCATTTGATCCTGGGCATAAACTTTAAATTTTGTGTCTACTTGTTCAGGAAGACCCATGACCATGGATTTTGGTGCGATTATCACAAAATATAGATCTGGGAATATGGAAGCATAGGCCCAAAAGGAATCTACTCCCTGATAGGGCATCACTACGCTTCCTGAGGGCTCTTTTTCAATGAAGGGAATTAATTTTGAGAAGCCTTTGGGTGTTTCCTGGAGATAGGTGTCATTTTTAGGATCTCGAGCCCTTTGTTTGAATGTATCTCTCTTTCCCTTTTGCGACAATACCCATTCTTGCTTTTTGCCACCTCCCGGTACGTCGGAAAGGCTGAAAAGAAAAGACTGGATGCTTTTTGACCATTGTGAGGAAATTTGGCTTTTCAATAAAACATTGGGAATCAACACGTCGATGCCGCCTACACCAGCCATTGAACCATCATAATTGAAAAAGGGCGCTGAGACGGTAAATGTTAACTGGTTGGTGGTAATATCCATAATCGGTGGACTCCAGGTCATTCCTCTTCTCTTCTTTGCACTCGTGTACCAGGCACGGGTGCGGGGGTCGTAGTCCGGAGGATACCCGCCATGTCCTGGATAGGAAAGATGTACACCACTTTCCAGACTGGCGTAGATCCAGAAAAGACTCCCTTCAAAAACACCTGCGATATCTTTTAATGCAGGTATCAAACGTGTAAACTTGGTGATATCTTCTTCAACTTCCCTACAGTCAACACCTGGTGCTACTAAAAAATTTGGATGTGTGTAGCTGATTGACTTAGGCGTTAAGTGCCCGTCTTTCAGTACTTTCATGTGAATAGAAGAGAGTCCTATATCCTCAGGAGCTGTATTAGACGTATCGAAATCATCTGCAAAATATATTTTGCTTGGTTCTGGTGGTGGTAGGGCCAAGGCTATAGCAGACTCCCTGATGAGAACCTGCAAAGCCAATTCCAGGGATGATTTTGATCTAAGCGTAATCATGGCGTAATTTTCTGTGGCAGAGACAATCTCTCTTCGCGCCGATTGCGCCAGGGTATTGTAAGTTTCTGTGGAAAGTGATTTTCCCAGCTTTTTTGACGCTCTCTGGCTGATGCCGGTGGTGATTAACAGGGGAACCAGGCTAACCGAGAGGAGAATAAAAAAATATTTCCATCGTAGTTTCATATGACTTCTCTTAAACTGTAGTATGAGAATATCTTTTGTTATTGGTAGGTTATGCTCTGTTAGCCTGCCTTTTAATTTGGTGGATGTCAAGCAATATTAATATTGTCTTTGGGAAAGGACTGGGATACTTTGTGGGAATCACTTCCCGGCTATTCACAGAAAATTCAAGCAAAATAAGTGGATTACTTCCAAAATCGAAAGAATACGTAAAACAATGATTCAATCATACCCATGCATAGAAGACATCTGCCAGGAATTTTTTGCGGCATCGGCCGATCAATTTCCCATTGCTTCAGCCAGCGATGAATTTTTCTATTTCCCCCAGGTTAAATCAGAGAAAATAGACTGGTCCTGCTGGGATACCTTTTCAGAAAGTGCCGTAAACAGTTTTGCAAGTAAGCTCGCAGGGTATGAAGACGCCCTAGAGGTATTTAGACGTCAGAATGAAGATACAATTCAACAGGATCTTGAGACGCAGATTGACCTTTCGTTATTAACGCGTACCATCACAACCCTCAGGGAACAATTAACCGAGGTTCGCACCTGGGAAATACAGCCCACCTTCCACCTGACCATTGTATGTCTGGGCATTGCAGAAGCCCTGGAATCAGAAGATCCATCAGCCGGTGTTGCACGTGCCGAAACCCTTCCCGCCTTTATCCACAGCATCAGATGGTCTCTGAAAAATATACCGACACTGTTCCGTGATCTCGGTCTCGCCATGCTGGCTGAGACAAAACAATATATCATGTCTCTGATCTCACGGCTGCCGGGGTTGAAAGCATCCCTGCCAGGCCTTGGAGAACTTGAAAAATTTCTTCGTAAGGCAAAGACA
This sequence comes from Deltaproteobacteria bacterium, assembly GCA_024639645.1. Taxonomy (GTDB): domain Bacteria; phylum Desulfobacterota; class Desulfobacteria; order Desulfobacterales; family B30-G6; genus B30-G6. Next base: position 23,295 of record JAHEIB010000006.1, read on the forward strand.
AAACCTGACTTTCGTATGCCCATAGACCTAGTGGAAAACATTTTCCGGAATCATTTGAACTGTCGGCTCGATATCCCTTCAATCCAGGCTTTACTGGATTCTGAGATACATGACATGCAATCGGATCTCATAAAACTTGCTGCGAGCATTGAGAAAGGGTTGGCATGGGAAGCTGCGGTTGAAACGATTTCTTTACCGACAGTTCCGGACGAAGGGCTTGTGGCCATGTACCATGGTCAGGTCATGCAGCTTGCAAAACACTGCCTGTCCACCGGAATTTTATCCGAAAGTACTTTCGCTAGCTGCCCGGTCCAGGTACTTCCCGTGCCCTCTTTTCTGTCTACCATCAGAACGGCATCCAGTTACAGCGTTCAGCCCCATCATCCACCGACGGGGGGCATCTTTTATGTTATCAATGCAGACAATCCAGCTGAATCCCGCAAGGCATATCAGCGGGAGTTTAAAATTCTTACCGCTCACGAAACCTACCCGGGACATCACTTATTAGATACGGCCCGGTTAGGCCTCAGCCGACCACTCAGACGTTGTATTGAAAGACCGATTTTCTATGAAGGCTGGGCTTGTTTTGCAGAGAAACTCACACAACTGACCGGATACCTCCACAATACTCAGGACCACATACTACTGGCGCGGCGGCGTCTGTGGCGCGCCGTGAGAGGAAAAGTGGATCTGGGTCTTCAGACCGGCACAATGGATTTTCCAACGGCTTTGGAATACTTGGTGAAAACCGGTATCAATAAAGAAGATGCTGCTGCCGTTGTACGTAAATACCCTTTGAACCCAGGTTATCAACTGTGTTACACTTTGGGTTTCAAACGGTTTTCAACACTTTTCAAGACATATGGTCAGGACAATTTGAAAGGGTTTGTCATGCATGCCGTATCAAACGGCGAAATTGACTTTAAAGACCTTGATCGGATTCTTGCTTTAAGCTGAACAGAAAAAGATTTTTTATCCCGAAATCACGAAAGGTTGAAAACACGAAAAAGATCTTGAACCGAAATAGCGAGCGCATTCCCCTTAGCTTGATGCGGGATTAGCGAGCGAATCTAGATTAGGTAGAAGTCCTTACGGTCGAAGCTTCCTCGTAGCTTGCTGCGAGGTTCTTCAATAATTTTAATATTCGAATTTAGAATTTATAACATCAAGGAGGAATTTTTGAACCGCAATGACATCATTGGTTACCACTCCGAATGGAACCTGGGCAGCCCAGGCGGATGGGATTATCAGCGTATAACGCAGGATATCGGCAAAGCTGTCTGGGACCAGCTGTCCAGGAAATATGAATTGGGAGTGGAATTGAATTTCGAACACCCACTTTTCTATCCCGTCCACAGTTTCGTAGACATGCTTTTAGAGGCACACCGGTCACGGGAAGGCTCAAACCCGGGACTGATCGCAGTTGTGGCCGAAGAAGAAACATTGGCGGATGTTATCGAGAATATTAACCTGGCAAAACACCTGCAGGCAGTGGATGGTATTTCCAGCGCCCTCATGGCACCGCATGAGCTGGCGCTGGAAAATGGTCAGGTTTGCTACAAGGGCCAGCCGGTATCCGTTCTTTTCATGGATTTCAACACCGATGTTCTCTTAAATCTGCATCGTAAGCAAAATCTGTCACCGGTCCTTAGAGCTGTGGCTGAAAACAGGGTTATCAATCCCAGAGGAACTGAACCGATAAATGCCAAGAGTGTTTTTGAACTTTTAACCGATCCCCAAACAAACGCCCGGTTTCATAAAGAAACCATTCTGCGTACACCATGGACAAGACAGTTTTACGATCGCAGAACAAAAGACAGGGATGACAGGTCAATTACCGATCTCATTTCGTGGACCCGTCAAAACTGGGAAAATCTTGTACTCAAGCCCGAACGTGGATATTCCGGAAAGGGTGTTCGTGTGGGGGGGGTCAACCATGATGCAGACGAGGCCATCAGCCTGGCGCTGAAATCGAACGACTATATTGTCCAGGAAAAAATTCCACTTTCATTGTGGGCAGAGGACATGCCGGAATTTGATGAGAACGAAGGTATTATCAAGGCTATCCAATATCAGACGGATTTCCGTTGTCTGTTCGAAGATAGACACATGTTTGGCTTTGTTTGCCGATATGGATCTGTCCCGACAAACGTCGGGAGCGGCGGCGGTTTTCAGCCCATGGCGATTTTAAACTCCGACATGTCCGTTCGGGAGGCGACCCTTCGTGTGAATGAGGCTATCCTGAACATGGACCCTTCGGATGTTCTGGAAGCTGTGGATCTTCAAAAGAAGCTAGCCATCAGTGAGCAATTTACCTATCTTCTCGGACCGGTAAAAATGGCCTTGAGACCCAGAATTATTACAACTGGTCAAATTAAATATTTGAAGCAGTATTGCTCCGGCATATGGTCAGACTGCCTTACATTGGAAAAAATGTGGCTTGACGGCGAACTTGAGAACATCATCAACATCGAAGCGGAAGAACTCGACATTGCCAGATCACAACCATGGGGAGGTTCGCCGGCTATCCTTGCTTCAGACGGCATTTTCAGCTTTGGGGCACATAAGCAATCATGAAACACCTCGCAGACGAAAACTGGTGGATGTCTATTTTTGATGACGTATACCTGCAAACCGACGCGCGTTCAGTGTGTGATGACCACTTGACCCGCGAAGAGGTAAATTTTTTGGAAAAGGGTCTTAATATTTCCAAACACTGGCGGATACTGGATCTTTGTGGGGGCCAGGGGCGTCATGCACTGGAACTCTCACGACGTGGGTTTTTAAACATTACCGTGTTCGATTATTCAGGCTGTCTGTTATTGAATGGCAAACAGAATGCTGCCGGAGAAAACCTGGCAGTGACATTTGTCCGCGGGGATGCGCGATATGTGGGATTTCAGGATGGTGGTTTCGATTTAATCATGCTCATGGGCAGCTCTTTTGGATACTTTGTACGTGAAGGTGAAAACAGGAAAATTCTCACGGAGTCTTTTCGTCTGCTCATGCCCCAGGGAATAATATTACTGGATCTGCCCGATAGAAATCATGTTATAGACAATTTCAAATCACGTGCCCATCACAGGGTCAATAATCAACTCGAAGTTATCCGTGAACGAAAATTGGAAGAGGGTGTTATCTATTGTCGCGAGAAGGTTATGAATGCCTCAAACGATTGTATTCGAGACAATGTTTATTGTACGAGACTATACAGCCAACAGCATATTCAGGACATACTGGAGGATGTCGGATTTCATGATATCCGGTTCAAAACCGATTTTATGCGCCGGGACAAACTCGGTGATTACGGGTGTATGACCAACCGTATGGTTGTTCTGGCAAGCAAAAGCTGACAGGCAGCCATAACGCTGGGGCCCATCCCAGACAAATCCCCAGCGTTGCAAAAGTCGGAGGGCTTTAGAGTCAAGGCGCCTGAGGGTGAAGTCGTAGTTTTTTACTTCGAACCCTCAGCAACGCAGAATCTGAAGTTCTCCGGCTTTCCCGTAGGGTAAACAACATGGTAAAATAGACGCCATCCTTCTTGTCCCAGCGTAGCTCAGAGAGCGAAGACGGAAGAATTCACCTGGGGGAATATCCAAGAAATGGCGCTATCAATACAATTTTTATATAATAACAGATCATTATCTATACTTTGCCATGTTGTTTATGCAACTTTGGGGAAATGTCAGTCAGGACTTATCCCGCCACCTGCATTCTTTCTAAATGGCATCCATGTCAACCCAAAGACTTCCAGCGTAATATTGGTACTTTTGGGTTTTATACTGATTTCCTCCAGTCTTTCGACATCCGTATCCAAGGACAGCTCAATCGCATCAATATCCTCCTGCAGGCGTTCGTCGAGGTCAGCCAATTGCAGACGGATAGACTCAGCCCTCTCTGTGGCCCTGGCTACATCCATTTTTTCTTTTTTAACGCGGCTGGCGGATCTCATGGCGGTTCCAACCCGTGAAGCCGATGTGGCACTCACAGCCTTGCGGCCCAGAAAGGCGCCCAGAACGGCGGTGCCAAAAGAAATTGCGGTCTGCATTTTCGAGGCTTTGGCCTGCTCGGCTTCTCTTTCAATGGCTTGTTCCGAGCGCATCAGCCGATCTTTTAATGTGGTGAAGCGTTTGCTGTATTTTCTGCGCAGTTTCTCAACTTCCAGATCGCGTTTTTCACGCATTGTCTGAGCCAGTCTTGATCGAAACTCGCCTTCGGATTCACCCAAATGACTGGTCATGCCAAAACGTTTTGAATGCAAAATCAATTTCGGCCGGTTTTGGCGTACCCAGCGTAACAAGTCCTTGTTCCACTTGCGGTAGCTGGTGACCTTGGATGCCGCTGCAGGCAGATCCGCATACTGCCCCCCAGGTATGGGGGTGGTCTCAATGGCGAAAGGGTCGACCTCTACGGCACTGTCCCAGTCCAAAGCAAGCGGGCCATCTTCCAGCTGGGCGGCAAGGGCCAGTGTTTCGGTGGTCTCGACCTTATATTTGGCACTGGTGTAATGGACATCCATACGACCGATAACACCCGGATAATACACCACGCCATGACCGGCGCCGGAGGCCGGCATATAAAAGGTTTCAATTCCTGGCGGCAGTGTTGGGGGGCCTGTTGCAACCTGAACGGGTTCAAACGTTTTTTGCGGAACGCCGGCTGAAGGATCATCCGCAAGGTTGTTGGCGGTTGTTGCCAGGCTTGTGCTATCCTTTTTCAGGGTTTTGATCTGCTCCCGGGTCATGGGACCGCGCAAATAGGACAAGGCCCAGCGGGTTTGAAAAATAACAGGTTCGTTTTCGTGAACGTTATGCAGGAGAAATACCCGCTTTCCCAGGCCTGCCAGAATCTCTTCCATACGGCCGCGGTCAAATCCACCGCCCGCGGCAGCCCCCTCAAGGCCCTCCAGAACACGCCCTTTGTCACGTTCGGTCTGAAGACGACCGATAAACCATGTACCGGTATTGGAAAGTCCTTTATAGTCCAGATCCACCGGATTTTGGGTAGACAGTACAACACCCAGCCCATATGCGCGTGCCTGCTTCAAAAGGGTCAAAAGAGGTGTCTTGGAGGGAGGATTGCTGATGGGGGGGAAATATCCGAAAATCTCATCCATATACAAAATAGCTCGTAGGCTGGAAGTACCGGCTTGGGTTCGCATCCATCCGATAATTTCGTTGAGGAGCATGGAAACGAAAAACATCCGTTCAGTATCTGAAAGATGGCTGATGGTAAAAATGGAAGCACGGGGTTTTCCCTGGTCCGTGTAAAGCATCTGTCCAATGTTGAGAGGGGAGCCTTCCATCCAGGATTCAAAACCCGGAGACGCCAGGAGATTGTTCAGACGCATGGCCAGGGCAAATCGCTCTTTGGCTGGGTAGAACATCTCCAGGTCCATTACACCAATGCGTTGAAAAGGCGGCGACTGTATGGCATGGATAAGACCGGCAATATCGAGATTTCTGGACTCAGACCAGGTATCTTCAAGGATTTTGGCAATCAGGATATGCTCTCGGCTGGTGATGGGATCCGCTTCAATACCCAAAAGAGCCAGAATACCCGTGGCCGTCGTCTGGATGCAATCGCGAAACAGGTCGGGTTCTCCAAGAATCGCAGGCGGCGGGGGTGTAAAGGACTTTAAAACACTCACCGGTTCCCCTGCATGACTGCCCGGGGTATACACGGTAAAATCTGCCGCAGCTTTCAGACGTGCCATGCGTTCCGGTGCCTGGCCCCATTCCGCGAGCCCCTTACGCCAGGCTTCAGCCTGCTTGGCAGCAAATTCATCGATGCTGAGCCCCTTGTTCAGGGCATCTTGGGCGTTCACCCAGGGTTGGAAATCCTTGGGCTTAAGATCCGGAAAGTTCAAAAGCAGGTTGGGCAGATCTCCTTTGGGGTCGATAGCTATTACGGGAATATTGTCTATCAGCGCTTCTTCCAGAAGACCGATGCCGAGTCCTGTTTTACCGCTGCCGGTCATGCCGATGATGACGGCGTGGGTGTTAAGGTCTTTGGAGTCGTAGAGGATCAGGTCATCTTTAAGCGTGCGGGTGGCCGGGTCATATTCCTTGCCGAGATAAAATGCGCCGAGTTTTTCGTAGTTTTGAATCATTGATCAACCTCCCAAAAAACAATTTGCTTGTTTTACCTATATCGTTCTGTCTGTGTGGGTGAATGATGCGTAATTGCGGATGAGAATGCTTGGCCATCTTTACCCCAACGTTGCAAAAGTCGGAGGGCTTCAGAGCCAAGGCGTCAAGGGTGAAGCTGTAGTCGTTTACCGCGAATCCTTGACAACACCGGATCTGATGTCCTCCGGCTTTCCCGAAGGGTAAACAACATGGCAAAATCGACCCCATCCTTTGAATTTACAAAGGGAAGTATCCAGAAAATGGCGCTTTTATTATGATATCAGCTATAATAACGGTTCATTAAGCATCCTTTGCCATGTTGTTTATGCAACCTTGGGGTTTATTGCATTCTTTCAGTAAGAAGATTACGAACCGGATGTGCGACTGTCAAGATATAATATCCAAAATTTTATGGGATTGTGGTGCAGATCCGGGGCGTCCATTGGAATATTGAATGACAACAGGCCGGGATGATGCTATGGAGCCTTACGATGGTGTTGAACCCATTTTTACCATGAAGAGATATAAGCTTGGCGACGGATAGCCAACGCCGTGATGCCGGACTTGATCCGGCATCCAGTATTCTTATGGATAGGGCTAAAGCTTCACTTCGTGCCCCGCCTTTGCGGGAATGACAACCTGTGAGTATTTATCAGCCGGAGTAATAAGAACAAGAACTATGACATTAGCAACCAGCATGAGCATAAACCCTGTCACCGAAGAAGCCCATGTCGCTATCGGAGCTCAAAGCAATGACCACTCAGCCCATATAGCCGGTGTTCCCTCAAAACAGTTTTTCACAGACCCCCTCACATTCACACGTGTACAACTTCTCGTTACCGAATATTACCGGTTCGATGTCGTCAGTAATTTCTGGGACGTTTATAACATAGAAGCCGAAGCCCTGGGGCAAAGGGTCATTTATCCTTCCGGGGGAATACCAGATACCGACCGCACCCGACCACTTATCCGTACACCAGCGGACCTGGATCGAATCAACCCTCCTGATCCATATAAATCCGGCCGGATGCCATGGGTTCGGGAGGTCAATAAACATTACCTGGAAAGGACAGGAAAACTTGAACGGATCTATTTTTCCGGGCCGTTCAGCATTGCTGCAAACATCAGGGGATATGAAAACCTGGTCACGGATATATTCGATCGGCCGCGTTTTGTACACCGTCTGTTTAAATTTCTGTGTGACCATGTCATCGTACCTTATGTCGAGGTGATGAAAGGCGAGGCCGAAAATGATGAGCTGATTATCGATGGACGTGATGCCTGGGCTTCTCCACCCATGATCACCCTTGATATGATGGATGAATATGTGGTTGCCTACACTGAGCGGCTGCGAAACATATTAGGCGAAAATGTAATTACAAGAGGAAACTGGGGCGATGCGAAAAGCGGAGACCCTGAGCGGTTTTTTTCGCAAAAACTCAAATGCAGCTCCGGTTCCCTGAGTGTACTGGATCCGGATCTTTACGATGTCGGACCCGATAGGGTTAAGACCTTTGCAAATAAGCACAACGCTATAGTAGCTGCAGGTATCGATGCTACGCTGTTGAAAGATGGTCCGGTTGAAGCTATTGTGGAACGCATCAAACTCTATATCGACAAGATGGCACGAGACGGTCGCTGTATGATTCACCTGAACCAGATTCCTGTCGATACCCCTTCGGATCATATTCATGCGGCTGTGGCGGCGTGTCATACCTATGGGCGATTTCCCATCCCGGAGAATTTGGAAGACATACCCTTTGACGTTCCGAAAAGAGAGCGTTTTTTGGAGTTTGTGCGGCAAAAAGGGGAGCGGTTCGATTGATACATTTGCATGGATCACCCATTTCGTTCTATAGTGGGTGAAATCCGAAAGTCGCGTTAATAACCAGCATAAAAAATTTAACCTGTTTATGGAGTGGAAACATGTCAGACCAATTTGAAAATGAAGAGAATGAGCCGGAAGAGGAAAGTTTTGCAGATCTTTTTGAATCCTACAGTGCGGGCATGAGTGACGATCTTCAACTCGGCGACAAAGTATCCGGCAAGATCATATCCATAGGAAAGGACGCTGTTTTTCTGGATGTTGGCACCAAGGTGGACGGCACCGTAGAGCGAGCCGAGCTATTGGACGATGAGGGGAGTCTGTTATTTGCGGAAGGCGATGAAATCGAACTGTATGTGGTGGAACGTAATGACCATGAAATACGTCTTTCCAAAGCGATTTCCGGCATCGGCGGTGTGGAAATGCTGAGGGAAGCGTTTCAAAGCGCCATACCCGTGGAGGGAAAAGTACAGGCCACCTGCAAAGGCGGCTTTAACGTGGAAATCCTTCACCGCCGGGCGTTTTGCCCCATAAGCCAGATGGATGTCGAATATGTTGAAACACCGGAAGACTATGTGGGTCAGGGGTATGAATTTCTAATTACGCAATTTGAGGATAACGGCAAAAACATCGTGGTTTCCCGGCGAAAGATTTTGGCCAAGGCCATGGAAAAAGAAAAAGCATCTTTCTTGAGCACATTGAAGCAAGATGATGTTGTGGAGGGACGCGTTACCAAGCTCATGCCATACGGGGCATTTGTCGAACTGGTGCCGGGTCTGGAAGGCATGGTACATATTTCGGAATTGAGCTGGTCCCGGATGGAAAAACCCGAGCAGATAATTCAAGCCAACGACAGGGTTCTGGTGAAAGTGATGGGCATCACGGACGGTGAAAAGAAGAACACGAAAAAAATCTCTCTCTCCATGAAACAGGTGGAAGAAGATCCCTGGAATCAGGTGTCGGAAAAATTTAATTCGGGAGACAAGGTCAACGGAACAGTAACCCGTTGTATGGATTTCGGTGTATTTGTGGAGATTGCACCGGGTATTGAAGGGCTGGTTCACATCAGTGAGATGAGCTATGTAAAGCGTGTGCTGAAGCCTGCGGATGAAGTGACGCCGGGGGAAAACGTTTCCGTTCTGATCAAGGATATCGATCCACGAAAACGCAGGATATCCCTCAGTATGCGTGACACCCAGGGGGATCCGTGGCTTGAGGTGTCTGACACTTTCAAGGTTGGTCAGGTTATTGCGGGAACACTGGAACATAAAGAAGCTTTTGGCTATTTCGTTACCCTGGTGCCGGGGGTCACCGGACTGCTGCCGAAATCAAAATTCAACCTGGCTGAAAAACCCGGCCACCTGGAACAACTCAAACCCGGTGATCCCATCAGCGTCAGCGTGACGGAGATACATGCACGTGACAGGAAGATTACCCTGGCACCGGGTGACGCATCAGATGAAAGCGGTTGGAAGGATTATTCAGAAAACACCAAGACGGAGCCTATGAGTGATCTGGCACTGAAGCTCAAGGCGCTCTTGGATTCGAAAGGGTAAGAAAAGGGTTCGAGGGTGATACAAGGGCTGGAGGGGAGCTGTAAGCATTAAGCTGTAAGCTATAAGCGATGATCAGCGTTCCAGCTTCCAGGCCTCCCAGCCTCCTAGCATAAAAGGGTTGGAGGGTGGCTGACAGCTATTAGCAGAAAGCACCTAACAGCCTACAGCCTAAAGGATTGGTTGAATGGACGCAAAGATCAAGGTGGATGCGGGGATTTGTGGGTTCAAGACCATTATTACTGCCTCCTCGGAAGATAACATGCACGTGTCGCTTAAGATCGTAAGTCCCTGTGAGACCATAAAAGAGCTTGCCGCCTGCTATAAAGAAAAAACCCCGGTCAATGCCTATCAGGAGCTGAGCCCCCAAAACGAGAGCGTTATCCTGGAAGTCTCCCGGTCTGTATTAATAAAAAAAGGTTGTTGCGAGGCCTGTGTGGTACCTGCAGCGGTTTGTAAAGCCATACATATTGCCGCCGGGTTGGCATTGCCCAAAGACGTCATGCTCGGAATTGAAGACGGGATGGTCACGTAAGGCTTATCCAATACCGTATTTTTTTCTTGCCGCAGCGTCGACTCAGAATGATAATTTCAAGATATCTCTGGCTTAATATGCGGCAAGAAATTTTGACTTTTCCGTGCAAGCCTGCTATATTTCAAGATTATTTTTAAAATAGTCACAAAGCTGATGTAGAATGGGGATTCGATGACGGAAAAAATGAAGCCCAAAGATTTATTGGACGTTGATAAAA
>JAHEIB010000006.1:33565-41309 GCA_024639645.1 Deltaproteobacteria bacterium
TTGTGTTTGAGGTTCAAAAAAATACTGGAAAATAGCGTTCAGATGAAAAGTAATCAGTGATCATCAGCGATGATAAATTTTGACTTTATTGTGCAAGCCATCTATATTATTCAAGTAAAAAAAGGCCTAACACTAATTCGCCATGAGGATTAAATGTCACGGAAAGTTAAACCCAAGGATTTATCGGATGTTGATAAAGGTCTGGTCGCCATGTTTTTAAAAATGTCCACAGAGGAGCGGTTGCGGGCAAATGATAACGCAGCCCGCGCTATATTGGAATTGAGAAATGCCTACAAACAGCAAAAAGCCATCAGGCCCGGATCTAAGCGCATTGCTTGAAGGGCTTTTAAAAGAAACACTGCGACAGTTGAAGGAAACGTAGCATACTGATTGGCTATATGCTTTCTTAAAAATAGAATTTTGTTATAAGTTCAAGACGTGTGAGTGTTTCAATCCGCAGGCTCCCGCAGAAATTGAGCCAAAGGGCAATTTTTAGATAGCTTCTGTACACTCACCATTTATGTTTATGCAACTATATGCTTACCCTGTCGCTCTTGAGCACATAAGCGATGAGAATACCGCAAAGGAATGCCACGGCAAGATTCACCGTCAGGGTGATGGCCAGCATGATCAGTGCCACAAAGAGGTCCTTACGCTCGGTAAGGTCGTTAACCATTAGGGCCAGTTGCGCCCCGGCAAAAACCAGAAGAACCCCCAGCAGTGACAAGGGGAGCAGATTTAATATGATAAGCGCGTTCTGACCGAACACGATGGCCAGGATCACAAAAATGCCGCCGATCATCACATTTGCGGCAGCGGTGCGTGCCCCGAATCGATACATGGCGGCCAGTCCCCCCGCGCCATGGCACATGGGGATACCCCCCAACATAAAGCTAAAAATACCTGCAATTCCCTGGCTGTTGGCAATGGAAACATAAGATGCCCGTTGAGCCTGTTCGCCAAAGTACTCATGCATGACATCGGTATTGGACAGTATGGCATTGCCGATGGTCATGGGAACCTGTGGCAGGACCAGAACCGGCAGTACCCAGAAGATATCATTTAAGGAAGGCAGACCATAGGGGAATAAACGAGGCAGGTGGAAACCAATTTTCAGTTCTTCCCAATTCACTGGCTTGCCGATAAAGAGCCCCACGGCAATACCACCCAGCACAACCAGGACTGCCGCTGGAATCTTTCGATTGTCGAGCAGCAAAAACGTAATGAGCGAGCCGACGATTCCCAGAATGATTCCCGTGTTCAACAAACCGATGGTTTGAATGGCCAGATTGGGGTCCGGTTTGATCATAAAATTCAACCCCTTGCTCATGAGAATGATGCCGACACCGAGTTGAACGCCCCGGATGGTGCTTTTGGGTGTGTATCTGGCGATCACATGAATCAGACCGCTTGTGCCCAAAACAAGGACGACGACACCCATCCAGAGACTGGCGGCTATAATCTGTGCCGGTGTAAGTCCCATGGCAATGGCATAAGCGCCGATAACCTTCATGGGCTGGACGGGGACAGGGGTTTTGAAATAGAGGCCGGCAGCGATATAAAAAAGACCCACGCCCACCATGACATTGGTGGCATTCAGCCCGTTCAGGACTATCATGGCAATGGTAATGGGAAGCAGTGTGCCCAGATCTCCCAGCGATCCTGCAAACTCCATCCGGTTGAAGATAAAAACAGGCTTTTCTTGATGCAATTCCGGTTTTGCCGACTCCTTTTTAATGTCAGACATCGAAGGCCTCTATTCCATCATGGTTAGCGCATAGACTTATTTCTATTTTATCGGGGTCGGTGATGAGAAAAAAGGAATAAATAAATATTAAATAAAATTTTAACAGGTTATCCAGCTATGTCAAGCAGAGAGTCTCAGCGATTTCCTGATGAAACCTTCGATGAAAGGGGCCTTTATGAAAACCTAAGTTGAGCGATTGTCGAGGTTGCCATAGCTACAAGGAAGATGCTGTTCCGCTATAGTAAACTATGCGGGATAGCATCTGACGCCATAGATGCGGTAAGATCGGCAATCCCAACGGGTTTCAAATTTTAAGAATTCAAATGAATCAAATCCTTTGAAATTCTTTGAAAATCCAATATTCTTAAAATTTGAAACGCTCATCTTAGGGAAAAGAAAGGTTGTTGTAGTCTGAGGAGGAGCGGACGGGATAATTTCTTTAGAATCAGCCAAAATCTGAAATATCAGTTGATCTAGGGGTTACTTCCAATTACCATCTTTATATCTATAAACTTCAGTGAACAACGTTAATCAGTCTGTGCCAAGGAGGCATTATGCTCAAAGTTAAAGATATCATGACAACTGACGTCATTACAGTATCCCCGGAGACGGAAATCTTGCAGGCAGCGAAGTTACTTTTAGAGGGGCGTATCAATGGAATCCCTGTTGTGGATGAAAGCGAAAAACTTGTGGGGATCTTGTGCCAGAGTGATTTGATCGCACAGCAGAAACGGATTCCCATCCCTTCCTTTTTTACTTTTATGGATGGTATATTCTCAACGTCATCTGCCAAACAGATGGAAAAACAGGTTCAAAAGATAGCTGCCATAACGGTAGCCGATGCAATGACGCCAAACCCTGTTTTTGTGGAACCGGATATGGGTATCCAGGTGGTAGCCGGTCTGATGGTTGATAACGGTTTTCACACGCTTCCCGTATTGCAGGAAGGCAAGCTTGTGGGTATTGTCGGGAAAGAAGATATTTTGAGAACGCTGATACCGAAACCCTGAACCTCTTTTATGCTGGGAAGCTGTGAGGCCTGGAGGTTGGGATGCTGGTATCTGCTAATCGCTGTCAGCACCCTCGGACCATCGAATCCTTGAACCCTATAGGACATCATCATGTCACAGAGAAAAACAATAGGTCTTGTTCTGGGTTGCGGGTCTTCTCGCGGTTGGGCCCATATCGGGGCCATTGAAGCTTTGGAAGAAGCGCATATTCCCATCGATTTTATTGTGGGATGCAGTGTCGGAGCCTATGTTGGGGCTATCTATGCCAGTGGAGGCATCCAAAGCCTCAAGGAATTTGTTCTCAAAATGGATGGCAAAAAAATCTTTTCCTATTTTGATATTGTGCTGCCACGGTCCGGTATTTTAAACGGTACCAAAAGACTGAGAGAGCTTTTTTCAATACACACAGAGGTAAAGGATTTTTCAGAATTGAAAATTCCAGTAATGGTGGTCGCCACAGATCTTGAAACAGGGAAAAAAGTGGTATTGAAATCCGGGGATATACTGGAATCCTTGAGGGCAAGCATGTCCATGCCGGGGCTTTTTGCACCGGCAAATGTGAATAACCGCTGGCTCGTGGACGGTGGTTTGGTGGACCCGGTGCCCGTAAGTGTTGCCAGGGCCATGGGAGCGGATATTGTCATTGCTGTGGATCTAAGCAGCGGAACATTCTCAAAGAAAAAGCGCAAAAAACAGAAAATGCAGAGCGAAAAAACACCCGTGAAACAAGCATCCCATAAAAATGAGCTGATCCAAAAATTGTCGGCATATTATGAAACCGCAGAATTCAGCTTTAAAAGCAAAATCAACGACCTGTTTAAAAAGGAAGCATTTACACCGGATATCATAGAGACGGTTACAACTTCCATCAACATCATGCAAGATCGGATAGCCCGTATTAATCATGCCGTGACCCCACCGGATATTTTGATACGGCCTCATCTTGGAGAATTAAAAATGCTGGATTTCGATCAGGTCGAGCATACCATTGAAGAAGGGTATGCCAAAGCAAAGGCGAAAATTGACGATATAAGAATCATGTTTGACTCGGAATAATGGATCACCTTAAAAAAAGTTGATCCAAATTAAGGATTCAAGGATTGAAGCTTACCCTGCAGCAAACTGCAGGGAATGTTCTGCTGTGCGGCAGTGCTACGCATCTCGGTAAGGATTTTATTTATTTGATTCGCTCGCTATTTCCGTTCAAGGAGTCCAGGGTTCGAGTGAGATGAAGTGTGGCATCAGCTAAATGTTTAGGAATTATAAAGTGTTAAATGTCTGCGAAAAAGCGTTTAAACCTTGTTTCGATACATATATAAAGTAACGAAGTGTTTTCCAAACGATGATATCCGGTGACTTGGATTATATAAAGAAGAAAAAGTTTCAGGAATTAAGAGAGAAGCTCGGGGATATAGAGAGAATGCTAAAAGCGATGATCAAATCTCTGAAAAACAAACACTTGAATCCTGGACTCCTATAACCCTTTCTCCCAACGAATTGGGAGAAGATCAAAAGTAGAAGCCCATTGTGAAATAAATTACCTATCGATTATTACGTTTATTTCATGGTTGGCATTGATTTGCATTGAAAATCAATAAGATTTGGTTCGTATTCGCTATAATGTCAGTCACATGGGAAAAAGTTTATTATATGGCATCAGTTGTGCATTCACAATAGTCCAGACAAAATTATTTCAGTATATGACAGATTGTCTGAGTCGGTCGGACTGTAAATAAACGCATATTTTGATGGCATATAATGAAAAAACTCTTTATCATAGTATTTTTGTTAATCGTTTTTGTCGGGCTTATCGGCAATGCGGCCAAAATCGAAAATGACTACCTGGATAAATCAGGTGTTGCATCACAATCCTTTTCTAACAATTTGATTCATTCTGATTCTCAGGACCCTGTATGGATAGACCAGCGGAGGTTGGTGACCCTTGGCTTTTTATTTGGAACGGGTCTGGTAGGTTTGCTCATCGTCCGAAGGAAATGATTTTTTATTTCCAACTCTCCCTTTAACCTTTTCATTCTTGATGACCTCGTAATAATTCCGAAACGCCGTCATGCTTGCGAAGGCAGGCATCCCGAAAACCGATACCTGGATTCCTGTCTCCACAGAAATACTGCGGTCTTTTGAGGCCTTGAAACGAGAATCCAATACAGAAATTGGGCGAAAAGGCATATTTAAGATAGGTTTTGAATACAGCAGGCGGGTTGTTACATATTTTCTAGATTTTCTTTGGCGATATCGACCAACGACTTGCCTTCCATTCCCTTTACATTGCTTTTGGCCACTGTTTCCTTGGCGTCCAGAAGAATTATCTTTACATACTGTTCACGGGCATTTTCGATCCTGCCGGTATTTTGATATACCACGCCCAGGTTGAGCAGTGCATAAGGGTTGTCGGGGTTAATGGATAACGCGACTTCAAGAAGCGCTTCGGCTTTTTCATAATCACCCGCAGCGATTGCTTCGAATGCCTGGTCGGCCAGATCCATATCAGGCGCTTTTTCGGGTGTGGATGAACAAGCGATCAGTATGAATGCAAATATAATGATGAACGGCGATTTAATTTTCATGATATTGATACCCAAGTTGAGCGATAGCCGAGGTTGCCATAGCTACAAGGCAGATGCTGTTCCGCTTTAGTAAACTATTCGGGATGGCAACTAACGCTGTAGTTGCGGTAAGATCGGCAATCCCGAAGGGTTTCAAATTTTAAGAATTCAAATGAATCAAATCCGTTGAAATTATTTCTAGAGCCCATATTCTCAAAATATGAAACACTCACCTTAGGTAATATTTATGCGAATTAGTCATATTTGTCAATTATTTATATCTGCATTTTTTAGCAACGACCCCATGGATATCTCTTTTGTTTACCTAATTTACGATGGCCGAGATTGCCGTAGCTAAAAGGAAGATGCTGTTCAGCCACAGGAACGATGCGGTATGGCATACTTCTTGAAATAACTGATTGATTGTAGATCAAGATTGCAGCATGTGATATTGCAAACAGGTAAACCTGTTGCATAAAAGCGATGCCGAAGCATTTCAGGAAAACGCATAACCATTTGATTTTAAAATGGAGTTGATAAAATTGAAAATAAATCTAAAATCAATCAGCTGCTGTGTGATGACACTGTTGTTGCTCTTTATCATTCAAAATTCGGCCACCGCGGCAACCGCCATAACGCAGAATGTTACAAATATTTCATATAATAATGCCACGGGCAACGGCACTGTATTGGATCCATTTTATGTTATCGCGTATGGGGTTTGCTGGAATACCACTGGTGATCCTCCCGATCTTGATGAAGATAACTGCACCAACGAAGCAGAAAGGGCCTTAAGGAAAGATTTAAACTTCTCTTCCGTGATGTCCGGCCTGGAACCTGGGACAAGATATTTTGTCAGGGCCTATGCCAGAGAATGGTGGGGTGGGGTCATATCTTATGGAGATGTAGTGGCATTTACCACAACAAGGTTTATCCCAACGGTGACGACCCAACCGGTAACAGACATCAAGTCAAAATCGGCTCTGGGCCACGGCACCGTGGAAGACCTCGGCTTATCAAATCCCACTCAACATGGCGTTTGCTGGAACAGCGATGGTGACCCGACCATCGATGACAAAAAAACCGAAGAAGGAGCGCTTTATGAAACCGGCCCATTTGCCACTGAGATAAAAGGTCTCAAAGGCAACCGGACTTATTTTGTCCGGGCGTATGCCACCAACCAGGAAGGAACCGCCTATGGAAACGAGGTGGTATTTTCAACAATCGCTTCACCACCTATCGTAAGCACACAGGACGTAGACGAAATAAACAGAAACTATGCCACGGCGAATGGAACGATTATAGATGTCGGCTCACCCGATCCGAATCAGCATGGTTTTTGCTGGAACACGACCGGCATGCCTGATCTGGGTGACGACATAACCGAGCAGGGAGAGGTTAATGAGACCGGAACATTCTCCACTGTCATTTCAGAACTTTTACCAGACAGCATTTATTATGTAAGAGCCTATGCAACCAACACAGCCGGCACATCCTATGGTGATGAAGTGTCATTCAGAACCGCAACCAATTCGAATGGATCTGCTGGTGTTGGCGAAGATGGTTATGGATACTGTTTTATCGAGACACTGAACACCATCAATATGGTTTTAATGCATGGCGTTATTGTTTTTTCTGGGATTGTCCTGGCAATTATCTATTTCAAGCGGCGCAGGCGGTAGCGATACGCAATATCATTAACTTGAGGTATTACCTGTCGTTATGGTATTTTGCATAGGTCTTTAGACCTGCCAAAATGGTGGAAAAGCAGCGCTGAAACTCTATGCTAAATCATTAAATAGTGCCCATCCACAAATGGTCTTTTTCCGCGATATCGGCGTTGGACGCCATGATTTAACTCCTCAAAATAGCACGCTATTCCTCCGGGTTAAATCTGTCGTCCGCCTTGATCTCACGCAAAAATCCTCATTTCTGGACGGACACTAAATAAATTATTGCCATTGAATTATGCAATTTTGTGCTGTAGATGGGTAATCGTTTACCATAATAATATGGGTAGTCAAATGCACGCTTTTGTGATATCTATATGCTCTAAATTATAACATGCTGTAATCATTATAAAGATAAGAATGTGTAGTGTTCGCATACATTCATAATGGGGGTTCATAAAATTGAATAAAATGAAAAAACAGTTCAACCTGGTTTTCTTGACAGTTTTGTTATTTATGGTTCCGATGGTTGCTTATGCGGATCCGCCGGTGGTTGGTGACATACCCAACCAGACGGTTTTGGAAGGGGACAGCTTTGCAACGATCAATCTGGATAATTTTGTAACGGATGCCGAAGACCAGCCATCTGACATGACCTGGACGGCAAGCGGTCAGGTCGAGTTGACGGTGAACATCAGTCCGAGCCGTGTAGCAACGATCACGATTCCCAATGCAAACTGGAACGGCTCCGAG
>JAHEIB010000006.1:41319-41844 GCA_024639645.1 Deltaproteobacteria bacterium
AACCTGGTTTTCTTGACAGTTTTGTTATTTATGGTTCCGATGGTTGCTTATGCGCAAGAAGTCCCGGTTGCTGTCGCTGACAGCTACATCACCAATGAAGACACAACGCTCAACGTTCCTGCACCTGGGGTGCTTGATAATGATTCGGATCCTGATGGTGATGATTTGACTGCTGTCTTGGAGGATGATGTCAGCGACGGCACTCTGGCACTGAATGCCAACGGAGGGTTCAGCTACACACCGGATACAAATTTCAATGGATCAGATTCATTCACTTACTATGCTAACGATGTTGATGGAGACAGCAATATTGTTACGGTCACTATCACCGTTACTGAGGACAATGATCCACCTGTGGCTGTCGCCAACAGTTACAGTACCGATGAAGATACAACACTCAACGTTCCTGCACCTGGGGTGCTTGCCAATGATTCGGATCCTGAAGATGATAATTTGACAGCAGTTTTGGAGGATGATGTCAGCGACGGCACTCTGGCACTGAATGCTAATGGAGGGTTCAGCTAC
>JAHEIB010000225.1 GCA_024639645.1 Deltaproteobacteria bacterium
AGGGTGATGGTTCCCTTTTAGAAGATATCGGGCTGCCGATCGAACAAGCAGAACAGATATACCGCCTTCTGGCGTTGGCACCCTACGCAGAACGCTTTGTTTTGCCCACCGCCACCAAGGAGCAGCCCGACATCCACCTGGATCAAGGCTGTTGTGGCTTCGCCGAATCCACCTGATTATTTTAAGAACCGTTGGAGTAAATCTTATGAATGAAACAGATAAATATATTAAAGTGGTTTCCCTGCTGATGCAATATCCAGACGAAGCGTATTTTAGGACGCTGTCTGAGATTAAATCGCTTGTAGGCAAGATGCATCGAGGTCCGCGCAGAGCATCGATAGAAAAATTCATAACCCACCTCGAGGGAGAAGAAGCGATTCATGTGCAGGAGCAGTACACGGCACTCTTCGATATGAGCCCCTCAACCACCCTGAATGTGACGTATCACCTCTGGGGAGATGGTGAAAAAAGGGCCCGCCTGCTCACAAGGCTTCAGCAGGTATACGCCGAGGCGGGCCTGGAAAAAAAATCACTCGAGCTGCCTGATTTTCTACCTCTGATTTTAGAATTCATGGCAGGCGTACCTAAGGCAATACGTTCCGGGGCGATTAAAACAAGCTTAAAAGGTATTGAAACGCTGGTAGAGCGGCTTAAGCCAACCGCTTCCCACTATTCGGGACTTCTCGAACCGCTAATAGAAACAATAATGAGACAGGCGGAAGAACAGGCTACGGCAAGTGTCACCTAATCGATGCTGAGCCAGTCTATTTTATCCGAAAAGGCAAATACCACCAAGGCAATCAGGAATTGGCGAAGGAGGTTGTCATGGACCTTACATATGAGTTGATATTTACGGTTTTTCCATACTTGTGCCTGGCCACATTCGTTGTCGGTCATTCTTACCGGTATATTACCGATCGATATGCCTGGAACGCCCGCTCCAGTCAAATCCTGGATAAAAAATCTTTATTTTGGGGCGCAGTACTCTTTCATGTTGGAATTATTCTCACATTTTTGGGGCACGCCGGAGGATTGCTCATTCCACAAAAGTATTACGACCTGTTTGGGATCAGCAGCGAGATGCACCTTGTCATTGCCCATTGGATGGGTGAGGTGGTGGGCATCGCCGCTTTCGTCGGATGCTTGCTCCTGCTTTGGCGCCGACTATCCAATAAAAGGGTTCGTGCTGCCGGCACTCTAAATGACATTATCACTCTTGGTGCACTGACCTTGGTGATCAGCACGGGGGTCTATAACGTGTTTTTCGGGCATTACAATGTCCTTTACAGTGTCGCTCCCTGGATTCGGGGGATCGTTTTCTTCAGTCCGGATCCCGAATTAATGCGTCCGGTGCCGCTCAGTTTCAAAATTCATGTAACGGCTGCATGGGCGCTGCTCGGTTTTTCACCCTTCAGCCGCCTGGTGCATATCTGGAGTGTGCCGCTATTCTATTTTTTCAGGCGGCGGATCGTTTTTCGGCGCAAACCACTGGGCGCGATCGGCAAGGCGGGTTTCGGCCGCTTCGAGGCCGGTGGAAAGGAAGGCTAAAATGAACGAGGACAACGTTTGTTACGCAAAATCGAGTCCTGCCGCAGCACTGACCTGGATCACCCTTGCTTTTTTTGCCGGATTTGCGGGCGTTTCCGCCTATGGTCCCATCATCGGCAAACTGAAAGAGACCATGGTTATGGGTCCGTTATGGATGAGCCTTCTAGCATCCTGCCCGGCGCTGACCGGTTCTCTGCTGCGTATCCCCTTCGGAGCCATGGTGGACCGTTTCGGTGGGAAGAGCCCCATCCTGACGCTGCTCGGTTTAGCTGCCCTCGGTGTACTAGGCATAACGCTAATGTTCACCGCTGTCCCGAGTCCCACCAGCGCACATTATTCCTTATTCCTTCTCTTCGGTATATTATGCGGATGCGGGATAGCTGTTTTCTCGGTCGGGATACCATCCGTTTCTTATTGGCATCCTCAAAAAAAACAGGGCAGCGCGCTGGCGCTTTATGCCGGTTTGGGAAATCTGGCCCCGGGTTTATTTGCCATGCTACTGCCGTTTCTCGTGATTTCGATTGGATTCACCGTGTCCTACGTTATCTGGTTTGCCATGCTGGCGGTGCTTGTGGTGGTTGTGTTTGTCTTTATGAAGGATGCTCCCTATTTTCAATATCGAGAAATGGGAATGGATATTGACCCGGATGCGCTGCTTGTTGCCTGTGGGCAGGAACTCATTCCTTCGGGTACGGCAATGCAATCGCTTAAAACAGCCGGTTCGGACTGGCGCACATGGATTCTGACCTTCTTTTATTTCATCACTTTCGGTGGCTTCATTGCGCTGACGGTTTGGCTTCCGACTTACTGGGCCCAGTATCATCAATTTAGTCTGGTGAAAGCCGGTGGCCTGACAGCCCTTTTTTCGCTGTCGGCAAGCCTGCTCAGGGTAGCTGGCGGCTATGCATCCGATCGTTTGGGCGGTGAAAAGATCACCTTATACTCTTTTTTTATCCTGGCTGCCGGGGCATTGATGATGCTAATGGCTGCCCAATCGCTGGGGTTGGCGTTGGCAGGCGAGATGCTGCTGGCCCTGGGCATGGGATTTGCCAATTCTGCCGTATTCAAGCTGGTGCCCAAATACAGTCCCGCTGCCGTCGGCGGTGCTGCCGGCATCGTCGGTGGGCTCGGCGCATTCGGCGGATTTGTCATTCCGCCTTTTATGGGACTTTTCGTTAAAATGAGCGGCCAGCCAGGTTTTGCATATGGATTTTCGGTATTTTTACTCTTGGCTGTCTTGGCCTTGCTGCTTCTGGTGGTGTTAAATCGTTTCACCATGGCTGAAACCAAAGTGGCAGTGGCATCCCCGTAACTTCAATTTAAGATGGTTTATGCTGCGCATTTTGCAATCAGATGTTTTCGACGATTTTTCAAATAATGTTTGGGTTAAAAATGGGAGGGCTATAAAATGCAAGCACGTGCGCCACTTATGACAGAACATCGTTTGATCGAGCGAATGATTGCAATAATCAAACGAACCCTGTCACAAATCGAGAAAGAAGAAAAGGTTGATCCAGTATTTATTGACACAACAGTTGACTTTATCCGTATTTATGCTGACAGAATACATCACGGGAAAGAGGAGGATATCCTTTTCAGAGATCTTAATGAAAAAGAGTTGTCCGAAGAAGATCGACGGTTAATGAATGAACTTATCGAAGAGCACGTTATCGGACGAAAAATTACCATGGAACTTGTAAACGCCAACAGCCGGTATCGAAATGGCGAAGAAACGGCTTTGGCAGAGATCGCATCCAACCTTACATCGCTGGCAGCTTTTTATCCGAAACACATTGAAAAGGAGGATAAGATCTTTTTTCCTGCCGCCAGAGGGTATTTTTCTGAAGAGCAAGACCACGCCATGCTCAATGAATTCTGGGAATTCGATAGAAAAATGATCCATGAGAAATATATATCGGTGGTGGAAGCGTATGAAATCAAATGATGTAACCTAAAACGGCATCACTTTTGTTTCATCTTCTCCAGTTTGCGGTTCACGAACTGTTTCGAGGGTATGCACAAAGGTCTGGCGGTGAAGTAAGGACGCAGAGCGTCAACCAGTGGTCTCTTTCAGAGCTGGCCGTGGAGCTTGGGGCAAGTCGAAACGCTGGTGTGTTGATAGTCCAGGCCATGGGACTGGGAGGCTGGATGTTTAACGGCGTTGATCCCTTCGTTATGTTGGGAGCAAGTGGGAATCCTGATGCGCCAGGGCTTGAATTTCGCTATGATGAAGATGATCGTTGGCCTTATCCCAATCCTACAGGATTAGAAGCAGTGATGGAGGGATACTGTCCACCCCATTATCGGAAGCCGCCACCCAAGTTCTGCAACTCTCAATTAGGTGCGGTGATATTCATGATATCATCACCTCATCTGATCCAAATACCGCACAAATCTGAATATTTCAAGTTTAAAACCAACCGTTTTTAGCGCCTAATTCCCATCCTTTTTAATTCGCAGCAAGAAAATCAATTATAACCACCACTGCCGGTAATTTATGTAACGTAGGTCATGAAAATGGTTGGGAAAAATAAAAGAAACCTTTTTCATATAGCTTTGCGAATTGTTGGTGACGATCCGGTGTCGTTAAAGGAACAAAATGAAAAACACGAGGAGCATCAAATCATGGCAAAACCAATGCGTTCAGTACATAAAACATGGGCGGATCTTAGCAACGATGAAATATTTCACAAATTCTTTAAGGTATTGCTGGAGATTCTTCAAAATAAATTATACGAGCGGGAGGTCATTGGCCATAATTACACCGACAGTTTTTATACCTGTGGCCAACTCCATGATCCACGCAATCGGGGTGGAAGCCCTTTCAACATCTTGAACAGTATTGTGAGCGAACCAGATTCGATTTTCTATCAGTAAAAGATATAATCGAAGATCGTATCGGCCTAAAA
>JAHEIB010000226.1 GCA_024639645.1 Deltaproteobacteria bacterium
AAAAAAACGATAAAACAAATGCATTGGGCTGCTCTCCCATCTGGTTACAATAATAGAAAATTGATATCAGAATATATGTCTACCATCAAGATGATTAGAACCTATATATGGATTATGTCTGTGGCTTTCTGAACACCAAAAGAAAGACACTCAACACAAGGTATAATAAGCCAGCCGCCACGATGAGAAATTTTGGAATGGCACACCAGAAAGCCAACTGCGGCCAGATCTCACTTTCGGCACCCATCAGGACCTGAATCAGGCCAACGTTTTCGGCAGCATCCAGCAAGGCCGCACACAACTGTCCCCAGGCGAGGGGCGCGCCCAACAAGGAAAATGGTTCCATGTGTTGCGACAGACTACGGGCTGCCAGGACACACCCCAACCCGATTGCGCCGGCATAAGAAAAGAGAAAAAGAAAATCAAGACCCAGGCTCAACCCTGCATAGACAGCCCCTTTAGGCCCCCATGATGTGATTATTTGTCTGGCAACTGTCAGATTTCCCGCAAACTCAAAAGAAAGGATGCCCCTGGGTGCCGCTTCGGTTTTCAGGGGGACATCGAAAACCTGAAGCCCTCCCATGACCGCCAGTGTGAGCATGAGCAACACCGCAAACAATCGTTTTTGGGCCGTATCAGACAGGTATTCAAATGGATGCGGGTTCTTCATACGGCTTTCTCCTTGATATTTCAGCGTCCATAACATCGCCCGGCCATGTCATTTATGATGCCGTGCAATGCGGTAGGGATGTGGCTCGATATGGGGCGGGGCTCCTGCCATGATGTCAGCCACGAGTTTTCCTGTCCCTGGGGCCGCACTCAAGCCGATCATGTTATGCCCAGCTGCAATCATGACATTTTTCAACCGGGGTGAACGATCGATAAAAGGTAGGCCGTCCATGGTCATAGGCCTGAAACCACACCATTCCTCTTTGTTTCCACGGTCATGCCATTGATGGAAATATCCATTGAAACCGCGTGTCAAGGCCCCTATCCGGCGGGGATTCAGATGGGAATCAAACCCTGAAAATTCCATGGTGCCTCCCAGGCGGCACGCATCCGGCCAGGGTGTGGAAACCATGCTCTGTTCTTCAAAAAAGCAGGGGATTCCTGGAAATTTCTGCGGTTTATCCATGGTGATTGAATACCCCTTTCCCGGTTGGATCGGCAGGCTGCACCCCAGCACCTTTTCAAATTCAGGTGCCCAAGCCCCGGTGGCCAGGACAAATGCATCAGCCCCAAGTGTTGAATCCCTGGTCACGATGCCAGTAGCATGGTCATTTCTATGTTGAAACGTTTGAACGGGACAATTATCCAGGATCTGTACACCGTGTTTGAGAAGAATCCGCTGAAGTCCAGACATGAGCCGTTCGGGACGGAGATGGGCGGTCTGCCTGTATAGCCAACCACCGCTGATGCCATTTCCAAGGCCCGGTACCAACTGGAGCACATCTTTCCTGTTCAGGGCCTGGGCTTCAATACCATAGGATTTTAAAAAGGTATTGGTCCGGCGATAATCGTTCCAGTCTTTGGCAGATCTATAAATGTGAAGAGAGCCGCCCGTGTCCCAGTCGCAATCCACTTTTTCGGCTTTCATGAATGTCGGATACAGTTCAAAACTGCTCTTTAGCAATGCATGACGACCCTTTGCAGATCTTAGGATTGCTTTTGGATGCGCATGACGGGCAAACTGACAAAACCATTTTATCAGACCGGCATCCAATCGCGGCTTGATATAAAGCGGTGAATCTTCAGACAGCATCCACTTGAGGGCTTTGGTGAGCGTACTCAGGGAGTTGAGGGGTAGGATGTGATTGGGGACGATCAGACCGCAGTTGCCGCTGGAGACTCCCTGGCCAAAACGTTCTTTGTCGACGATGGTAACCGACCAGCCTTTTTCCAGCAGGTAATAAGCCGCAAACCCGCCTATGACGCCACCGCCGATGATGATGACATGCTTGGATTTTTTCATCATCACGCGTTTTCTTTTTTGTTTTGGTTCTTCTCCCATTTAACCAGGGGAAAAAGCCCAGTAAGTAAAAAACTCAATTGTTATACCAATCCCATCTCTGTTAAAGGTTTTTCCTCGAGAATACGTCGGGGGGAAAACAGGGACAGATCCAAAACTGGTTCTTTTCCCAAAATGACCTCAGACAGATAGCGACCCACGGCCGGCGCCTGCTGGAGGCCATGACCCGAAAAACCATTGGCCAGAAACAGACCTCTTATCTCGGGCCATTCTCCGAGTATGGCATTGCTGTCCATCCGGTTGACCGCGTAGAGACCGGCCCATCCCCGGATGAGTTTGAGGGTGTCGAAAGCCGGCACAAACTCGGCCAGCTCCGGCCACAAAATTTCATAGAATCGTTTTTCGTCCCAGGAAAAATCAAAACCCACCGAATCCTCATGCATGGATTTTCCCAGCAGAATGTGACCCCCTGTTTCCGTTCTAAAATAAAGACCCGATGGGAGCACCGTTAATGGCAGCGGCTGCTCGGGCTTAACCGTCGTGTCCAATACAAAGACCTGACGTTTGACCGGATCTATAGGCAGGTCCACATGGGCTGTTTTGGCTATCTGGCCAGCCCATGCCCCGGCACAGTTGACAACAATCTCGGCCCCAATGGCATTGCCGGATGCCAGATCCACACCGGTAACCTGATTGTTTGAGGCCTGGATTTTAATCACCTCGTCTTCCACATAGTGTGCCCCCATGGCAACCGCTTTTGCCCTGTATCCCATCAGAGTGGCATAGGCATCAAAATAGCCATCCTGGGGGCCAAAAGACCCGCCGACATATCCTTTCATATCGTACAAGGGATAGTTGGTCGCTATCTCTTCTGGGTTCTGCCAAAGGATGTCACAGCCCAGGTCTTTTTGTATTTGAAAGGCCGATGTTGCGGATTCGAGCCCCTTTTCATCCACCACAAACAGGTTTCCTTCCCGCTTGAAACCGATGCGAGGACGTTTATCCCCTACCCTCATCTCCTCCTCGAACCGTTCCAGGGCTTCAAAAGCATATTGGGATATCTGGACATTCTGTTTCAGGCTGAACTGAATCCGTGCATTGGACATGGACAATGCAGTGGATGCTCGGGTGTAAGAGAAATCCTTTTCCATCACCACCACTTTCAGGCGCTTGTCTGCCAGCAACAGTGAATAGGCAGTAGCACTCCCCATGATACCCCCGCCGATGATGAGTATGTCGGTATTATCACGCATGAATCGTGGCGTCCTTTCTGGTCCTGCGATGATGGCGCTTTCTCAATGAAAGCCAGGCTGTGTCAGAAATAACAAAAGTCAAAAAGCAAATCTCAATGACCAAGTTCTAAAATTTAATACATGCCATGCGCTTTTTGAGATTTGTCTTTTTCATCTTAAATTTGTCTGGAATTTAATACTCGTTGTTTGGTGTTTTCGACAAGGTATCATAAGGCCAACCAAGTCCCGATCCCCTTTTCCCTGGCTTTTTTGAAAATCAAGGGAGCCACGGCCATGTCCTCTATGGCTAAGCCCAGATTTGCGGTCATGGTTTTTTCCTCCCTTGTTTCACGTCCAGGCTTTTCGCCCGTTACCAACTCTCCCAGATCGGCATGAATGGACGGAATCTCTTTGAAATACCCCAGTGTTTTATAGTGCAGCATCTGAGGGGTGTCATCCGTGCAGAATTTGACTGCTTCCTGCATGGCGTGGGCATGCCAGTAAGAATCAAAATCCACCAGGGAGGCAAAGGCGCCTTCCGACATCCAGCCAGCCTGGATGGTGGCATGGGGCTTTTTCAGAATCGGACCGGCCGTCACAATGATATCGCTGTCTATCACCGCCGCTCTGGGTGTCGAGACAATCTCCACAGGTACATCAAAACGGGTTTGAATCTCTTTGGCATAGACACGAGCCGCCTCATTATCGGTATCAAAGGCTTTTATACCTCGAACGGGAAACAGCACGTTCAAGGCTTCAAAATTGGTTCTTCCCTGGACACCACACCCCAGTATGCCGACAGTGGATGAATCGGATCGTGCCAGGTAACGGGCAGACAAGGCGGTTGCAGCGCCGGTTCTCATCCCGGTAAGCCAGACACAATCCATGACGGAGATGGGTAGACCCGTTTCGGCATCATTTAAAATAAGCAGTCCGTTGATGTAGGGTACGCCCAATTTGAGATTGCCCGGAAAACCACTGACCCACTTGATGCCTGCAGCTTTCATGGATGGAATATAGGCCGGCATGGCATGGATAAAGTTATCACCGCCGCCTGGATGGATCCCCGGTTTGGGTGGCATTTCCGTTTGATGTTTTCCCTTTTCCTTAAAGGCAATTTTTAACAGATCGATAACTTCCGCCATGGTAACGCCGGCTGCGGCCACATCCTGCCGGGAAAGATAGAGCAGACGGTTTGAAGACATGAGACCTCCTTGATAATCGAAGAACAGCCCGCAACTTG
>JAHEIB010000074.1 GCA_024639645.1 Deltaproteobacteria bacterium
TACGTATTGGCCGTTCCTGTATCAAACTGCCAGTCGCTGGCGCCTGACGGGTAAACGGGCTCACCGGTCTTTAAATCCACCACAAACACATACCCGTTTTGGGTACTGCTACCGTCGTAGTCCGTGGGACCGGAACCAAACACCGCGTACCAGTCCCCCAAGGAAAATGCGCTGCTGTCTGTATTTCCGTTTTCAATACGGATCACCGCCGGTGTAGCGCGGGTCATGCCTAACTCCGTGTAGGTTCTTTCCCACAAGAGCCTGGGATTGGCAGGATCCGTTATATCCAAGCATACATAGGCCGGATAGAAATGGCGTGTGGTCACACCGTTCCCGTCATTAAAATCACCTTCAGCCCAGATGTGTTTCCCACCCATATTGAATCCACAGATAAGAATGGTGCGCCAGGTGGGGTCGCCGTCTGCATCGTTAACACCGATGCGGGCGTCGAACACCTTGGGTTTGAAGTCCACATAATACACATGCGTATACTCCGGGTCTGCCAGCCATTTGAGATGGGGCAGCAGAGACTGGGGAATATAGGCCCACATCTCTTCACCGATATCTGTACGGCCGATCGGTCTCTCATAGGAACCGCTGACCGGGTCGTATTGCCAGGATGTAAAGGCATGCAGCATGCCATCATTGGCACCCACGTAAATAGCGGTTTCCCGACCCCGGTTGGCATTCAGAAAATTCTGATAGGATCGGTCGCTGTAAATGATATGATAATTGTCTACGGGCGCCGCAACCGTGACCGGGGTGGAATGGACAATGTCCCCCAGCTTCCAGACCTGGCCATTGGTGGTGCGCGACCGCATACCGGCCTGGTCTGTGCCGCGGATGTAGGCAATGAGATTATCCACCCGCTCATCATGGGTGGCACCCAGATAGTCCCAGACGCCCGTTGTTCCGGAATCCATGACACCCAGGTAGGGTTTGATATCGGCTGCATTGCCTGCTTCAAAGGAGATCACCTCACCGTCTGAATCAAAGGATGCATAGGGATCCTCGTCCAGGGCCTGATCATTGTCGCGGTCGACAAAGGTAAAGATCTTCCGGGTATCGGGATCCCGCTTGGCCAGGACCTTGCCCACTTCCCAGATGGGGCTGATCTCTTCCAATGCCAGGGTTTCATATGCATAATCACCGGGGTCTCCTTCGCCATTACAATCCAGCGGGTGGTGATAGAGATAATGATCCGTATACCGGTAGATCAGTGTATCGGAAGTAGTGCTGTCTGAATAGTAGGTAACGATCTTATCTTCGGTTGCTGGGGTGTCCAGTACACCATTGCCGTTGACATCTTCGCCGCCGTCTAAAAGACCGTTGCCATTGAGATCTTCATTCAGATTCAGACGCTGGTCATGATTGGAGTCTTCCCTCAGGTTACCGCAGGGGTCGACCCACAAGGCCTGGAGGTATCCCAGCCACTTGACCTCATCCGTGCCTTCGATTTTACTGGGCCGAAAATAGGCCTGGACCAGGTTGCCCTCGCCCTCGGCATTGGTGGCCAGAACCGACGCGGCCGTACCCGAAGCCGCCCTGGCCAGGATGTCGTTGATGGCGGCAAGAAGCTGGGCTTCCAGGGCATACCCGTCCGATGCCTCAAAATAGGTATCGGGATCGCCGTCCGCATCCTTGTCCCATTCCTTGCGGTCATCCGGTATATCATCCCAGTCACCGTCCGGTTTATCATTGCCGTTACGGTCATCAAACCCCCCCTGTCGTGCCGCTTCCTTCAGAAGGTCGCGGGCATTGGGGTCGACGGACCCAAGGGCAGCATAGACCGTGTAAAGATACATGTTCTGTTCGCCCTCGATATCGTCCCGCAGATCCTTGGTGCGGGCATAAAGCGCCACGTCCTTGAGATAGTCTGTGCCGCCGTCCGGAAATTCACACCCCACACCGGTGTCCTCATCACAATCGACCTTGTCGCCGCTCAGAAAGGTTTCCAAATCATCGGCATAGTCCTTCAGGCTTGACGGTATCATGCCGTCCTTGGAGGAAACGCCGTCAGTCAGCAGGATAACAAAGCTCTTGGCGCACCAGACTTCTTTATCCACCTGGTAGTAGGGATCGTTCACATCGTTGAACGGGCCGGTGACACCGTTTTGGTAATCGAGGCCATCTTCGACAGCTTCCTGTTTGAAATACTGGCTGGCCACGTAATAAGACTCCGCCAAAGGCGTCCACGTATCCGCAGCCGTGTTCTGCAAGTCCGTGATCAATGACACCACGTTGGTGCCGATGGGTGCGGCAATGAACCCGCCGCTGCCATTCGCGTCCGTGCCTGTATCAAACCAGGTGTTACCCCAGTAGGCCTTGTCCCCTACCCGCTGCAGTACACCGGCGAGATTGCCTTCCAAAAAGTCCTGGGGTTCAAAGTTGATATCCTTTTTGACACTGATGGTGTACCTGGCATGATAGCCGTCATAGGGAAAGGCATCGGAATCAACATAGATATACCCATCGGCTATGCCAAAATAGTAGTGGCCGCTGTATGGAGAAACACCGCTCCCATCGTATTCCTTTAAAAACGAACTACCGGTCGGCGTCTCGCCGTAAAGGGTCTGGTTTCCGCCGCCGGTCCTGGCCGTTGCCAGACCACCCATGAGAACCTTTCGGGTCACGTCTATCTTGCGCATGCTGACCCAGTTGAGCCAGTTGCCATCCCAGGCCCCGGCAGGGTCCCTCACGAATCCACTGCTGTAGCTGTAACGGGCATCCGGATCAAAATACCCGTAGTACCGGGTACTGCCGCCGCCCTCTGCGCATTCCTCTTCAGTTTCGATCACCAGCACCGGCCCCGAACTGCCATCCCCGTAGTCATGGGACCTGACCGATCGCGATCCTGACCCGGTCAACATGAAGGCCATGTGCTGGGAAGCATTCCAGCCAGGACGGTCAACGATAGCCTGGACAATATTTTTCAGGTCCGGTGTGCTGTAGGAAGCACCCGTGGCCCAGTCATTGGTGATGCTCCAGGCTACCCCAGCGGTGTCTTTCCTTTTGGAAATATCCTGGTCGTCCGTCGAGTAAGCATTTGCGCTGTTCTCATTCTCACCCCGAATGGAGATGGAAGCGTTGCCGCTCCCATTGGTATAGGCCTGGAAGGTAATATAGGCATTGGTAATAACTGCACCCGGCGATACCGCAACATTGTTAAACCGAAGCCCCACCATGGTATCGAAATATTCCAGCTCATATTTTTGACACCCCTTGGGCCCCATTTTGGTACAGACCTCTTCTTCACCCTGACCAATGAACAGATTGGTGGTATTGATCATAACACTGTTGTCATCAAGACGCTCTTCTGCATCGTCCTCAGATGCCCCCAGGCGAGCCGTGGCTGTGCCACAGTCTGATACACTGCCGCCATATTCATCGGTGTAGGCCTGATCGTTCATACTGCCCGAGTTGTCCAGCATGATCAGAATATTGGGTTCTACGGTGGTGGCCATAAACACCGGATAGGAGGTGTAGTCAGCCAAATTCGGCTCCGCAGCATGCGCTGCTTCAAACCCCGATAATGAGGCAAGAACCATCCATAAACATGTTATAATAATGATTTTTTTCATTTTATAATCCTCCTGGTACGCCCACAACCTTGCGGTAGTCGGCAATCACATTGGAGACAGCTCCAAGCGTGCTCTGTCCCCAGGAGTCGAGTTCGTAATAAACAGCCACACCACCGGTCGCTCCGACACCGATGCCTTCTGTGCCACTGGCAAATTCAGCGCCGCCGCCGGCCAGGATCCTGCTTCGGGTGCGTTCGACATCGACCTGGGTACTAAAACCGCCCTGCCCCATGACGACATCCTGTGCAGGATCATAGGGGTCATACCCCATCACCTGATCGAAAAAAATATCCCGATCGGTGGTGGCATCCCAGGCAGCGCCGGCTGCAATGGAATCGGCCTCAGCAGCAACCCCCACGGGATTGCTGATATCGACGATCCGCGATATGATCTTTGGGACGCCGTAGACACCACTGTCTGCATTGTAAAATGCGATGCGGCTGCGCTGGTCATTGCCGGCGATCTGCAGCTCCACCGTAGTGTCATCCATGGCCGCCAGTCCCAGCAGGGTGAGAATCACCAGAATCAGAACAGCGGTAACGATGGTAACGGAACCCGATTCATCCTGTATATATGATTTCATGGTTTTCATGGTGTATCCCTCAAGCGTTATATGATCAGCGGAATGATCTGCTGCATGGTGACCTGTTTTTGGACGGACGCCCCGACATGGGTGACCGTCACCGTCACGGTTTTGGTTCTTTCGATGGGCCAGTCGCTTGTCACCGTGTATTGAATCGTGATTGCTCCGGTTTCGTCTGCGGGCACATCTTCATCAATTTCCCCGTTGTAATTGTTGTCGACCCTGTCCGTTGCCTGGTTCAGGACATAAACCCCGGCGGCAAGCGCGGGATCGTCGTAGGGAAGGCTTCGCAGCATTTCCAGTCTGTCCGTTGCTATCAAAGCGATGTCGGTGACCCCCCTGGCACTGGTGTTGCCCCGGATGGATCCGGTCTGCAGGGCGAACACACCCAGAATACCGATGGCAAATACGACCATGGCGATAAGCACTTCTATGAGTGTAAAACCGTTATCCCCTTTGACGAATTGGGTATCTTTTCTTATGCTTGACAGCATGAATCTTCTCCTTACATGAGACCGATGTTTCGGCATTTCACCTCTGAAACAAGACGAACCCGGCGGAACTCGTCATTTTGCACCGGCAGTATGATGTTACCGGCGATGGGTTGATTGGAATAGGTATTGTCATCCGTAAAAGGTATGTAAAAGCCGGGAATTGTTTCTCCGGCACGGGCAATAAGCGTAATCTGGACGGCACGAATATTTCTCAGTTCTTCTGCTGTAGTAGGGTTTACCAGGAGACAGTTTTCTTCACAGCCGGCAACGGCATCATCAATCCCCAGGTAAACGAAATTCAAGGCATCGATGTTGGATGCCAGACGCTGTCCATTTCGCATCAGGTGACAGGGGTTGGTGTTGGCACCTTGCAGGGCATCGTTAACACCATCCTGAGGGTTGGCGTCGTTGCTGAGAGCATAGGTCACCTGCTCTGGTATACGATCGAACCATTCCCCGGCTTCGTCGACAGTGCCGTCCCGGTCATTGTCTATCCCATCAGCTTCACCACCGGTTATATCAATGGAGATGGTGATGGTATCGGCAGAAGCGACATCGATACCGGAATCCGCCAGACCCGACGGATCCAGTCCGGCAAGCCGGATGTCTCTTTCCATGAAATACATACCCACCCGAACGTTCTGCTGCATGTCCACGACCTGGCTCTGGGTATTGTTGATACGCATCTGCCGGCTGTACACTTGGTAGATGCCCGTCATGACTATTCCGGCGATGGTCATGGCTATCATGACTTCCAAGAGCGTAAATCCCGTGCTGTTTTTAAGATATGAATCGTTCTTTTTCATTCCTGCTCCCGGGTGTTTCGAAAAACAATGTTAACTTATTGAATTCTTGAACCGCCTGCCAACTCAAGAGCGATCTGTCTGACATTCCCCCTGGTGTCTGTCAGGGTGACGATTCCCGCACTCGCTGCCATGCCCTGCGTATTAAACACTGCCTGGTCCCCTGGAAGGGTGGTGGCAGTTATATCGATACCGACCGCCAACGTTTCCTGGACAAGAACCCTCTCGCCCCCGTCTAAAACACCGTTTCCGGCATTGGCCGGTGTTCCACCGCCATCATCCAGATATGCAGTGTACCTGGCATTTCCGGTATCGAACATCAGGACACAATTGGTGTTGTCTTTTACCGCACGAATACGTGTTTTCTGAAGAATGGCCAGAACGTCCCTGGACGCGCCCCCTATCCTGAACTTGGGTATCCACCCAATAATATTGGGTATGGCGATGATTGAAAGTATCGAAACAATGGCGATGGTCACCATTAATTCCATTAATGTAAAACCCGATGTTTTTTGCATGATCTTATCTCCCTGTCCCAGAACAATACAATTTGTGTGCCACTTTTCCTTTCGTCGACATTCTTGCCGCCCGTTCAGGGCTGTTTGTTCAGTACTTATCATCATAACCAATTGATTTTTAGAATATAATTAACATCACCATTCCATTGTACCAAGGAAGATCAAAATGCCAATGATGGCCTTCCATGGAAGACGGAAACACATAGGTATTAATTTTTTTTATACTATCATTAAGATGCTTTACAGACCAGACAAGTGGTGCATGGTGACAAGACAAATATATACCTAATTATTATAAGTATTGATTACGTATATTTGCAGGGTTGATTGTGTTGAAATGATGCGGTTACCTTACGGCATAATGTCAAAAAAGTCAAATGCTTTCTGAGTGTTAGCTTTTAGCGATAAGCAGTAAGCATTCTGCCAAATCA
Organism: Deltaproteobacteria bacterium; assembly: GCA_024639645.1. Classification (GTDB taxonomy): domain Bacteria; phylum Desulfobacterota; class Desulfobacteria; order Desulfobacterales; family B30-G6; genus B30-G6. Next base: position 6,411 of record JAHEIB010000074.1, read on the forward strand.
CTGCTTAGAGCTTAATGCTTACCGGCGCCAATAAGGAGGTAAAGGGATGCACTTAAATAGAGGCTTTACATTGATCGAGCTGCTCACGGTCATTTCGATTCTCGGCATTCTGATGGGCCTGGCGATCCCCAATTTCAAAGGCTGGCTAACCAATCGTAAATTGCGGATCGCCACGAACCAGTTATACCATGTACTGCAGCATGCCAGGCTGTATGCCGTCAAAGAAAATAGGAAAGTCATCGTATCATTTGACCCGGATGGCAACCGGCAGCTTGAGGGTAATTATATCTCCTTTGTAGACAATGGAAGCAGCCGTGCCACGTTCTGGACCCGTGAGCCCGATGAAAAATTTATTCAAACAGGCCACATCTCAGAGGAGGTCCTTCTTTATGATGTTTCCTTTGCCGGGGGCATACCACGGATGCGCTACGACCCCCTGGGGCTGCCCAATGGACTCGGTGGTCACATCTATCTAACCAACGCCCATAACCGATATCTAGGCATTCATGTCAATATCACCGGAAGTCCGCGGATTGTAAAAAGCGAGGATGGGATGAGGGGAAGTTGGGACTGAGCTTTAAGCTGTAAGCAATAAGTTGTAAGCTTTAAGCAGTAATCAGCTATAAACAGAACATAGGTGTGGAGCAAAATGAGAGACTTCAAAACCCTCAAAGTGTGGTCGAAGGCACACTGCTTTTCGCTCCATGTCTATCAAGCTACCCAGCATTTCCCAAAGTATGAACGATTCGGTCTTACTGTTCAATTGCGAAGGTCTGCCGTTTCAATACCATCAAACATTGCTGAAGGCTGTGGAAGAATCGGGGAAAAAGAATTTGCCAGGTTTCTCGGCATCGCATTGGGCTCTGCCAGTGAGGCAGAGTATCAGCTGCTTCTGTCACATGATCTCAAGTATCTTCAGACCAATTATTATCAGTATCTTGCTTGCCAGATTGATGAAATAAAAAGGATGTTGATCAGTCTTATCCGGAAAATAGTTATAAGCCAAAGCAGAAAACCATAAACATGCTTATCGCTTGCAGCTTATTGCTTATTGCTCAACGGAAATAGTTGACCCCATTCGCCAACATCTGCAGCCCCGGGGTCAAACCGGATGGCAAGGGTTCTCCCCTCCTTTTCAGCTTCTCTTTCATGAGCGGCCAGTCTGGGTGGTTGGTCCAGTGGTTGTAGGCTTCCGGGTGCGGCATGAGTCCGAATATCCGGCCGGTGCTGTCACAGATGCCGGCAATATCAGAAATCGATCCATTGGGGTTGTAAGGGAAGGCCTGGTCTGCAGGGTGACCGTCCGGCAGCGCATACTGAAGGGCCACCTGCTGATTGTCCTTTAGACGTTTCAGCGTTTCAGGGTCGGTATAGAATTTGCCTTCACCGTGTCGGACAGGCAGCTCCAGGTCTGTCAGACCCTGTGTATAGACACAGGAAGACGCGGGATTGACCCGCATGTTCACCCATTGATCCCGAAAATTGCCGCAGTCATTGAATGTCACGGCCACGGAGCGCAAGGCATTTTCTGGCTTCTGGGCGGCCAGATCGAACCCCGGCAAAAGTCCCAGATTGACCAGGGTCTGGAATCCATTGCAGATGCCCATAACCAGATTACCTTTTTCAACAAAGTCGAAAAGATCCCTGCCAATGCTTGTTTTCATGCGCACGGCTTGAATCACACCCGCGCCGTGGTCGTCTCCCCAGCTGAAGCCGCCACCAAAAACAAGTATTTGAAATTCTGACAGGCTCACGGCACCGGCAATCAAGGCATTGATGTGAACCCGTTGTGCCACGGCCCCGGCCAGTTCAAAGGCGTAAGCTGTTTCGTTATCGCAATTCAATCCATATCCGGTCAGAACCAGTACATTCACTGCTTTCATATGAGGGCTCCAAATGGTGCTTTCCATGCTTTTTTGAGTTCAGAAACAGGCGTGGCCACCATGGGTCTGCCATCCAAATCCGCTATCTTCAGTTCAGGTGTTTGGGTAACGCTGCCGATGCAGGCGCAGGGCAGATCCTTGAAAATCATCTCGAAGGTCTCCCTGTTGCTCGGATCCATTGTTATGATAAACCGCCCTGCTGATTCGGAAAAAAGCAATGCATCGTTGCGACGACAGCCTTGTTCAGGGACCGCTTCCAGATTAAGCGCCATTCCGAGGTTCCCGCCCATGGCCACCATGGCAAGGTGCACCCCCAGCCCGCCGCGATAGACACCATGGGCGGAAGCCACCAGTTCCATTTCTATGGCACGGGCCACGGCATGATAAAGCCTGAGAAAATCCCGGGGATTCACCTTGGGAATATTACAACCGACATACCCCAGGTGCTCATAATATTCCGAAGCACCCATTTCGTCCCGGGTGACACCTACGACATAGACGAGATCTCCAGGGACCTTGCACTCCATGGTAACACACTTGTGTATGTTCTGGACAATGCCGGTGGCTGAAAACTGCAGTGTCTCAAGCGCCGAAATCTTGTGGGACTCACCATAGCGACCCGTCAGATGACCGTCCACATACATGCTGTCCTTGCCCGACAAAAGCGGTATTTCATATGCGAGACACATGTCACGCAGGGCCTGGCAGGATCGAACCAGTTGGGCGGCCTTGAATTTTCCGTCCGGATTTGTCCGGGGATCATATTGGATGCTGGGCCAGCAGAAATTGTCGACCCCTCCGATATGATCCAGTCCGGCCCCCACAGCCACCAGGCGGCGCACGGCCTCGTCCATGGTGCAGGTGGTCATGTGGAAAGCATCGATGACCGAATAAAACGGCAGAAGTGCCTGTGAAAAGGCCAGCCCCTTTTCGGAAGTGAGTACCGGCCGGATAACACTTGCATCACTCGTCATGTCCCTTTCAGCACCCACCAGGGGCTTGATCACACTCGTTCCCTGGACTTCATGGTCATACTGCCGGGATATCCATTCCTTTGAAGCAAGGTTGGGGCGGGACAACAAGTCCAGCAGGAGCTGGTTGAAATCCACGGGTGTGTCCAGAACCGGTTCGTATAGCCCCCGTTGCACCGGTGATATCCACTCAGCATCGAACGCCCACTGGGGAAAGCCCGATTTCATGAGGTCCATGTCCACATATGCGCAGGTCTGACCATCATAAGTGATGTGGAGCTTGCCTGAATCGGTGTAGGTACCGATAACGGTGCTCTCAACCGCATGCAGGGCCGACAGTTCGAGAAAACGGTCGAGATTTTCCGGCTGTACCGCCACCGTCATTCGCTCCTGTGATTCCGATATCCAGATTTCCCACTGGTCGAGTCCCTCGTATTTCAAAGGAACTTTTTCAAGTTGGATGTCGCACCCATTGGAAAAACGGGCAGTCTCACCCACCGATGAAGAGAGCCCGCCACCACCGTTGTCGGTAATAAACCGCATAAGACCTTCATCCCTGGCTTCCAGCAGGAAGTCGTGCATTTTCTTCTGGGTATAGGGATCACCGATCTGTACATGCCCGGCGGGTGTGTTTTCAGAAAATGTCTCTGATGCCGCTGTAACACCGTGGATACCGTCCTTGCCAACCCTTCCACCACTCATGACTACGAAGTCGCCCGGTTCAATATCCTTTTCATGGGAAGGTTCCCCCTGCACCAGAGCCGGCATAATCCCCAAAGCCGTTACAAAAACCAGGCATTTCCCCAAATATCCCGGGTGAAACATGACCTGTCCGTATGTTGTAGGAATACCGCTTTTGTTGCCCCCGTCCCGAACGCCCTCGATCACGCCGTCTAATAGTCGCCGCGGGTGGAGCCGGGGTTTGAGATCACCGTCATAATTTCGAGGCCCAACACAAAACCCGTAGCTGCCCATAATCAGCTTGGACCCCTTACCCGTGCCCATGGGGTCCCTGTAAATACCGACAATACCCGTAATGGCTCCGCCATAGGCTTCCATATTGGAGGGAGAATTATGCGTTTCCCCTGTAATGACATAATGATGGTCGTCGTCAAACTTTCCGGCGCCGGCATTGTCCCATAGAACCGATACCACCCAGGGTTTCTGAGCCTTGAGCTGAAGTGTCGGTGCTTCGATGCATGTTTTAAAAAGGCTGTCGATCGTTTCGGTCTCACCGGTGGAAAGATCCGTGTAGTGGAACAGGCCTTGGAAGGAGTTGTGATTGCAGTGATCGCTGCGGGCCTGGGAAATGTATTCCAGCTCCAGGTCCGTGGGATTGTGCAGCCCTTTTTCAGCACGCTCTTTCTGATTTGTCTCCTCAAGGAAATAGGCCCGGATCGTAGGAACATCCTTGGGATTGAGGGCCAGATTCCGTTCATCACTCAACTGCATGAGTCCGGCATCACTGTCAATGGGGATGTCGGAAGCCGTGGGTGTATGATTCAGGACGACTCGCGGTGTTATCATACCAACGCCCGTGGCGGGGTCCCAGGCATCTTTTGAAAATATTTTCCACTGCTGGATAAGATCGTTTGCCAGTAGCTCCCCTGCAATTTTATCCGCCTCTTCGGATCTCATTCCTTTGCACTGGATGCAGTAGCGTCTGGACGTATAAACCGCCTCGTTTTCACCCAGCGGAATACCCAGAACATCTTGGATGGCTTCCATGGCTGTGCTACCGGGATTGTCCTTTACACCCGGCCGATATCCCACCCAGATGATCCAGTCAAAGGTCATTGGCAAGGGGGCATAAGAAGACGTCTGCGTCACCGGGTTGGTAAAAATCTCTGTCTGAATGGTTTTGAGTTGCTCCGCCGACAGTTCTGCATCGATGGTGAGGATGTGGACAACCCTCACCTGGTGAAGTTGAATGCCGAAATAATCCAGGGCTTTTTTTCGAATCCCTTCACCTTCAGCGTCGGGCATCTCGGGTTTTAGCGTAATTTCCAGTCTGTGGGGCATAGACAACCTTCCTTAAATAAAATCGCTGGGCGATATTATGTGACGCGAATGTGTCGCTTTTTTTTAGGCAATTTTATGGTTCTGTGAGTTGCTACCCGGAATATCAAAAACAGAGGTAAAATGAAATAGACAAATAAAATCGCTGTGCGATTTTATTGGACGCGGCTTCGCTGCTTTAATAGATAATTTGAATCGTACCAACCCGGATATATTAAAGTGAGATTGCTGTAGCCGCAAGGCGTCGGACCATGATGCTGTGGTTTGCTACCGCGAACGGTTCGCGCAACACAACGAATGCAGCAAGATCGTTTCAAAATACCGGGTTAGCTGGTGAATATGCGCGATAAATCATTGTAAAAAACAAAGATCATCAATGTGATCAAGATGAAGATGCCGGCCTGCTGGGCGATTTCACGCGTACGCATGTTTACCGGCCTGCCGATGATGAGTTCTATGAGGAAAAAGAGGATATGCCCGCCATCCAATACAGGAATGGGCAGGAAGTTGATGATAGCCAGGTTGACGCTGAGAAGAGCGATCAAAAAAATAAAATTAAGCGCACCTTCCTTGGCCTGCTGACCGGCGAGTTCCGCTATCATAATGGGTCCACCAATGGTTTTGGTGGAGATCGTTCCCTTGATAAGCTTGGCAATGCTGACAACGGTCAGCTCTAGGATATTGTAGGTTTGCCGGACACTTTCGATTAAAGACTCGCCAATGCCAAGCTTTCTGTTCTCCACCTCACCTGCTGATGCCACACCAATAAAGTATTGCTGAATGTCTTCGCCGAAGAGGTTCTTTGTTTCTTTGGCAATGGGTTTGATTTCAATAGTGATCATTTCACCCATTCGTTGAACCGAAAAGACAAGGGGCCGACCATTGCTTGCCGTGATGCCTTTTGCCATCTCTTCCCAGGTGGAAACCGTCTGTCCATCAATGGCCCGGATGACGTCGCCCTTTTGCAGACCGCTTTCATGGGCCGGCATATTCTCCTGCACGTCTCCGATGATGGGCCGAAGAATATAGGTACCTGAAAAAAGGAAAATACAAAGAAATATTAAAAATGCCAGCAGCACATTGAAAAAAGGCCCGGCTGCCACTATCAGAAGTCTTTTTATTACATGCTTATGGGTAAATGAAAAAGGTATCTCTTCGGGATCCATTTCCACGGAAGGGTCCTCCCCTACCATTTTGACATACCCTCCCAGGGGGATAGCGGACACACGGTAATCCGTAAGACCGGATTTCCAGCCGAAGATTCGAGGACCGAAACCAAGAGAAAATTTTTCGACCCCGACACCGAACATGCGTGCAAACAAAAAATGCCCCAATTCATGAAAAAAAATTAGGACACCCAGCACGATAACAAATGCAATTATACTGGTTCCCATATATTGACTCTCTAAAATTAAGCGATAAGCGCTAAGCTGTAAGCTGTAAGCTGTAAGCGGCTTAGAGCTTATCGCTTAATGCTTACAGCTTTTTTTATTGTCCCGTAATAATAAGGATGATCTTCAACGCCGTCAAGTTCGGCAGCTGTATTGTTAAAATCAGGCTTTTGCTGGTCCGGTTTTAATCAACCGGAACGCTGTCTTTCTGGCCCACTCATCTGCAGCCAAGATATCATCCAGGGACGGGGCCGGCTGATTCGCATGCTTCGCCAGGGTCTGTTCGATGACAACCGGAATCTTGTCAAAAAACAACCTGTGTTCCAGAAAAGCATGCACAGCCACTTCGTTGGCCGCATTCAACACGGCCGGCAGGGTCCCGCCTGTCCGACCGGCTTCCATGGCCAATCCCAAACATGAAAATTTGTGCATATCCGGCTCTTTGAAGGTAAAGGAACCGATATGAGCAAAATCAGGTAATGGTTGCGCTAAAGGCAGTCGCTCCGGATAGGATAACGCCAGAGCAATGGCGCCTTTCATGTCAGGGATCCCGAGTTGGGCGAGAATAGAACCGTCCTGAAAGGAAACCATGGAGTGAATAATACTTTGGGGATGCACCACTACCCGAATCCGATCCATTTCTACATGGAAAAGGTGTTTGGCCTCGATGACCTCCAGCCCCTTGTTCATGAGCGTGGCCGAATCGATGGTAATTTTGGGCCCCATCTGCCAGTTTGGGTGATTCAGAGCGGCTTCGGGGCTGACGTCGGCAAACGCGTGGGCCGGCATGTCAATGAAAGGGCCACCGGATGCTGTTATCAGCAGGACATCCAGATCAGATGCCCGCTGCCCCATCAAGCACTGAAATATGGCGCTATGCTCACTGTCCACCGGAATAATGTTCGTCTGGTTTCTGCGGGCAAGCGCCATAACCAGCTCGCCTGCCATGACCAGTGTTTCCTTGTTGGCCAGGGCGATGTCCTTGCCTGCTTGGATGGCCGCGATGGTCGGCATCAATCCTGCTGCACCCACAATGGCCGTCAGGACCATGTCTGAGGTTTCATAAGCAGCTGCGGTTTTATACCCGGATTCACCATACACAATCCTGACATCCATATCTTTAGGCAGCGCCCGGGCCAGATCCTCTGCCCCGCTCTCGTCAAATACGGCTACCAGCTCCGGACGGAATTGTTTTATCTGCTCTGCCAACTTGGAAATATTTTTCCCGGCAGTCAGAACCTTTGCTGAAAACCGTTCGGGAAATTGTGCGACAATCCTGAGGGCATTGGTGCCGATGGAGCCGGTTGAACCGAGGATGGTCAGGTTTTTCATATAGGTTCCCTGAACTATAAGCTGTAAGCTATAAGCCATAAGCAGCTTACAGCTTACAGCTTATAGCTATAGCTTTCAAAACAAATACACCTTAAACAGATAGGCAACAGGTGCTGCAAACATGGTTGCATCGGCCCGATCCAGTATACCGCCATGACCGGGAAAAATTCCGCCGGAATCCTTGACTTTGGCCACACGTTTGAGCCCGGATTCAAACAGATCGCCCATCTGCCCCATAACACCCAGTGAAATAAAAAAAAGAAAACTGATCCCCCAGGACAATTCCGGCAGAAGCAGCGCTTTAAAACAGACACCAACGA
>JAHEIB010000075.1 GCA_024639645.1 Deltaproteobacteria bacterium
ATGAATACTAAGTACATGTATTCCCTGTTAGCGGTTATTGTGCTGGCTTTGATTTCCTATTTTCTGGTTGAGGCAGCATCGGGATTCAAGGTTCTATTTGGTGTCATTATTCCATATTTGGCCTTCCTTCTTTTCATTGTAGGATTCATCTACCGTATGATGAACTGGGCCCGTATTCCTGTGCCATTTCGCATCACCACAACATGCGGCCAGCAGAAATCGTTGCCTTGGATTAAACCAAACAGAATCGACAATCCTTTTTCCAAGGGTGCAGTGGTTGTGCGGATGTTCTTGGAAATCGTGTTCTTCCGTTCGCTTTTCAGAAATACCCGGTTAAAAATGAAATCAGGTCCCAAAATAGCATACAACCTTGAAATATTTTTGTGGGCGGGTGCCTTGGCCTTTCACTGGGCTTTTTTAACGGTTCTCCTCAGGCACTTGCGCTTCTTTACCGAACCCGTGCCCATGTTGGTCCAGGCGCTTGAAAATGTAGATTCCTTTTTTCGGATTGAAATACTTTATGATGTGGCTCAGTTTGGGTTACCCGGAGTATATCTTTCCGGAATTGTTTTGTTGGCAGCTGTCACCTACCTGTTTCTCAGAAGAGTTTTCATACCCAATGTTCGCTACATTTCCCTGGCAGCGGATTTTTTCCCCCTGTTTCTTATTTTCGGCATTGTGTTTACAGGGATACTGATGCGATATGTCACAAAAATCGATGTTACTGCTGCTAAAGAGCTCACCATGGGATTGGTTACTTTTCACCCGACAATACCCGATGGTGTTTCATCTATCTTTTTCGTGCATTTGTTTTTTGTCAGCGTCCTTTTGATTTATTTTCCCTTCAGCAAGCTCATGCATCTCGGCGGCATTTTTCTGAGTCCCACCCGAAACATGACCGCAGACACACGCGCAAACCGACATGTCAACCCATGGAATTACCCGGTACATGTTCACACGTATGAAGAGTACGAAGATGAATTCAGAGAGAAGATGGTAGAAGCTGGTTTGCCGGTAGTGAAACAGCCAGTTGAAACACCTCCCGATGAATCAGAGGAAAAGGAGTAATATATGGCAGATCTTCTAAAACCCGAAGAACTATACAAAACAGACAACAGTCCTCCTAAAACAGATTGGATGGACACGCCCACTGAGATTAGAAAGGGCATTGCCTGTTATGCGGGAAACCCTAAAAGCCTCGAATATGTAGGATTGCCCAATCCAAGAACCTGGAGCTGTTTCGACGAGGACTGGCAGTTGCCTGATAACTGGCAGCAGATCATTCACGAGGGATTTAAGGAACGTCTTGATAAATTCCGTTCCTTCAAAGTTTTTATGGACATCTGTGTCAGGTGCGGTGCCTGCGCTGATAAATGTCACTATTTTATTGGGACAGGTGATCCTAAAAATATGCCTGTATTGCGGGCAGAGCTGTTGCGCTCGGTTTATCGGAACGATTTTACAACAGCAGGAAAAATTCTTGGCCGGCTCGGGGGCGCCAGACCCATGACCATGGAGGTCCTCAAAGAATGGTGGAGTTATCTGTTCCAGTGTTCCGAATGCCGTAGATGCTCTGTTTTTTGTCCATATGGAATCGATACTGCCGAAATTACCATGATGGGTCGTGAGCTTCTAAACCTGCTGGGATTGAATATCGACTGGATTGCTACCCCGGTTGCCAACTGTTATCGGACGGGCAACCACCTGGGAATTCAGCCACATGCTTTTAAGGATATGCTTGATTTTTTTCAAGAGGATATTGAAGAAATTACGGGCGTACACGTAGAACCTCAATTCAATAAGGTCGGGGCAGACATCCTTTTTATTACCCCTTCCGGAGATGTATTTGCAGATCCTGGCACATACACTTGTATGGGCTATATGATGCTTTTTCATTTTTTAAAGGAAAAGTATGGTTTTGACATTACCTGGAGCACCTATGCTTCAGAGGGGGGAAATTTTGGTTCTTTTACTTCACATGAAATGATGAAGCGATTGAACTCGAAAATGTATGCAGAAGCCAAACGACTGGGTGTCAAATGGATTCTGGGTGGAGAGTGCGGACACATGTGGCGGGTTATCAATCAGTATATGGATACAATGAACGGACCTGCTGATTTCCTGGAGGAGCCGGTATCGCCGATTACAGGAACCAAATTCGAGAATGCCAAATCCACAAAAATGGTTCATATTACAGAGTTTACAGCTGATCTGCTTAAACATGGAAAACTGGATCTTGATTTATCGAGAAACGATAATTTGAAGGTGACATTTCATGATTCCTGCAATCCCTCAAGGGGCATGGGACTGCTGGACGAACCCAGGTATGTTATACAAAACGTCTGCAATCATTTTTATGAAATGCCGGAAAATACCATCCGGGAGCAGACATTCTGCTGCGGCAGCGGTTCAGGGCTCAATGCCGGAGAAGATATGGAGCTGAGAATGGCAGGGGGCCTGCCCAGAGCCAATGCAGTAAAATATGTACATGAGAACAAAGGTGTCAACACTCTGGCCACCATTTGTGCCATAGACCGTGCTGCCTTGCCGGATCTTATGTCTTACTGGGTTCCGGAGGTGGAGGTGTACGGTGTACACGAGATGGTAGGAAATGCCCTGATTTTGCCAGGTGAACCAAAGAGAGAGACAGACCTGCGCGGCGAACCGCTGCCGGGAATGGAGGCTGCAGATGAGTGATAAGAAATTGATCATAGCGGGGGTTGTCATTTTTGTTGCTTTGATCGCTTTTCCGTTCTGGTTCAACATGGGCAAGGCTGCACCAGCACCTGAGCTCAAACTTACCGAGCATGCCAAAACAGCCAATGATGGCAAGTGCGTCATGCCGGTGGACTATATGAAAGCAGAACACATGCAACTGCTGGATGTGTGGCGGCATTCGGTTGTAAGAAATGCGGAGAGAACGTTTGTTAATACAAGCGGAAAGGAATTTAATATGAGCCTCTCCAACACCTGCTTGGATTGTCATTCGAATAAAGCAGATTTTTGTGACAGATGTCACAATTATGCGTCGGTAAGACCATACTGCTGGGATTGCCATATCGATAACCCGAAGGAGACAGAATAATGGAAGACAGCAGAAGACGCTTTCTAATGCTGGCCGGTATTTCGGCGGTGGGCTTAACTGCTAAACCGGTATTGGATGCATTTGCCGCGGAGCAAAAGCAGCATCCAACAATCGGTCTAAAAAAGGCTAAAGACGCGCTGACTGCGAAACAGTGGGGAATGGTAATCGACACAAGAAATTTCCACTCTGCTGATGATCTTGAACCCATCATTGAAGCCTGTCACAAAACGCACAATGTTCCATCCATAGAAAATGAACACCATGAAGTTAAATGGATCTGGGAAGAACATTTTCACAACGCTTTCCCTGGCCTGGCACAGAAGTATCAGGATGAAAGAACGGAACATGCCCCATTCCTGGCACTTTGCAACCATTGCGAAAACCCGCCATGCTGTCGGGTTTGCCCTACCAAGGCAACGTTTAAACGGGAATCAGACGGGATTGTTCTGATGGACTTTCATCGCTGCATCGGCTGTCGTTTCTGTATGGCAGCCTGTCCATACGGCTCGAGGAGTTTTAACTTTAGAGACCCCCGGCCATTTATCGAGGAAACCAACAAATCTTTTCCAACTCGGATGAAGGGTGTCGTTGAAAAATGTAATTTCTGTGCCGAACGCCTGGCCGTTGGAAAACTGCCGGCTTGCGCAGAAGCTTCCGACGGTGCCATCGTCTTTGGCGATCTTTACGATCCAGCGTCAGAAGTTAGAGAGCTCCTGAGAACCAACTACACCATTCGCCGTAAACAGGGTCTCGGTACAGAGCCCGCTGTTTACTATATCGTATGAGGTGACTATGCTTGAATTAGCAATAAAAGGAAGCAAGAAATATTATGCATGGGTGGCCTTCTTGATGGCTGTCATTGGTATCGGTTTTCTCGTATACCTGAAGCAACTGTCTTTTGGTCTGGGAATAACCGGTCTAAGCAGGGATGTTTCCTGGGGTTTTTATATCGCCAACTTTACTTTTCTTGTTGGTGTTGCTGCCGGGGGCGTCATGGTTGTACTGCCATATTACCTACATGATTACAAGGCTTTTGGAAAGATCACCATTCTGGGTGAGTTTCTGGCGATAGCAGCCCTCGTCATGTGCATCACGTTTGTTGTGGTGGATCTTGGGCAGCCCATGCGTGTATTTAATACTCTTTTGTATCCCTCACCAGGATCCATTCTCTTTTGGGATATCGTTGTTCTGCAGGGGTATTTGTTTCTGAATCTTGTTATCGGATGGAATGTCCTGGAAGCTGAAAGGAATGGAACGCACTACCAGGCTTGGGTAAAACCGTTGATATTTCTGTCAATCCCCTGGGCTGTCAGTATTCATACGGTAACGGCTTTTCTTTACGCAGGACTTCCAGGAAGAGGGTTCTGGATGACTGCCATTATGGCACCGCGATTTTTATCGTCAGCATTCGCTGCTGGGCCAGCATTGTTAATTCTTCTCAGTCTGTTCATTCGTCGTGTCACCAAGTTTGACCCGGGAAGAGAACAGATTCAGTCTTTGGCCAAAATTGTTGCCTATGCCATATGTATCAATGTTTTTTTCTTTTTGTGTGAAGTTTTTACAGCCTTTTATAGCAATATTCCGGAACATATGGACCATATCAAATACTTGTTTGCGGGATTGCATGGAAAGGGTTCACTGGTGCCCTGGATGTGGACATCCTATTCATTGATGATCATCTCCATTATTCTCCTGGTAAACCCCATCACGCGTAAGCATGAGGGGGTGCTGGCCTTTGCTTGTGTTACAGTCTTTGTGGGGACCTGGATCGATAAGGGATTGGGAATGATCTCTGGTGGGTTTGTGCCAAATCCCATGCATCAAGTAACTGAATATGCCCCAACAATTCCCGAAATTCTGATAACCCTGGGCGTGTATGGTATTGGTGCTTTGGTTTTGACCATATTGTATAAAATGTCCGTGGCGGTCAAAGAGGAAGTTGCTGCTTAACGATACCTTATTATAATCGATTTAAAGGCTCACCCCAAACAGGTGAGCCTTTTTTTTATCAGTTCAGACAATACAGGCAGCACAAATATCCTGATTGTTATTTTGCCTGACACATTGGCCGAAAATAGGGATGGAAGCGGCCATGGAATTGAACAAAGCAGGAGGAATCAAGCTTTTGGGAAGTGGCATAATATTTGACATCAAAAAATATGCTCTTCATGACGGCCCCGGTATCCGAACGACAGTATTCTTGAAAGGATGCCCCTTGTGCTGCCTATGGTGCCACAATCCTGAAGGTATCGGTTCAAAACCTCAGATATTCTATGAAAGCAGGCGATGCATCGTCTGTGGTGAATGCCTGTCTGTCTGTCCGGAAGGCGCCTTGTCAATTACGTCTGAGGGTATCACAACAGATAGAACACTTTGTAAATCCGACGGTGCTTGTGCTGAGATATGTCCAGCTGAAGCCAGGGAACTGGCTGGCAAAACAGCCTTGCCTGAAGATATTTTAGATACGGTAAAAAAGGATATACCCTTTTACGACCAGTCAGGTGGAGGGGTGACTTTTTCCGGTGGGGAACCACTGCTGCAGCCAGATTTTCTTTTGGAGTGCTTAACATTATGCGGCCAAGAGGGAATTCACCGTGCAGTGGACACGACCGGATATGCCGAGTTAGAAAGCATCAAGCAGGTTGCTTTGCAAACAGATTTGTTCCTTTACGATCTGAAATTGATGGATTCAGAAAAACACAAGCAATTCACAGGGGTATCAAATCATCTAATTTTAAATAATCTCGAATATTTGGCGCGTTCCGGTGCCCGGGTTATTATACGCTTCCCTTTGATTCCCGGTATCAATGACGACGATGAAAATATCGATCTTGTGGGCATGTATCTCAGGATCTTGCCAGAAATAGAAAGCGTGCATATTTTACCTTATCACAGACATCAGGAGAATAAGTATGCCCGTCTCGATATTGAAAATAAGGTAAAAGATATTCCCGTACCCACTTCCGAGAATCTTTCCCGGGCAAAAAAGCGACTGGAAAGCTTTGGTTTATATGTCGATGTAGGAGGCTGACAGGAAAAATGAATACGCGTATTGAAAAACTTAGGAATGAAAGCTTTAACGCCGAACCCTGTATTTCCATTGAACGAGCGCTGCTGGAAACAGCGTTTTATAAAGAAAACTACGGGAAATATTCCATGCCGGTCCTGCGGGCCTTGACCTTCAAACATCTCTGCGAGAAAAAGACCATCTATATTGGGGACAACGAACTCATCGTGGGAGAGCGGGGACCATTTCCTAAAGCTGTGCCCACGTTTCCGGAACTGACTTGCCATTCGGTAGAGGATCTCAGAACCCTGAATAATCGGAAAATGACGTATTTTGCCATATCAGAAGAGGAGATACATATATATGAGCAGGATGTCATTCCCTATTGGCAGGGGAAAAGCATGCGTGATCGTATTTTCAGCCAGATACCAAAGGAATGGCAAAATGCCTATGGCGCAGGTCTTTTTACTGAATTTATGGAACAACGGGCACCGGGGCATACGACGCTCGATGGTATCATATATGAAAAAGGAATGCTTGATTTCAAGAGAGAGATTCGTCAGACACTGGACGCCCTCGACTATCTCAATGACCAGGACGCAACCGATAAAGCTGAAGAACTAAAAGCCATGGATATTGCCTGTGATGCAGCCATTCTTTTTGCTGAAAGACATGCGGCTTTGGCGGATGCCATGGCTGTTTCTGAAAATGAACCTGAGCGGAAAGCCGAGCTTCAAAAGATTGCCAGGGTCTGCAGACGAGTACCTGCGCATGCACCACGAGATTTCTGGGAGGCGATCCAGATGTACTGGTTTGTTCACTTGGGTACGATAACCGAGTTGAATGGCTGGGATGCCATGAGCCCGGGACATCTAGACCAGCATCTATTTCCTTTTTACCTGAGAGGGCTATCCGAAAAGACTCTGGACCGCGAAAAAGCCAAAGAGCTTCTCAGTTGTTTCTGGATAAAAGTTAATAATCATCCCGCACCACCAAAAGTCGGTGTAACTGCCAAAGAAAGCGGTACCTACAATGATTTTACAAACATCAATCTGGGCGGACTCAAGCGAGATGGCAGCGATGGTGTCAATGATGTTTCCTATATTCTTCTGGAGGTGATCGATGAACTGCATCTGCTGCAGCCCCAGAGCAATGTGCAAATCAGTGAGAAAACGCCAGATGATTTTCTTCAAAAAGCCAGCCGTGTCATCAGCAAGGGTTTTGGATATCCATCGGTTTTTAATGCCGATGCGGTAGTAATGGAGCAGACAAGAGTTGGCAAGAGCATCGAAGATGCCAGGGAAGGTGGATGCAGCGGATGTATCGAAACAGGAGCGTTCGGTAAAGAAGCATATATTTTGACGGGTTACCTGAATGTACCCAAAATTCTCGAGCTGGCCTTGTGCAACGGTATAGATCCGCTCAGTGGAAAACAGGTTGGCGTTGAAACCGGTGACCCGATGATGTTTGAGACACTCAATGACTTGTATAAAGCCTTTGAGCGCCAGCTTCATTACATTGTGGACATCAAAATTCGTGTGAATAACTATATCGAGCGTATGTTTGCGATCAATTCTCCGGCCCCGTTTTTATCAGTGGTTATCAGAGACTGTATAAAAAATGGAAAAGATTATTACAACGGTGGTCCCCGGTACAATACCAATTACATACAGTGCTGCGGCATTGGTACCATTACGGACAGCCTTTCAGCCATTAATAAACACCTATATGAAGATAAAACGCTGACGATGAATGCATTACTTGATGCATTGCGGCTCAATTTTAAGGGGCATGAAGCACTCAGACTGCGTCTTTTGAATAAAACACCTTTTTTCGGCAACGATGATGATCGTGCCGATACCATCATGCAGCGGGTATACAATTCTCTTTTTAATGCCATCGACGGGAAGCCCAACACCAAGGGCAGCACGTATCATCTGAATATGCTTTCCACCACCTGTCATATCTACTTTGGCAAAATGCTTGGCGCAACACCCAATGGTCGGTTTGCTGGGAAGCCTATTTCTGACGGCACATCACCATCCCATGGTGCAGATCACCATGGACCTACGGCGGTCATTAAATCACTCTCCAAAATGGATCAGATTAAGTCCGGGGGAACCTTATTGAATCAGCGGTTTTTACCGAGCGCGTTGGAAAAATATGAAGATATTGTCAAGCTGTCACATCTTATCCGTACCTATTTTAAACTCAAGGGACACCATATTCAGTTCAATGTTGTTGGAACCGATACGCTTAAAAAGGCCCAGGCAGCGCCGGAGGACTACAGGGATCTGCTGGTAAGGGTGGCGGGTTACAGCGACTACTTTGTTGACCTGGATGAATCCCACCAAGAAGAAATCATTGCACGGACAGAGAACCAAGCGTTTTAGTCAGAATCTTTTTGTGCTTTCAGGTTTATTTTTTCTGTTTGGCTCATTTTTGTCTTTAAAAGACCGTCATAGCTTACTTGAGAACATCGCGATCTTCTCTTTTTGATCCGATGGATGGTTTTAAAGAAAAAAACCAAGCCGGCACCCGATGCCGTCATAAACCATGTAAACAGGTCTGGGATAAGCGCCTCGTAAACAGGGTGTAGACCAGATAAATATTCGAATAGAATGATTTCCTGCTATAGCCGGGTTAATTTCCTTTAAATTTCGGTTCTCGTTTTTCAAGAAAAGCCGTGATGCCTTCCGTGAAATCTTCGGTTTTTGATGAGAGCAAAAATTGATCTGCATCCATGTGCATAATGGCCTGATCCAGTGCCGATGCAATCGCATTAACACTCTTTTTCACCATCTGGGCGGCAATGGGTGGCTTGGAAGCATATGTTCTGGCCATCTTCCTGGCGCTTGCCTGAAGATCTTCCGCAGGTACCACCTCGTCCAGAAAGCCCCAATTTAAAAGTGTGGCGGCATTTTCTTTTTTTGCGAGAATGACCATTTGCTTGGCTTTTGAAGGTCCGATCAGGTTGACGCACATGGGCAGTGCCACCCAGCTCAGGTTCATGCCCAATCCCACTTCAGGATATCCAACCAGGCAGTCATCGGCTCCCACACGAAAGTCGCAGGCCGCTGCAATACACGCCCCGCCGCCGGTAGCAGCACCATTGATGGCGGCAATGGTAATCTGATCCATATCGTATATTGCCTTAAGCATGCGGGGTCCAAGTTTTAGAAAGCGTAATTTCATCAACATGGAATCTTCTTGGAAGCGCCTGATATATTCGGTATCGGCAAGGTCCATACCTGCTGAAAAACATTTTCCAGCACCCGTAAATATGACAACACGGGTCTCGGCGTCTTCCCGAAAAGCCTCTGCGGTGGCGATGATTTCATGCATGAGTTGAACATTCAGTGCATTCAGTGCATCCGGGCGATTGAAAATGACGGTTGCCACATGCTGATCTTTTTCAATGGTCAGGTACTCGACGCTCATATTACCTCGTTGGATCGATTTAGATCCTTTTGATTTTTTTTAAATGAAAAAAAATTGATTTCCGATTTACTGCACAGCAGATGCCAGCAATTGCATTATTCTTTCCCGATGGTAAACAGGCGTCCCAAGCGCTGCCTGATTGGCTTTAGCCCTTTTAAGATACAGGTGCATCTCGTTTTCCATGGTAAAACCAGTGCCGCCCAGAACTTGAATACCTTTGGCTGCAACATTGGTGAAAGCATCCGTACAATAGGCTTTTGCCGAGGATGCTGCGATGGTGGCTTCATTTTCAGCGCCGAAATCCTGGGCCCAGGATGCCCAGTACAGCATACTCCGGGAGCTTTCAGTCTCCGTGAACATTTGGGCACACATGTGTTTGACGGCCTGGAATGATCCAATGGGCTGATCGTATTGAACCCTGACCTTGGCATAGTCAGAAGCGATTTCCATGGCTTTCTGGGCTCCACCGACAGCTTCGGCGCATAACCCCACCTGTGCCCTTTGCAAAGCATGCATCAGCGGATGCCAGCCTTTGTTCAGTTCGCCGAGTATGGATGCCTTGGTCAGCTGTACGTCTCTACATATTACAGCGCTCAGTTTTCGGGTCCCATCCATGGTGGGCAAGGGCGATATGGTGACGCCTTTCTCCCTGGCGCTCATTACAAAAAGAGAGATGGTGTCTGCTGGTTCACCGGTTGTTCCGGTACGGACGGGCACCACGATAAAATCGGCAAGATGGGCATCGGGCACATACAGCTTGGTGCCGTTCAGGATAAAGTCTTCACCGTTCCTGGTGCCCGACATGTCAATATATCCAAGATCGGAGCCCCCGTCAGGTTCATGAAGCGCCAGGGTGGCTTTGGCCTTGCCGTCGGCAATAGCGCTCAGGTATTGTCTTTTCTGGGTGTCTGTCCCGGCTGCCAAGATCGTTTCACCGGCCAGAATGACTGTTGAGAAAAATGGCCCGGGGAGTACAACCCGGCCCATTTCTTCCAGCAGCAGGCTCATATCAATCTGCTCCATTCCCATACCACCGTAGTTTTCTGGAATCCGCATGGCCATCCAATCCATTTCAGCCATTTTCCGCCAGAGATCGTCGGTCATCCCCTGTGGGTCTTTAAACATTTTCTGGACATATTCGGATGGACATTCTTTCTTTAGAAACCTGCGCGCTTCCTGCGCGATATTCTGCTGTGTTTTGCTGAGGGTGATATCCATGATATTCTAACTCCTTTGGCGCATTCTTTCTAATTGGGTTCAACTCCGAATGAAAAGATCAGGAAGCACTTTTATCCCGCGATGCGTCCTTGGGAAGTCCCAATACCCTCTCACCGATGATGTTTCGCTGAATTTCTGACGTCCCTGCTTCGATGGTATTTCCTTTTGATCTTAAAAACGCATACTGCCAGCTACCGTTTTGCACTGACCAGGGGCCGCCGGCAATCTGGCCTGCCGGGCCCTGCATGTCCATAGCAGTCTCGGTGATGCGTTGATTCGGCTCGCTCCATAAAAGTTTGCCGATGGAACCCTCCGGTCCCGGGATGCCGGTCTTGATATGACTGCTGAAATTTCTCAAGCCATGATATTTCAGGGCCATAATTTCTATGTAGGATTGAGCGATCTGTTGACGGTAAACGGGATCTTCAATAACAGGTTGTCCTGAATTCTTGGTTGTTGCAGCCATACGAATCAGTTTTTCAACATTCGTTTCATAAGCGGCGCTGATGACAACATCGCCCATGGCACGTTCAAACATCAGTGTGGTAATTGCCATTTTCCACCCCTGACCTTCTTCACCGATGAGGCTGCTGACAGGCACTCGGACATTGTCAAAAAAGACTTCGTTGAATTCCGCTTCCCCTGTTATCTGTGTCATGGGCCTGGGGTCGATACCCGGTAGTGACATGTCTACCAACAGGTAACTGAGCCCTTTGTGTTTTCGGGAATCCGGGTCCGTACGAACCACCAGTAGGCAGTAGTCTGCAAAGTGCGCCATGCTGGTCCAGACCTTCTGACCGTTTACAATATAGTTGTCCCCGTCCCGGACAGCCATGGTTGAAATGTTGGCCACATCGGACCCGGCGTCCGGCTCACTGAAACCCTGGCACCAAAGATGAGAGCCATCGAGGATTTTAGGGATAAATTTTTTCTTCTGATCCTCTGTTCCGCAAAAATAAATGAGCGGAAGCGCCATGCCGTGTGTAATAACGCCTGGCATGACCACGGAGATACACCTTCGGCCCATCTCCTGGGAAACAATCACGCCTTCCATTAGCGACCTGCCCTGCCCGCCATAGGCTTTGTCATAATGAATGCCTGCATAACCGGCCTCCGACAGTTTTTTCTGGAAAGCCCTGTAGGTGTCTCGGATTTTTTCGGGTTCCTTGAAGGTCGGCTGATTAAAGGGGTCCCAGTCGCCCGGCAAGGTCTGGTTTAACCACTTCCGGAATTCTTCTCGGAAGGTCTCTTCGGCGGGTGTCAATCGAAAATCCATAAAGTAGCTCCTTTAGTATAGTGGGTCATCCCTTCGGTCGATGAATCGTTTTTACCCATATCCGGTTTTTTTATTGAGTGCGATATGAAATTGCAATACCGAGACGTCATGCGGTGGAAGGTTGCCACCCGACCACCTCCCTGGCGATTGTATTCGTACAATGTATCAACTTATTCAGATATATAATTATTCAGTTCTTCCTTGGGTATTCCCAGGCAGTAGAGTATATTAAGAAGTTGGTCATTGCTAAGCACACCATCGGTCAGGATACTCGGATTTTCAGGGTTCAACGCAATAGAAAGGCCAACATTCTTAATAAAATGGGATGATTTAGAACCGTCTCCCACGGCAATGACCTGTTCCCTGAGGATATTTTCATTCTGCATAATAAACTCAAGCAATTCTTCCTTGGTGTCGCTGGTAATTATGGGCTGCTCCAGGTTCCCGGTGAACATGCCTGTTTCGTCTATCTCAAGGGTATTTGAGAACGCATAATCCACGCCAGCAGTTTCAAAAAGTTTTTTGATGAAGAAATTGAACCCGGATGACAACAGAGCAATTTTAAATCCCATGGATTTCAATATCTTTATTAGTTCAAATGTTCCAGGATTCAATTGAAGAATATCCACATGTTTTTCAAGGTCCTCGGCAGATAAACCTTTTAGTCGTTTTGCATTGTCAATAAGCATTTCCATCTGGTCGTCAAGTGTCTCCTTTTGCCCTGAATTGTCGTTCGCTTGAGGCATTCCCCCGTTGATTGTCTTGATGAATTTTTTTAGGGAAGCCTGCTGCACCAGGCTGGATTCAACATCAAACACGACTAGTTTTTTACTTCTTTGATAGATATTCCCGCTTTGAATTACCACGCTTTGATCTATTTCGGTACACAGCTTTCTCAGATCGGATTTCATCTTTTTGATGCGTGCATCATGGGACATTTCAGGGGTGTCAATCATTGTGCTGGTATCGATAATCACTTCCATGGAAAAGAAAGCACCCCTGGCGATCATTCTGCACTTTTCAATGGTAATTCTATAGCTGTGAAACAGGCTAGATACCTTGGCGATAATACCCGGCTGGTCTACACCGATGATGGTTACAAGATGGCTTTCGTGCTGGGATGGCTGAAAGGATACTTTCTCATCATAGCAGTCAAGAATAATTTTAGTCCCAGATTCTTCCTGTATCGCTCCCAGCATTGCCATGATATGTGTTATGGTGTGTTTTGAGGCCGAAAAATCAACCACAAGAAAGATAGAAAACAGACCTCTCCGGCAGTTTTCTTCAACATCGACGATGTTGCCTTTCATTTCGAAAATGGTAGTTGTAATTCGCGCAAACAAGCCAGGCGTATAGGGCCCAAAGGCAGATACGCTGATTAGTTTTTGTTTTTCTTTCATTGTTTAACCCTTTCATCGTAAGCTGAAAAAAACGAACAGCTCTTCTTCATAGTAGCGGCCATCGATAATTTGACCAGGTCCGAACCGCCGCACCTGTTTTGTCTGTAAGAAGGTTTCGAATCGTTGGTTGATTTCTTTCAGGGAAATATTTTCATTAAGCCAGTATCCCGGGACATTGACATTAAGAGGTCTGGCAGGAATTACGTGGCGGGTTGTTTTGGGTGCAAATATCTTTTTTTTCTTTGCAGCGGCAATGACGGCCTTTTTGGTCAGCCTGGGCGTCCAAACGACAGCTTGATTGACATTCAATTTTTGGCAGAACAGCTCTGTGTGAACCGCATTGCAGGGAATGTAGTCCAGGGTCATTTCCAAAGATGTTAATTGTTGCTGGATTTTCTGCAGCAGATCAAATATCGCCACCACATCTTGTGATACGCGTTCAGGAAATTCGATAAAGATGCAGCCATCCTTTCGTTGAATGCCGCACGCATCCGTGTGGGTTTCAAGGATCGTCATCAGTGACGATAGGTCTGGAACCTTGTGGAGACGGCATCCATATGATTCAAAGGTCTTTTCAACGATACCGATATTCGGTATCTGTCCGAGCAGTCTGTACCAGCATCGCAATTTTGTACTGTCATTCAGGTAGTCGATTCTACATACGGGAATGTATCTGAAGTTCAAGGCGTTGAAAACATGGGTTCGGTGGTTGCCATC
>JAHEIB010000227.1 GCA_024639645.1 Deltaproteobacteria bacterium
CTCTTTGACAATGCCTTGTCCAACCGCAAACGCGTGGGAGCAGTGCTGAACGATCTGGATGACCTACAAGGGACGTATCGGGCTCTTCAGCAACGGAAAAAGCAAAAAAATATAAAACCTGAAAGAGAGTTGCTGGCAGCGAAGCGCTGGCGCTTGGTTAACAAGCTGTCGGCCATTTCTTTGAGCGACACGATCAT
This sequence comes from Deltaproteobacteria bacterium, assembly GCA_024639645.1. Classification (GTDB taxonomy): domain Bacteria; phylum Desulfobacterota; class Desulfobacteria; order Desulfobacterales; family B30-G6; genus B30-G6. The sequence continues at coordinate 198 of JAHEIB010000227.1, forward strand.
CGTTGCCGCGTTGAAAGAAAAAGTTCTGGATCCGGGCGAGCGCATCAAGAGACTGAATCGGGCTATTGCCATGGATGATCACTATGAGTGGCTCTATCTACACCGGGGAAGGGAGTTCAGCCATCTGAAGGATTGGATATCGGCGGCTGCAGATTTCGACAGGGCTGTCGTTCTGAACCCGTATCTGATTTTCTCCTACGAATTTAAGGGCGACGTCCTCTTTGACGCTGGAGATATAGAAGATGCGATTAAATCCTATGATAAAGCGATTGCCCTCGATCAGCAGTACGGGCCAATACTCTTGAAACGGGGCAGGGCATACCGGGAAATGAATCAATACAATTGGGCTGATAGAGACTTCACCCGGATCATCAGCATAGACCCGAACAACCCGTCCGGGTATCTGGAACGTGGGGCATCCCGGTATGCCTCCGGGAAATATACTGAAGCTGCCGCAGATTTTAGCAAGGTCATTGCCCTGAACCCTGAGGACGGGGAAGCATATGCAAAAAGAGGCCAGACATGGATGGCAGCCGGTTTGTCTGACAAAGCCTGTGACGACCTGAAAAAAGCGTGTGATTTTGGGACTTGCGACGACCTTCGGACATCAACTGCCGAACGGGTATGTATTTCCTTGGATCCGAAAAGCGCAACCAGGTGGTCGCAAGTATGTTATGAAAAGGTTGTCCTAGGCGAGTGGAGCCAGGCGATTCAGGCTGCAACCCTGGCTATTTATCACGACCCCGAAGCCGTGAGTCCATACATCAACCGCTCCTGGGCTTATGCAGAAACCAGAGCGTTCGAAAACGCCTTGGAAGACTGCAATGAGGCTCTAAAGTTAAGCCCCAGGAATGCCATGGCGTTTAATAACCGTGGCTTGGTTTACGAGAAAAAGAAAGACATGGACCGCGCTGAAAAAGATTACTTGAAAGCCTGCGAACTCGGTTTTGAAATCGGATGCAGAAATTATCTGGCAGTAAAGAACGCTTCCCAAAAGAAAGAAGCCGGGGCCGATATACTCCTTCGTCAAAGTGGGGAAAAGTACCGGAACAAAGATTGGAATACAGTGGTCCGCCTGACATCTCTTGCCATAAAGAAAGAGCCTGGCAATTACCGGGCCTTTACTATCCGGGCTGCCGCCTTCATTCAGACTGCAAGGTTCGAAGAGGCCCTGGCCGACAGCAACGAGGCTATCCGCCTAAACCCATCTTTTGGCATAGCCTACAACAACCGGGGTTCTGCCCTCGAGCACATTGGAAAATTAGAAGAGGCAAGGGTGGATTACCGCGTTGGGTGCCTCCTCGGCGCTGACGTGTCCTGCCAAAACCTCACCCGCATGGAACGGAAATAGGGAGCGTATTCCCCGTAGGCTCTGCCGTTCGGCAGAGCTGCGAATGCTGCGAGGTTCTTTAGACGCTATCTCAAAAAAGTTTTTTGTCCCAATTTCTGTGTTGGCCCCTTCTTCCAAATCCTTGGAATACTGCAGTATGCCTGTGGTTTGGAATTCGGGTCCGCCTTGAACTTGAACCAAAACCCTTTTTTTGAGATGGCTTCTAATATTATTAAACGCAGATGGTGTTGAGAAATCATTACCAAAGAATAACAATGAAAGCGGCGCCCATTAAAGCGGCTGATCCTACGCCAAGCCCACCATGATCCGAATCGGTGCTGGCGATAATGGCTTCCGTGGCAAATCCAATGGCGCCAAGCGTGCTTAGTGCGATATGAAGGTTTGATTTTGAAAAACCTTCGTCAATCTCGAACATATCCCCATACTCATAGTAACCGGTTGCCAGGGTCATTACACCAAGAGTCGCTGATCCCACAGCTGCATAATGGTGCGTTGAATTGTCGGATCCTGTCACCGCTGCCGCACCAGCCAAAAGAAGCGTGCCATACCCTAAATATCTGTGAAGAAAGCCCATATCCAATGCGCTGTTACCCTCTGAAAATGATGATGAATGTAAGTTGGATATGGGTGTTCCATGTTGGAAGTAAGTGGCGTCATCTTGAGATGAAGTTTGGTTCTCTATTAGGTCATACAATTCAGATCCGGCATAACTTGCTCCATGCCAGGCCAAGAGAATCAACATAAAAAGTACAAAACCTCGAATAACTTTCATCTTTTCAGTTTCCTGTCATCGGTAGTTTTTGCGACCTGGAAAGCACATCAAAAACGAAATGCGAGACCGCAATAGTACTGCAAGCCTTCGATGTCAACTTCTTCCCCCTCATGCTCAAAGCGCATGGTTGTTTTGTTGATCCGAACGCCCATATTAAACCCAAATTGCTTCGACAAAAAGATGTCAAAACCCGCTCGAGCGTATAAACCAGCGCCAAATTCGATTTCTGAATCAGAGGAAATCTCTTCTGAATCCGAATCTTTTGGTTCGGTTTCCCATATTCCCAAGATAAACAAGGGGCCGGACCCAACATATAGACGGAGCCATTTTGATAGTTCAAGACCGAGATACCCGCCAAAAAAATAGTCCATCATAAAGGAGTCGACATCCACTGCAACAGCTGCTGTACCGCCACTGCTTCCGGAAGATGCGCGAAAATGTCGAACATCGCTGTCAATACTGAAGACCGCACCGGTTTCGATGCCATACTTTATTAGGCCACCGCCAAATGGCCCTTGTGCATCGACTCCGAAAATACCGATGTCGAAGTCATTTCCTTCAATATCCGAATTATTGTTAGGTATTGTCATCTTACCATAGAAAACATGGCCGGTTACAGGCTCTGTTGCCTCTTGTGACAGCACGTTACCCACGGGTATCAGGCATATGCCTGAGCAGATAATCAGAACAACCCCCAGATTGATGTTCAAATTCGCATTCATTCAAATATTACCTGCATCCTGCTGGGAGAGTGTCCCTGAACATTTCAAAGCATAGACATATGGCTTCCTTTTTCTGATCATCTAAAGACATGAATTGACACCCGATGCCGCGATTCGTCTTGCAAACCACTTTGGTTTTGAATCGTATGGTGTTTTTTTCAGTCGGAAGCTTGATATTGATCGTTATAATCTGCCCAACTTCTATTCTATTCAATACATGCGTCTCTATAAAAATACCGCCCAAACTAATATCCGTAATTTTCTGAATGCCGTCAATGCCAAGAACACTTGCATTACAATGTAATTCAAGCCTGGGGTCTTTTCTTTTTTCTTTTTTGACTATTTTCCTCTCACTACGAAGATCAACCATTTCGTATCCTATTACCACAGTCGTTTATTGATATGCTTTTCCTTTTCAGCTTCTCGAACATCAACACGTATTTGCTCATCTCTAAATTACAAAACAACAGATCATGCATTTTTGTATGTGGTGTGCTTCCTATATAACATATTTTCATAAATCTTTCTATTAGGTGAACAATGATTGTAATGAATAATGGCCCTATACCGGGGGCATTATTGACGAATGAGACATATAGGCGTATGGGTAAAAAAGTCTCTTTTTTGTATTGCACGCTGCCTTGAAAGTGGGTGGCAAGGGCTGAAAATAATCAAGGATCTGGTTATCGCGTCCGCCTTGAACTTGAACCAAAACCCTTTTTTTGAGATGGCTTCTAACAACTTTTTTTCACTTTTGACAAAGACAGGAGGATTCAATGGCAATTCAAGAAGGCAAAGCAGCACCGGCATTTACGTTGCCGGATGCAGACGGTAAGAAGGTTTCACTCAAGGATTTTAAAGGCCGGCATGTAATACTCTATTTTTACCCCAAGGACAACACTTCCGGGTGAACCAAGGAAGCCGCAGGCTTCCGTGACCTGTATGGTCAATTTCAAAAACTGGATACGGTCATCCTGGGTGTTTCGCCCGATACCGAAGCATCTCACCAAAAGTTTATCACCGCCCATGACATTCCCTTTCCCCTGTTGTGCGACCCGGATAAGAAGGTGATGGAAAAATACGGGGCCTTCGGCGAAAAAAAGATGTATGGCAAGGTGGTTGTGGGGGTGATCCGTTCGACCGTCTGGATCGGTCCCGACGGCAAGGTCCGCAAACACTGGGCAAACGTTGCCAAGGCAGCGGATCATCCGGCAAAGGTGCTGGAAGCATTGCAGTAATCTTTACCAAATCTTTACACAACCATTAAAAATCATGCTTATTGTGGGTCTATAGTCGCTGTTACAAGCGTGTTTCGGCTTCGAAAAGAAAGGATGAAAT
>JAHEIB010000228.1 GCA_024639645.1 Deltaproteobacteria bacterium
GGGTGAGGCGATTGCCCACTTGAACTATCTCCAAAACAGTGGAAGGATTTCGAGAACAGATGTCACAGACAGCATTCAGTACCTCATCTAACCATGATATGCCTGCTTCCATCACAGACAGCCCGTTATACAAACTGATCAACCCGGACAGCATCGCCTTTTTTGGCGCGTCCAACAATTTTGGATCCATGGGAACAAGCCAGCTGGCTTCTTTGATAAATCTCGGGTTCCAAGGCCATATTTATCCGGTACACCCCAAGGAACCCACCGTCCTGGGCCTAAAAGCATACAAGAGCGTGGCAGACCTTCCTGAAACACCTGATCTGGCTGTGATGGTCTTACCAACACGAATCGTGCTGGACACCATAGTGCAGTGCGGGAAAAAGGGTGTCAAAAATGCCATTGTCGTCTCGGGCGGTTTCCGGGAGGTCGGTGCAAAAGGGCGTGATCTGGAACAGACCCTGATCCAATCCGCCCGCCGATATGGGATGCGTTTTCTCGGCCCAAACTGCCTGGGAGTGGCCAATCCCCACCATAAATTAAATACCACGTTTCTTCCTTACCAGGGAAAAGCTGGATTCCTGGGGATGGTGTCGCAGAGCGGCAGTTTTATCACCCAGATGTTTGATTATCTTTCAAGGACCGGGATGGGCTTTAGCACTGCCATCAGTGTGGGCAATGAGGCAGACATTGACCTAGTGGAAGGTCTCAAATACCTTGCAGCATGCCCTCATACAAAGCTTATCAGCCTCTACATCGAAACCATTAGAGATCCAAGAAATTTTATTGAAACCGCCAGTGCCGTTACCCTGAACAAACCAGTCATCGCATATTATGTGGGGGGGTCGGTATCCGGAAAACAGGCCTGCCTATCGCATACAGGCGCCTTGTCGGGACCGGACCGCCTCTATGATGGTGTGTTTCGACAGACCGGTATCATTCGGTCCCGGTCCATTGAAGAAATGTTCGACATGGCCTCTCTTTTCGGCAACGTTCCTGAACCCCGGGGAAACCGTTTGGTTATTCAGACCCATTCTGGAGGTCCTGGGGCCGTAGCTGCAGATGCCTGTGACAGGGAAGGGTTGAAAGTACCGGTCATGCCGGATGCCGTTAAAAAAGAGCTTTCCAGGCTTGTCCCCCACACCGGAAGTATTGGGAATCCCGTGGATATTACTTTTTCTAAGGATCGCCTGGCTTATTTTTCAAGCATTCCCGGTTGTCTCCTTGACGCCGACCATTTCGATATCCTGCTTATCTATCTGCTTCTTCCAAAACATATGTTTCGACGTGTCATGGAAAGCATGGGGGTACCGGAGAACCAGATAGCAAGCGAAACTGAAAAGCTGATAATTGAACTTGCTGATAAAATAGAGGAACTCGTTCAGACTTATGGAAAGCCCGTTATCGGTTTTTCCTTCCATGCCCAGGAAGCATTTTTCATCAAGGCCTTACGGGCGAGAAATATCCCTGTCATGCAAAGTCCCCACAGGGCTGCACGGGCGGTTGCCGCCCTGTGCCGGTACACAAAATGGCGGAAAGACAGATTTGAATTGGGTGGCACTGTGTGTTATTAGACCCGGCTGAAGCAAACGGGAAAAAAAGACCTTTAGTCACCATAAGGGCCATGAACCGAAATAGCGAGCGCATTCCCCGTGGGTTCTGCCGTTTGGCAGTGTTTCGCATGCTGCGCGGTTCTTCAATCGTTTCATGTTTTCCTTTTTCCATGTTTTCGTGGGTTCTTATTATTTTTAAATATATTTTTACCATATCACTGAGGAGTGTTCCATGAACAAATCAACCGTTGCCGTTGTTCGCTATGAAAAACCTTATGAATCCGTAAAGAAGGCCGTGGGGCTTTGCGATGGTCTTCGTCGGCTGCCATCCCATGCAAGGGTTTTTATCAAACCCAACATTGTATTCTGGACCCGCTCGGTGGCCTTTCCAAAATGGGGCGTTATCACGACATCACGGGTCATTGAAGATATGGTGAAACTTCTGAAAGAGCATGGCATTGAGCAGATTACCATCGGTGAGGGTGTGGTCATGAGAAACCAGAAAGATGTTGAAACACCAGCACATGCTTTCGAGACCTTGGGCTACAACGCCCTGAAAAAACGTTATAATGTATCCTTAGTCAATGTATTTGAACGCTCCTTCAGGGAAGTCGACCTGGGGGAAGACATCACCCTGAAATTCAATGAAGATATTCTGGACAGCGACTTTATCGTGGATATTCCTGCCATGAAGACCCACAATCAGACGGTGGTGAGCCTGGGAATCAAGAACCTGAAAGGTGTCATCGACATGAAATCCCGAAAGATCTGCCACAATGCAGACCCGGTCAAAGATCTTCATTTTCATGTGGCACGGCTGGCAGACAAACTGCCCCCCATATTCACGCTCATAGACGGTATCTATACCCTTGAACGCGGTCCAGGCTTTGACGGCCGCATGCAGCGCTCCAATCTGCTGGTGGCATCTGCGGATATTCTTGCAGGAGACATGGTCGGCGCCAAGCTACTTGGATATGATGTCATATCTGTTCCCCATCTGGTTCATGCAGCCAAGAACCAGGGTCGCCCAACCGATCTCTCGGACATCGAGATCGTGGGGGAAGATATGGAAACAGCGGCGACATTTCACGAACACAACTTTCCGTACACGGTCAATGAGAAATGCTGCCTTCCGGTTCCCCTCGCCAAACAGGGGCTTGAAGGCATCCATTATCGAAAATTTGATTCGACCCTTTGCACCTATTGCTCCGGAATAACCGGTCTGGTGCTGACAGCCATCCGCTATGCCTGGAAAGGTAAGCCGTGGGAAGATATCGAGTTGCTCAACGGCAAAATCATGAAGCCCACCAAAGGCATGAAAAAGACAATCCTCTTGGGCAAATGCATGTACCAGCTGCACAAAAACAATCCCGACATCCAGGAAATGATTGCCATCAAAGGATGCCCGCCAAAGCCGGATGATATTGTCAAGGCACTCCACCAGGCCGGTATTGAAGCCGATCCAGGTCTTTTTGAAAATATCGACCAGCTGCCCGGCTTTTTCATGAGCCGGTATGAAAACAAACCTGAGTTTGACGAAGGCTTTTTCAGGGTCATTGACTAAATACTTGACTTTTAGTTGCAGTATAATAGTGTATAAACAATCAGTAAAGGCCCATTCTTAATTGGCGGGCCGGTTTCGACCTAAAGGAACTTCCAATTGTCATTGTGACAATCCAAGGTTTGGAACCTTGAGAATTTTTTTGGAAGGAGGGTGTCACGATGACGAATGGAATTGTGAAATGGTTTAACAGCAAAAAAGGCTACGGTTTTATCGAGCAGGAAGATGGACCTGATGTATTTGTACATCACTCCGGCATCAATGCAAGCGGCTTTAAAACCTTGTATGAAGGCGACCGTGTGACCTTTGACATTGAGCAGGGAACCAAGGGTCCTGCAGCTACAAACGTAACCGTGGTCTAATTCTTTTTCCAACGTTAAGGGCAGTCCATAACCATATGGGCTGCCCTTTTTTGATACCTGAACTGGAACAAAATCCTTCAATTGAAGCGTACCCCGCAGCATGCGAAGCACTGCCGCACGGCAGAAACTACGGGGAATGCGCTCGCTATTGCCGTTCAGCTTATAGTTGTCTGAATCTTAATAACAGAGGACGCTCCGGGGCTGTCTGCAAAATGATATTGACTGTTCTGTCATCAATTATTTGAACTTTTCCCCAATCATGTGCATTTTTCAATGCGTACCAGACCCCGATCCTGCGGCCGTTTTCATCGAGGATATCTGAGCCATTACCAGCGACTAAATAGGGTCTGGGATTCCCCTCAAAATCAAGCCACCGCATAATCCTCTTTGGTGTCGCTGTTACCGGATGCCAGTAATCCGACTGCAGGGTATAATCCGTGTGAAGACCGATAATCACCCGTGGCCAGGTCGGCGATTCGGTGTAGAAATATTGATGGTCCGGAAGCACTTCGTTTCTTTGGAATAACTCCTTTACATCCGAATTAACCGCCAGTCGGCCATAAGGACCACTGAAGCTGCTGCAACCGTACAGCCCTGCCAGGCAAAACATAAGAAAGACCGCCATTACCGTGCGCCCGGTAAACTGGGCATGATATTTCGATTGGTTGCGCATGTCATCTCCTCGTCAGGTGGGAGCTCTCAGAAAAGGTGTATTCTATTCATAAGATAATATACCACATTGTGCACTTGTCAATGGGATGGTTGGTTGGCATATAAAGGCAAATGGATCCCCACGGGTAAACCCGTGGTCCCATTTAAATACCCGTCTTCGCCTTCGGCTACGCCGCGGTTATCCGCCTTTTCCATGGGGTGACATCGCGCC
>JAHEIB010000076.1 GCA_024639645.1 Deltaproteobacteria bacterium
ACGTGGGGGAAGTCAAGAAGCGGATAAATTGAAATTTAATTATTGCGGAAATAACGCTGCTACAGGTAAAATTAACTGCCTGCCATTGTAAATATCGGTTGACACCGGAATATGTTCAGGGATCAAATGTCGCGTTTTTTTAGCCAAATTTTAGATTCTGTGATAAACCAAAGAGGGATAATGTCGCAGATCATGATGATCGTTTCACGATTGAAGAACCTCGCAGCAAGCTACGGGGAATGCGCTCGCTGTTGCGGTTCAAATTGAAAGGAGTGACACCATGAAACAGATTCTATTACCTGTTTTGTTTCTTGTGATGATGACGGGGATCTCCACAGGGCAGGAGAACCAGGTTTCCAGCCCACAGATAGTTATGGAAACATCCAAAGGGGAGATCGTTCTGGTGCTTTACCCTGACAAAGCACCCCTGACCGTGAAAAATTTTATAAATTATGTCGATGCCGGGTTTTACAATGGAACTATTTTTCACCGGGTGATTCCGGGATTCATGCTTCAGGGGGGTGGTTTTTCACAGAACATGCAGAAAAAAACGACCATGAAGCCCGTAAAGAACGAGGCGGACAACGGTCTTAAGAATGATCGCGGCACCATTGCCATGGCGCGTACACAGGATCCACACAGCGCATCGTCCCAATTCTTTATCAACACGGTGGACAACGCCTTTCTGAATTACAAGGGGCAAACAACGGCCGGATGGGGTTATGCCGTCTTTGGTAAAGTTATCAAGGGAATGGAGGTGGTGGATGCCATTTCAAAGGTAGAGACCGGCACCCATCAAAAATACCGCGATGTACCCAAAACAGCCGTTGTGATCATCAAGGTGCGCCAAACAAAGCCCTGACGGTCTTGGGATTGCAGAACAGGATTTGTTTGCCTGTTTTTAAACCCAATAGAGCGATTGACAGAATGACGTTCCGGAACTGCTTGGATAAATAAGGTCAAACCACCTCTCCAACTTGCAACTAAGCGTTTGTAAGAAAGCCTAACGAAGAGGCGACAATCTTGGCAGTTTTAACGGCATTGGCTTCCGTATCGCGAAACCCTTTTTCTCTGATTTCAAGATGCATGGATTCGACCTTGTCAAACCCGTATCCCAGCTGGTTGAAATATTGGTTGAGCCGCTTGGTATCGCGGCCCCGGTAATTAGACGCGGTCGGATGGGTCAGAAGGGTGTTCAACCCTTCAGCACACAACCGGTCCCGGAATGTTTTTACTGTCTCGTAGCGGGCTGAATAACGGCTCCGGGTTTCACCGGTTTTGGGATCCCCGCCCTGTCCATAACCTATCAGAGCATGCAGATTTTCAGGTGCTTCATGGAACAGCCCGAGAGCTGTATGCTCCTGTGCCTGGGCCATGGCAACGTCATCGGTAATCCCATGAATCCAAACAACAATTGTTTTTGCCCCTTTTTTAATAATTGTTTGGATGCGGCTGAGGTAACCGGAGACCTTTCTTGAGTGGTCGATCCGGTAAAGATCCAGAAAGTAGTTTTCAAAACTTTTGGTGATCGGCCCTTTTGGCTTGAAAAAAAGGTCATTGATAATGGCATGACAATCAAGTGCCTGCTGCAACTTTTCGGCAATGATACCGGTGCGCACATCGTTTTCAAAAACACCCTTGATGACCGGGCTGTGGGGAGAAACAATCAGAAGATCTCGCTTTCCGGAGATGTATCGAATACCGCTGGATTTCCGGGTCAATTTTCGCTCCTTGGGCTTAAGAGAAACTGTATTTATTGCGCTTGTAGGGTTTCTATTCTATTCGAAGCATCGCTGTACGTCTTTTTTGATACCTGCTTTCCAAACTTCTAACAACACCTTTCTGTTGAGATTCTGGCGGGGCATTGTCCAAAAGGAAAGGTCAGAATTCAATTTACTATTTTCACGTATTTGTGATACCAAGAAAGATCGTTTGTCTTTTGCCATCTATATAAATATTCACCCCTTTATCAAAAGGAGACTTTTATGAAACGAAGCGCATTGATATTGTTCATATTGTTTGTACCTTCCCTTGTTCTTGCAGCTTCATCCGATCTGATTAACGCTGCCAAAAAAGAGGGCAACGTGGTTGTTTACTCCATCACCAGCAGAATTGCCAATGCTGCCAAAAGCTTTGAAGCAAAATACGGCATTACGGTCAGCGCCCACAACTTGAAAGACTTTGAACTTATTGAAAAGGTTACCAGTGAAGGGGCCAACAAGGTATATGGAGCAGATTTCATCATTGCCCAGGATTCGGGCCGGGTGTTTGGAGAAATCATAAAACCGGGGTATGCCTACAGCTATGTCCCCCCGGACATGAAAAATATTATACCAAAGATGTATCAGGACCCGCTCTACTTCAGCTTTATCACCAAAGCGTTTATCTACAATTCAGAGACCTATACGTATCCAACCATCACAAATGTCTGGGAATTAACCGAAAAAAAGTGGGAAAAGAAATTCTGGTTCAAAGACCCTCTCAAGGAAGGTGTCAATGCCAACTTTCTCACCATGGTCACGTCCCCTGAAGTATCCAAGCAACTGGAAGCAGCGTATGAAAGGCATTTTGGGAAAAAAATCACATTGACAACACCGAATGCCGGATATGAGTGGATTAAAGGGATTATCAACAATCAACTGGTCATGTTTACAAGTGACACCAAGATGGCCAATTCTTTGGGTGTCAAAGGACAAAATATAGATGCAGTCGCATTGGGTACATATTCCAAGCTGCGCTATAGAGAAAAGAAAAATCTTGCGTTGATGCCCATTATGGGTATGGAACCATTTGCCGGATTTTTCTATCCAAGCTTCCTTTTGATCCGAGATAACGCAAAAAATCCAAACGCAGCCAAGCTTTTTATTGAATATCTTCTTACAGAAGAAGGGTTTGAACCTTGGTCAGGATCCCTAGGAACCTACTCTTCCAACCCCAATATAAAGCCCTATCCAGGCGATAACACCCTGGATGTCTGGTCTCGGATTCTTGTTCTTGAATCCCCTGAATTTATTTATCAAAACAGGACAGATGTGGAAGAATTTTGGAACAGCATGATCTACTGATTCCAAGCTATCCGAATAAAAAGCAGATCAATTTGTCTGCCTTCCTTTTGTATTCGATTTCGAAGGGGAGGCAGACCTTTATTTTTTGTGAAAGATTGATGAAATGCTCATTGCGCATCGCACCAAGAGTTTTCTTCGAAAACCTGAAAATGTCATATTGCTTTGTCTGCTCATCATTCTCACCTACCTCATCCTTCTACCTCTTTTTTCAATAGTCGGCGATACATTCAAGGTCCATTCATCGGAATTGATGAGAATTAAAGGCGCTGAAACCGGCGATTTTACAAGCTACCATTGGAAAAGCATTTTTATAGGTAAGTACAGCAAAAACATTTTCTATAAACCACTTGTCAATACGGTTCTGGTGGCTTTGGCTACCTGCTTTATCGCTATTTTCTTGGGTGGCGTTTTTGCCTGGCTGGTCACTCGAACTGACATTCAATTCAAGAAAACGATCTCCAGTCTGCTGATTCTTCCTTATATTATGCCTTCATGGACACTGGCCATGGCGTGGCTCAATTTTTTTAAAAATAAGCATGTGGGCGCACCCGGTTTGTTTACAGCTTTTACAGGTATTCAGACGCCAGATTGGTTTGCCTATGGTTTTTTCCCCATAACCATTGTTTTGGGGCTTCATTATGCACCCTTCGCATTTATTCTAATCGGCGGTATTCTAAGAAACATGGATGCGAATCTTGAAGAGGCGGCTCAGATATTAAAAGCTGGGCGATGGCGCATCATTCGAAAAATAACGATTCCCATCGTACTTCCTGCGATGCTTTCCACCTTTCTGCTGGTCTTTTCAAGTGCCATGAGTGCCTTTGCGGTGCCGGCATTTTTAGGATCACCGGTCAGGTTCCAGGTTCTGACCACCCAACTTTTCAGAACATTGAACGGCATGAGCCCCGGCTATGGCTTCCTGATTGCGCTGGTTATGATCGTTATCGGCGCCTTGATCCTTACTGGCAACCAGATGCTGGTGGGTAAACGGAAATCCTTTGCAACCGTAACCGGTAAAAGCTCGAATATTTCTCTGGTAAACTTAAAAAAAGCGCGCATACCACTATCCATCATTCTGCTGGTGCTGTTGCTGCTGATTACCATTGTTCCACTGATCACTTTTGCCGTGCAATCCTTCATGGTGTCATCAGGAAACCTGGCGGCAGAGAATTTTACAGCCCTGTTCTGGGTCGGCGAAGGTCGACCGGATGTTTTGAGCGGGGAGCCGGGTATATTGAGAAACAAGTATATCTATATCGGCCTCTGGAACAGTATTCGATTGTCAATTTTGGTCTCGCTGCTGGCTGGAACTGTTGGATTACTGGTGGGGTACGCGGTTGTAAAAAGACGCGGCACGCTTGCCGCGAATACCTTGGACCGGTTATCATTTTTTCCCTATCTTCTGCCCAGCATGGCTTTTGGTGCCATCTACCTTTCTATGTTTGCAGTCAGAAGAGGTTTTATTCCCTCCTTGTACGGAACTTTCGCCATTCTAGTGTTGATTGGCACGGTTAAATACTTACCATTTGCCTCACGTGCGGGTATCAATGCCATTTTTCAACTGGGCCGGGAAATTGAAGAAGCTGCTATGATATTTGGTGTGAGCTGGTGGAAAAGAATGGTGAAGATAATTGTTCCTATACAGAAAGCGAGTGTGCTGTCAGGGTTTTTGCTTCCATTTATTTCAAGTATGCGGGAATTATCTCTTTATATTCTATTGGTTACACCGAGCACTAAAATTTTAACAACAATGCTTTTTCAATACAACGAGAAGGGATGGGATCAATACGCAAACGCCATCATACTGTTTATCGTGATCGTCGTAATCTCTTTAAATTTAATCGTCAACAAGGTTACGGGCGCATCCATAGACAAAGGGATTGGAGGCTGACGGATGCCGGAAATCATCATCAAGGGTGCCACGAAGCGCTTTGGCAGCTTTATGGCTGTCGAGACCCTCGACATCACCATTGAAGACAAGGGCTTTATAACATTATTGGGACCATCGGGCTGTGGAAAAACAACCACGCTTAGAATGATATCAGGGTTGGAGAGCCCCACCGAAGGAGAAATTTATATTGACGATACGCTGGTTTTTTCCTCTGAAAAAGGAATTGATTTACCGCCGGCAAAAAGAGATGTGGGGTTCCTGTTTCAGAATTATGCTTTATGGCCCCATATGACGGTCAACCAAAATATTGCCTTTGGTCTTGAAAATTTAAAGTGGAGCAATGCGGACATAAATCATCGCGTTCATGAACTTACGGAGCTGTTAAAGATCGATGAATTTCTGGGTCGCTATCCAGCAGAATTGTCAGGAGGGCAGCAGCAGCGTGTTGCCATTGCCAGGACATTGGCGCCCCGGCCTAAAGTTCTATTCATGGATGAACCCCTTTCCAACCTGGATGCAAAACTTAGGATAGAGATGCGGACAGAGCTCAAACGACTCCATTTGGAAACCAACTCTACTTTTGTGTATGTAACGCATGATCAGTTAGAAGCCATGACGCTTTCAAGTCGTATTTGCTTGATGGAGGAAGGCAAGGTTCAACAATATGCCGCCCCCCTGGAAATCTATAACAATCCGATCAATCTGTTTTGTGCCGAGTTTGTGGGTAATCCGACCATGAACCTGATCGATGTAAAATGTCACCAAAACGATCCAGGAGACATTCAACTAGTCTCCAAGGATCTTCATTTTAAATTTAAACCGAACGCCGGTATGTCCCGGCTGAAAAAAGGCGCTGATCTTTTACTGGGATTAAGGCCGGAGCATATTAGCCTTACAGATAATAGTCCTGTTAAATGCAAGGTGTATTCAACCTTGCCATCGGGTATGGAAACCACGGTGATACTGAAAATTGAAAACACCTTGCTCACGGCGGTTGTCTTCGGCGGCACGGACTTCCCAGTGGACAGCGGGATTGGCCTCGAACTGAACCATGACAATTACACTCTTTTTGACAAAAGCAGCCAGGAAAATATTGCCACAGGGTCCTTGGACGTTTTATTGAGAACTGCAGGCTGAGACATACGGATCAACTTGTCTCAATTGCGTCGACAACACCTTCCAGTTCTTTCAGGTGGGATATCGTATAGTCGGGAATCATCAGGCTACGCACGTGCTCTGGGGAGTGTTCTTTTAAAAAAAAAGGATGTCTTGCCATAAGAAGTTGATAGGCTTCGAAAGCTTCGTCTAGGGCTTCATCGGCATGGCCGCCTTGGTTTACCTTTACCGTGGTCATGCCGAGTCGTTTTGCGCCGAAAATATCCTGTAGGTATCGATCGCCCACCATTATCGCTTGTGAAAAGTCAAACCCCATGTCTCTTTGTGCTTGTAGCCACAGGTAGGGGTAGGGTTTCCGTTTCTCGCTTTCATCCGAAGCGTAAAAATAATGCTTGCGGAGGTTCATCTTGTCATCATAGCGGGAAAAAAAATGGTTTAAACTCAAGCGGATGATTTTACCCGCCTGTTTGATGGGGGGGCCGTTGGTAATAATTGTCAAAGGATATTTTGAATACAAAAAGTTGAGAATCGGATTTGTTTCCGGCGCACTGGTCATCAGACTGATTTTGCAGTCCCAGTATTTCTCGACACCTGCGGCAATGATGATGGGATCGTAGGTGTTGTTAAAATGAAAGCAGAGTTGATTGAAATGGTCCTTGGCATTGGAATCCAGGGAACGAATCTTCAATAACCGGCTCAAGGCTGTCTTTTGATCAGCTCTCAAACCGGCCTGGATCATGGCATTGAGTGACATTTGAAGCGCTGTTTCAAGGAAATCCGCTGGAACATACAGAACGGAATCCAGGTCGAAATGAATACACGCAATCTTACTTTTCATTATTAGGGACGTTCCTTGATATGTTGGTTGCGACAACCTCGAAAGTTAATTCCAAGGTTTCCTTTAATGCATGGGTTTGACCAGGGGGACAAACAGAAAATCCCCCTAGTCGTTTGCGCTCGCCTGTTACAGTAAATTGTAACGTTTATGCGACCATCAAGTCAATTATTTCCTGAAAAATATTTCAGTTTAAGTAGAGCATGCGTACATGCGATAAATGTTGACACTATCATAATCTTCAGAGGATGATCCCTAAATCCAGATGAATCTGCAGACTG
Source organism: Deltaproteobacteria bacterium (assembly GCA_024639645.1). Lineage (GTDB taxonomy): Bacteria > Desulfobacterota > Desulfobacteria > Desulfobacterales > B30-G6 > B30-G6. The sequence continues at coordinate 7,189 of JAHEIB010000076.1, forward strand.
GCCGTGCTATGCTTTTGGGACCCACCATGGATTCCCGTGTGGCTTTTGACGTTATCCAGCGTCTGCCTCACCTGGCTATTCGCATACGTGAACATGTGAAGAATGGGATTGTCTCCCGGCTTGTCGCGTATCGCTTTGGGGTACACCGGCAGTCTCGATGTTCGCCTGGAACAAATGAAAAGGGCTGTAGAAAAGGTATTGTTTCCCGGGAAATAGAAACCCTTCACAGATCCGATGTTTTACATCAACCACCATCCCTGATACCGGTGTCTATTGCGTTCGTTGACGGTTTTGCGGTAAGGGTCTCACGATTCTGGTCTATTTCATGGTATTTCCGGAGCAAAAGGTCCTGAGTCAAAGAGCCATTGGTGGGCTTCATACAGGCTGCGGAATACCATGATAGCGTAAGGCGCTTCTTGAATACCGCTTTGAATTTCAAACATCCTCGATAGCCCAAAGAGAATATCTTTTTGTGCTACAAAAGCTGTTTTGCCTGATTTTCTTTTGCCTTGATATCGCGGCTCGAAATTGACTATTTCGAATACTTCTTCAGTCGTGAACGCGATATCCGTGGTGTCGGTTAAATCCCATAGGACATGCCTGGTGGGATCATCATCATAAAAAGCCTCGATAACGGGGAATGCCATATCAAAGGAAAGAACACCCGTGACCTTGAAAATGGTCAAATCTTTGCTTTTGTCTATGAGGGATGTGATGGCCATGTACGAACCCGTTGATATTTATAGGGGTTGTATAAGAAAGACGTTCCGATTGAGGACCGTTTTTCTTATACAACCCTTGTGCCGCCATCCTATTTTCGGAACATGATTATGACAAGCGGTATAAACCAGAACTGAGCAATTTTTGGTTTCGATCTGCACCAATATCTTGTGGATAAAGGGCATGCAAAAAGCCTATACAGAGCCATTGAGAGTTAAGTACATCTAATCGGGAAAAATTGTTTAGTCCAGGTGAATTTTCTAAAAAAGTACCATAACCTGTTGAAAAATGCAAATTTTGGGAGATTACAATCTGATGTCGAAATCATCTCGAATGCGTTGATCGATTCTTTTGTCTAACTTAGGATATGGGTTATGTTGTAATATCTTTCGGGCCATCTCCCGCGCCCGCTCACGGGTATCCAAGCTGCCATCTGCCTTCCATGTGTCGCGGAACCGGCCGTCGGTGATGCCGTTTCCGGAAAAAAACTCGCTGCGCATATGATCAAGTGTATGAGGAGACATGAGATAATTGCCACCAGGTCCCACATCGGCAATGGCATCTATTGCTAGATGCTCATCGTCAACAATGATACCTTCCAGGACCCTGGTGGACATACCAATAATTTCATCATCGATGATATATTGTTCGTAAGCCACAGCAAGCATCGACTCCAGCATTCCCGCCGCATGATGAATATAATTGGACCCACCCATGGCGGCCAGGAGAGAAGAAAAAGCCTTTTCCCAGCCTGCCTGGGCATCGGGGATCTTGGCATCTGTGAGTCCAGAGGAATTATAGTTGGGTACTTTAATGTGGGCTGCAAGCTGGTGGATGGCCGCGTTCATCATTCCAAACTCCACGGCTCCGCCCTGGTAACCCATTGTACGCATGTTGGCTGAGCTTGGAATTCCACCGTATAACATAGGGGCGCCATGGTGGGTCAGCTGCCCGATTGTTAAACCGACAAGTTCCTCGGCATGCAGCTGCGCAAGGGTTCCAGCCATGGTCATGGGCGAAGTGGATCCGGCCATGGGGGCTGAAGAGAGTGCCACCGGCACTCGATGCCTGCAAGCGTCCTGCATGTTGAGGGTGGACTGGGTGCAAAGCTTCAAGGGACTGATGGCAAAACATGTGACCAGTGAGAAAATGGGTTTTTCAGCCAGTATCTTTTCGTTACCGGCCACGATGGATGCCAATGACAAAATATCCTTGAAGGATTGTTGGTCAATGGCCCCCGTCATATAGTGTTTGGTGGTGGCCTGCATAGCAGCATACATGCCATTGATATCAAAAACCGAGCTGGGAACATCATGTGCCGTGCATGGACGAAGATAGAAATGAATATTGTCGAGTTGATCCACGATTCGACCAATATTGTAGATATCCTTTAGACAACTCTCCCGGGCCTGCCCCGTTTCAATATCGACAACCGTCACCGCCATTCCTCCGGTGCCCATATAAACACGATCATCCCCAAGGTCGATGTCATTTTGTCCATCGCGACTGTAGAGTATGACCTGTTGGGGAGTTTTTGAAATCTGCGACAAAATCAAATCAGAAGGGAAATAGATTCGTGAACGTTCCGGCTCTATTTTTGCTCCGGCATTTTTGAGCATCGTCAAGGTATCATCTAAACCCTCCTCATAGGTGAAACCGATATTTTCGAGAATATAGAGCGCAGCTTGATGAATCCGCTCTATCTGTTCTGGCGTTAATGGCCGGTACTGCCCTCCGTTATTTCCGCCGCTATTTTTATTCCCCATTTTAACTCCCTGTGTGTCAATTTATAATTGATAGATCTTTATAGCAGTAAGAAAATCACGCCTTCTCTGGGACCATGGGCGCCGTGAACCAGAGCGGCTTCAATATCGGCTATCCCTGCGGCAGCACAGATTATATCGGTCAAAAGAATAAGCGAACCGCACTGCCATGATGGATCAGGCTTCACGGTCACATTATTTTCCGAATACCTCTTATGGCCTGGTTAATGCGCATGCTGTTTTCGATGAGGGCAAACCGGACAAAGTCGTCGCCGTATTCCCCAAAGCCGATTCCTGGGGAAACCGCTAACTGTGCATTCTCGATTAAAAATTTTGAGAATTCAACCGATCCCATGTGAAGGTATTGCCGGGGTATTTTTCCCCATACGAACATGGTCCCTTTGGGTGGGTTGATCTCCCATCCAACACGGCTCAATCCGCTGATAAGGGTATCCCGACGCTCCCGGTATGTATCACAGATTTCCCTGACGCAGTCCTGGGGCCCGTTGAGCGCTATGATGGACGCTATCTGGATCGGCTGAAAGATACCGTAGTCCAGATAGCTCTTAATGCGTCGCAGGGCAGCGATGATTTTTTTATTGCCGACACAGAAGCCCACCCGCCATCCCGGCATGCTGTAGCTTTTTGAAAGAGAGTAGAACTCTACTCCCACATCCTTGGCACCGGCTGCCTGGAGAAAGCTGGGCGCCTTGTATTCATCGAACACCAGATCGGCATATGCAAAATCATGTATGACGATCATGTCGTGTTCTTTGGCATAGTCGACAATTTTTTCGAAAAAAGCGAGGTCCACTACCTCGGTGGTGGGGTTGTGTGGGTAGCTCAGCACCAGGACCTTGGGCCGTGGCCAGGTCTGTTTTGTGGCGGACATCAAATTTTCAAAAAAGTCACTGTCAGGTCCCACCGGTATTCCCCGAACATCTCCCCCCGATATGATGGCGGAGTAGGGATGAATGGGGTAGGTGGGGTTTGGTGTAAACACCACGTCTCCGGGACGGATCGTTACCAGGATCAGGTGGGCCAGCCCTTCCTTTACACCAATGGTTGCAATCGCCTCGGTGTCCGGATCGATACTGACATGGAATCTTCTCTGGTACCAGTCGCTGATGGCTGACCTCAGCTTGTTAATGCCCATGGACGCTGAATACCTATGGTTATGAGGTTTCTGGGCGGCTTCCACCAGTTTGTCCACGATATGCTGGGGTGTCCCAAGATCCGGATTTCCCATTCCCATGTCAATAATATCTTTTCCGGAGCGCCTGGCGTCCATTTTGAACTGATTGACCGTGGCAAAAACATAGGGAGGAAGTCGTTCGAGTCTTGCAAATTTTGTCATAATTACATCCTATTATTACAAATGGTCAGATGATTTTATCCAACGTATTGCCGCATGGATGAGTGGGAGGTGCCAGCAGAGAAGGTTTATATTAAATAAGAAGGTGCTTTTTGTCAAAATTTTTTTGCCATTTAAAGACCCTGTCTTATTGTTTATTAAAAGCTGAATTGGTATCCATGCGATACGCATCAAACTGTTCTTCACAGCATTCACGGAAAAACTCGGGCCGTTTTAGAGTCACTCAGGAATCAACCTTCGGTCTCGGGTCGTTACCTTTTGTTTGGCTTACAGGTCCGAAAAAAGAAAGGATGTTCCCATGAGAATAAAACATTGTCTGATCTTGTTGCTTCTTTGGCTGGCCACAGTCTCCATAGCCAAGGCCCAAGTGGACGCCCAGGTGGTACGTACCCTCCAGCTCAAGGCAAGTCCCGTTGACCTGGTCATTCCAGATAGGGGGCGCTATATTTATGTGCTCACATCGGATGCCAAGCTGCAGATTTACAAAAAAAACGGTCAGCTGCGGGATACCGTGGCAGTGGACCCTGGGGTGGACCGCATTCAAGCGGGTCCGGGAGAGGACCGTCTCTATCTGATCAGCTCTGCCGACAATAAAATCCAGGAGCTCAACCTGGCCTTTATCCAAAAGATCCCTGTTGACGGATCTCCCACCAAGGGTTCTTTAAATGCGGCCGTGGCGGTGGTGGTCTTTACCGATTTTCAATGACCCTACTGTGCCCGGCTTGCGCCGGTACTCGAGCAGTTGCTTGAGAAATACCCTAATCAGGTCAAACTCGTTTTCAAGAACTATCCTCTGAAAAGTCATCAATATGCCAGAAAGGCTGCTGCTGCAGCTCTGGCGGCACATGCACAGGGTCGCTTCTGGGACTTTCATGACGCTCTTTTTGCCAGCTACAATAAGCTCAACGACGTCAGTGTCCAAGAAATCCAGGTCCGGCTCGAGCTGGACAAGAGCACGTTCGACGTCCAGCGCGAAAGCCCCCAGGTAATGGATCAGATAAAAAGAGACATTCAGTGGGCCAGAGAAGCTGGTGTCAGGGGGACTCCCTCTGTTTTTATCAACGGGCGGTCGCAGCGTAGCCGCAGCCTGGAGAGTTTTTCGGCTGCCGTGGAAGCGGAGCTGCGACGGTTGGGCAAGTGATGGCTGGCCGTCATGCCTGAACTGCCTGAAGTACAGACCGTGGTGGACAACCTGAACAAGCTGAAAATCATCGGGGAGATCATTGGCGGCGCAAGGGTGTTCTGGCCCAGGACCATTTCCGGTATGACGCCTGCCGCTTTCTGCAATAAAATAAAAGGGCGCTCCATCCGGCGGATCACACGCCGGGGCAAATATATTGTCATGGCCTTGTCCCAAAACCTGACCCTGCTGATTCATCTGCGTATGACCGGGCACCTGAACTGGGAGCACAGGGGCAAAGCTCGCAACAAGCACGAACATGTGATCCTGGAACTGGGCGGGAACATGGAGCTGCGTTTCCAGGATATGCGCAAGTTCGGGCGTATCTTCCTGACCGGCAACCCCCAGGCTATTCTGGACAAAATAGGACCAGAACCCCTGGCAAATGACTTTACCATGGCATGTTTCCAAAAGATGCTGACCACCTGCAGACGCCAGATCAAGCCCTTGCTGCTGGATCAGAAATTTATTGCCGGAATGGGCAACATCTATGTGGACGAAGCTCTCTGGAAAGCCGGAATTCATCCCCTGCGCATCAGTTGTACCCTCTCGAAAAAAGAAATTACAGCCCTGCACCGGGCCATACCTTGTGTGCTGCGTACAGGGCTGCGGAACATGGGTACGACCCTGGGTGGGGGTGCGGGTAATTTCTACTCGGTTGCCGGTCGCCGGGGGCGCAATGCCGACCAACTCAAGGTATTCCGTCGGGATGGAGAAGCATGCCCGCGTTGTGGTAACAGCATCGAACGCATCGTGGTGGGCCAGCGTGGCAGCCACATCTGCCCAAAATGTCAGAGAAAACCGTCATCGCTTTCTTTATCACGTGCCTGAAGTTCATTTTCTGCCATTGCTTTTGCGATTTGGGTAAAGAACCAGCTGTTTATCTTTTTGGACAGAAAGGCGCATCTCTCTGCATGGGTGGTGGCTTGTCTTTGCATCTCATAGTGGTAGCCGGTTTTTGAAAACCGCCAGAGTTTATCCGCATCTTTAACCAGCTTTTCTTCTGTCGTGTCTGGGTTTTTTCCGGAATCGTGGCGTTTAATGATCTGTACAATCTGGTGGATGGTTGCCTTGTCATAACCTTGTTTGCTTAGGATCTCCTGGGCAATGATAGCCCCCTGGACTTCATGCACGCGATTCAGTTGCCGTGCTTTTGCACCTGTGGCTTTCAAGCCATAGGCTTGAGCGATGTCCTCGGGTTTGAGGGCGGACCACCCGACATCGTGAAGGATGATGGCCGGTTCGACAATGTTCCGCTTGCCTCCCTCCTTTTCCAGCAGCATCAGTGCAAAGTCATGGGCAACCCGGGTGTGGATAAAATCATTCCTCATTTTCAGATAAGGCTCGGCCTGTTTAAAGAGTTCTTGCATCAAGAGAGTTTGTTTTGTGTTCATGTTTGTGATGGTCCATCAAGGGCTTGCTGCAGTTTTGTTGCGGCTTTGAGGGTCTGTTTTACAATCTGCGGTATGACATTATCATTCATGGACTCCGCAAAGCCTACGACCCAGATTGCCAATGGAAGCCCTCGGTGATTGTCAAGGCCGACGGCAACGGCACGCACACCCGGTAGATACTCTTCCTTGTCCAGGGCATATCCCTGCTCTCGAACCTGGGAAAGTTCATTTAAATAGGCTTTTTTGGATACAATGGAACAGGCTGTAAATTTGGGTAATTCTT
>JAHEIB010000229.1 GCA_024639645.1 Deltaproteobacteria bacterium
TTCCTGTCTTCTTTTCATTCTTGCCGGAATGATCCGTGTCGATAGGTTTCCAGGTGCCGGGAAAAGCGAGTAAATGATGCGGTTTTTCCGGCAAACTGTTTTTCTGCCGATAAAGGCCATGTAGCATCTCCTCGGTTAAAACGTCATCCCGTTTACCCTGTTCATAGACACTGCCGTTTTTCAGGAGCAGCACATGGGAAATATTCGACATGATTTCTTCAAATCTGTGGGTAATCAAAACCATCTGGATATGATCCTCAATTAAACCCTCGAGCATTTTCTTCAAGGATAGTCGGGACCGATGGTCTAACCCGTCATAGGGCTCATCCAATATCAGGAGACGTGGTTTTTTTAGCAAGGCCCGGGCAATGAGTGTTTTCGTCATCTCCCCGGATGAAATTGATAGGATATTCCGGTCAAGAATAGATTCAATCCGTAATTTGCTCGCCACGTTGCCCAGATGGTGACTGTAATCAGCGGTGTCGGGCTCTTGACGGTATGCACGGCCCAGGATGATGTCTTCCACCGTTGTGACTTCATCAAGGTTTCCGCTGAAATCACGCGAGTCGAGCTGCAGGTTTTCCTTATCCATGATACCCCGCTGTTGCTCGGGCGAGACATATCCGATGGAATGATATACCGATTCGGAATCCTCTGTGCCGTAGTGGTGTGTAATTCGGCCTCCCACCACGGGTACATTGCCAAATAACGATTTGGCTAGCGTTGTTTTCCCGGCGCCGTTAGGACCTATCACAGCCCAGTTTTCTGCACTTTTTATCTGCCAGGATGTGTTCCGCAAGTATACCTTATCCCGCAACCTTACGGTAATGGCATCCAGTGTAACTATCGGTTCATTTTTCATAATATTATGTGGAGATACACTATGTAACTGCCAGGACCTTGAGCCAGTCTTGGATCTCTACACCCGGGGTCTCGAGGGTTTTCTGAGCATAAAATTCCTGAACCAATTTACCGGCATCGGCCACCGGCTGTCCGTTCAATCTTTTTTCAAGTTCCTTGACGGCATTGCTCGGAAAGCAAAAGAAGTCACCTGAAAAGTGCAGATCTCCGAAACATCCATCCACTACCGCATATTCGGCCCGAATGAGGCCACCGGGCGCTTTGTGCATCCTGTGCAGCATCTTTACACCGGCACGGATCTTAATATCGCGCCCGGATGCTCTGGTCTTGCTTTTTTGATAAAGCCAGTCATCGCTATACAGTATTGCCTGGCATTCATCCATTTTCGCCTGCAGAGCTGCGTCTTTTGCAGCGGGCTGCATGGGGCCCAGCAAATTCTGAAACTCTTCGGCCATCAACTCGTTCAGTTGGGCTTCATCCCATTGTCCGGCTTTTTCTTTTCCGAGTTCCCGTTGAATGGTTGTCAGATTTTCCTTGAGTGTCTGGTGTACCTTATCTCGAAATTTCTCATCCGGAACTTTCAGCACCCGGCTCATCATTTCATAGTTGAAATCGACAATTAAATTGCCCACAAAAACGATACATTCTCCGATCTCGGCCGCACCTGTTCCGGATATCTTGCAGCTGCCCGCCAGCAGGTCATTGATCGGTTTGTATGTCACCGGTATGCCGATACGTTGGTGCACATTGATGATGGGCTGCAAAAACTTTTTATAAAAGGTCGTCTTTCCTTTGGGGATACTAGGATTGTCCCGGTGTAGAATCAAGTGGAAAAAGAGCTGCCCCCCATCCAGATATACCGCGCCGCCACCCAGATCCCGTCTGAACACCGGAATTTTATTTTGGCGACAGAAGTCCATGTCCACTTCCTGTTCGGCATCCTGATGGAACCCGATACAGACATAGGGTTCGGCTGGGGACACCAGTGAAAGCGCCTCTTGGCCCATGTGGGCTAGGGCGTGATAGATTAACTGTGAATCCAGCCAGGGAACCTTTCCCAGATTGTACAGTTTCATTTTGCTACCCCCATAGAGAAAACCTGCCAAGCACATTCACTGGCAGATTTGTGGTTTTAATCATTTTACCCCTCAGGCAAAAATTTATGGGCAACGATCTGCAACCTGACAGTTTGTACAGGCTTCTATTTCCAGAACTTGCCTGAAACTGTAATCCTTGTTGGCCATAGGGTTCGGTCCTTTATATCTGCTCCCGTAAATACGTTTATGCGTCTTTGAGCAGGTTCCCGACAAACTGGCTGATATTGTATATTTTGAATTTCTGTTTTCGCAATTTGGCGTTTGACAGATTATGAACGCAGGAGTTGCATTCGGTCAGCACCACCTCGGCTCCCACCGCCTCTGCTTCTTCAAGACGGCGGCGCGCCATGGCTATGGAATTTTTGGCGTAAGCCCCCCGGACGCCACCACCGGCACCACAGCAGAGTGCATTGGCATGATGGCTCTCCATTTCCACAAAATTCGGTGCGATTTTTCGGATAATCTCCCTCGGCTCTTCGTAAATTCCGCAGTGCCTCCCCAGATCGCAGGGATCGTGATAGGTAACCCGCTTGTCGGTTTGAACATTAAAATCAACATCTTTCAGAAACTGGCTGATGTGCACAACCTGCACCCCTTTTCCCTTTAATTCGGCATACTGGGTTTTGTTGTTGAAGGTTCTGGAACAATAGGGGCAACCCGTAATGACGGTTTTCGCGCCGGTTCTCAGGATGCGATCAATATTTACGCGTGCCAGCTCATCTTTTATCTGATAGCCCACATCTTCCAGCACACCGCTGCAGCAAACCTCGTCGATCAAGGTGTAGTCGACCTCGAGCTTGTCCAGCAGGTCGAGGGTTGCCAGGGTGGCTTCGTCTTCCCGGTAGGAACCGACGCATCCGATAAAATAAACACATTCGGCCTGCTTGTTGCGCTCTCTTTCAAAGTCTTCCGGTTCATCTTCGGCATATATGTTGGTATGCTTCTCGAGCACCTCATTCATCCCCTTAAAAGCAGGGTGGCAGGAACCGATATGGACCATGTCCTTTCTGGCCTGCTTGATAATTTCCGGCACTTCCACACCGGAGGGACAGTTGGTGGAACAATTGGCACAGGTGGTACACTGAAACAGGGTTTCAATCAGCTCGTCATCGAGATCAATTTTTTTGTCCATGACTTCTTTTAAAAGGAGCATTTTGCCCCGGGCATTGTAGGCCGGCCGCAGTGTAGCGCCAAATACCGGACAAACTGACCGGCAAAATCCGCACGATGAGCATCGCAACACCTGCTCACGATACTTTTTTTCAAATTCATATTTCTCATCCATACATAACCTCCGGGTTCTCCTCCTGGGAGATGAGAAGACTGTTGGCCTTCGTATTCATATAAATAAACGATTCAGTTCAGTTGAAATATTTAAATACCGCATGGCACTTGTTGCCACCGGCCATCCCTAATGATGCCTAGTGACCGCATTCAGCGTCAGAACCACCGGAGACAGAACAATATGCAACAGCCGGCTAAAGGGCAGAAAAATGACAAAAGCACCGGTCAGAGCGGCATGCCCATACCAGCCATACCCGTATATATCGCTTAACGTCTCTGTATGGGAAAAAAGAGTGCTGATGCCAAAACCGACAAACGCATAGGCGGCGCTGCCCGTTGCGCCTGTCATGGCGATGCGCATGCCTTCGAGAACAAACCCTGCCGCCACAATGGCTCCCAGCAGAACCAGCGCCAGGCGACTGCGCCGGGGTAGACCGGCAATCCTGGGTGAACGGCCAACACCATGCCGGAAAAGTGCCAGTAACACGCCGGAAAGTATCATCAAGCCAGTAAGGTCAAAGAAAAAAGCGGTCATGCCACTGTTCTTGTCGATCATTTGCCACACCCATTGCCATTGCGGATGCCACAGCGATGCACTCAATGCAAGGATTCCCCACAAGAACCTGAGGGCCATGGGGAAAAACAACAGACCATGAATGAACCATCGGCCTGGTGAGCGCTCATAGAGCCGCTTTTGAAAAAATAGATTCAAAACGATCTCTTTGGCAATGCGGATCATGTTCAGCATCCGCATTTTCGGGCTGCGAGGTGCTTCAGAAGCAAGGGCGTTTTCTATCAATCCGGCCCGCTCTTTTCTGCCGGATGAAACAGACAGCATCAACAGTAACGACATCCCCAGTCCCGCCAAAAATAGAGTCAATGAGACCAAGGTGATGGTATCGCCAACAGCCAGGGTTGCCGTGTGACAGGGCATGCAGATTACGCTCTTTGCGGGCAATACCGAGGCCGACGCCCCCACGGGGTTGCCCCTGGTGTGACAACGCCG
>JAHEIB010000007.1 GCA_024639645.1 Deltaproteobacteria bacterium
GGAAAGGTGTGTCTGGCGGCAGAAATGCAGTAAGAAGATTGGCCAGGCCATATTGAATCAGAATACCGATCAAGATACCCGCGCCCATACCGATGCTCCCCAGTAGCACAACGACCACCATATAATGAACCAGAATATGGCGGTTGCTCGCACCCAGGGCTTTCATAATGGCAATCGTATACTGTTTTTCATTCAGCAGGGCTGTCAGAGTGCTCTGAATACCGACCCCGGAAACAACCAGAATAAAAATCCCTACCAGATTCAGGAAAAAAATAAATCTTTCAAAAAAGCGCTTGATCCGTGACCGGGCTGTTTGAAACGTATCCACCTGTTCCCTTTCCAGGTCAGCAATCTGCCCGAACCCGTTGGCCAGGACGTCTGTTTGCGTGTCATCTTTGACCTTCAACAGATGGACGTGACGTATACGGCTGCCGGTCTGGAGTAAACCCAGGGCATCGAGATCATCAGCGGCAATAAACACGCGTGGCCCAAATGAAAAGAGACTGATAGGACGGTCAGGCTCGGCCAAAACCACGTCCTGGATAATCAAAGAGGTATAGCCCACCTGGATGGTATCACCAAGTTTCAGGCCCAGACGATCCAGAAGCGTCTGCGCCACGACGGTTTGCCCGGATACCAATACCTCATGGAGCGGCCGACCGGATAGCAGCACCACTTCCCCATAGAAAGGATACCCCTTTTCCACCACCTTCAGCTGGGAAAGCACAGAGGTACTGTCATCACTGGTTCGGATGACACTGTAAAATTCATGATATCGGGCAAGCGCGACATGCCCCTTCTCGACATTATCTGAAATGGCCCGGGACAGTGGCTCCGAGAGGGTCTCGTAGCTCCGGATAACGATGTCGGCGGCATGCAGTTTTCTGGCATCGTGTAACAAGGACTGATGGATACTTTTTGAAAAACCCCCAAATGCCGTCAGGGTGACCAGGGAAAGTCCCACGCATAGAATGAAAACAACGGCCTGCTTTGAAGACCGTGTGATTTCACGTCGGATAAAACCGGGATGGATCATCATGGCCCCTGCCCCGAAATACCGGAAATTTCCCGGTCAAGCCTGCCATCCTCTATGGTCAGAACACGATCGGCGGCTTTGGCAATATCAGGATTATGGGTTACGAGAATCAGGGTTGCACCCTGTTCGGTTTTCAGGTCGATGAGTTGTGAGAGAACGATATTGCCGTTTTTCGAATCGAGATTGCCCGTGGGCTCATCGGCAAACAGCAGTTTGGGCTGGTTGACCATGGCTCTGCATAGCGATACACGCTGTTTTTCCCCCCCTGAAAGCTGACTCGGCATGTTGTCCGCCCTGTCAGCCAGCCCCACCCGTTTCAGGAGCCTGCTGGCGATCTGTTCTGCATCTTTTTTGCCCATGATTTCAGCCGGAAACATGATATTTTCCTTGGCCGTCATGGAAGGCACCAGGTGAAAAGATTGAAAAACAAACCCGATCATGCGGTTGCGTATGGGTGCCAGCTCATCTTCCGTGGCACCCGTGATCTCCTGCCCCTGAATGGTGACACGCCCGGAGGATGGCTGGTCCAACCCGGAAAGCAGCGTCAGGAGTGTGGTTTTTCCACTGCCGCTGCTTCCCGCAATGACCACGAACTCCCCCGGAGTGATGGACAGCGAAATATCTTTCAACACGGTAATGCGGCGATTTTCCACTGCATAGGTCTTGTTCAGATTCCTGGCTTCTAAAATGTTCATAACATCACACTCTCCTGCAGTCTTTGTATCCAGTAACAACATACATTATATTGAACTGTATAAGGTAATACCGGTGCTGACAAAATACAAGGCATGGAGGGTTCGGTAGTTTTTTACATAATTCACAGAAAACTGTTTCCTATGCACATGCGTATCCTGGCATCGAAGATACAAGATGTAGGGGTAAAATAGAAAAACAGCCACAATCACGACATCGGGCACATTTTGTGCAGATACAAGAACCAGGCGCCGTTTATCAACCCCAAATAAGGCAGGTAATACCTTCACATATCGATATCATCACCAGCAAATACATATAGGCAAATGGATAATCCATTCGAACAAAAATATCTTCAGGAACTGGTGCTATATCGGACCCTCATTCACCGCGGGAGTTCAACTACGCACCCGATGGCATTCCAAAAAAAGCCCAACTATCATACGGGTACGTCAATAGGACCCCTTGAATTGAATCCCGGAGTTAAACGAATATTTGAAAAACTCCAGCGCCAGATTTTTTATCACAGTGACTGGTGGTCTGCGACCCACTCCGACAAAGGCCTGGTTATCGACCTTCTGGTTTAAGTTTTTTTCTCAAGACACATCCCCCTCAAATCTCTTGATTGGCCGAATTCCCTGATACATGTCACTGGAACGCACTTTTCACTCAAGTTTTATGGCTAAACTGCCGATATGGGATATAGCGTGCTGTCTTTGCGGGTATAATCGCAATGGCAAGAGAATCTAAATGAAGAGAACGTTCAGCTGTTTGAGTATCCCATATGAATATTCTTATTGTCGACAACGATTCAAAAGCTCTGAATACCTACGAAGAGACCCTCAGCAATAACAAATATGATCTGCTGTTGGCTCAAAGCACTGGCGCTGCCTTGGAACTGGTTCAGTCGGAGTCGGTGGATATCGTCATCACAGCCTGGGATATGCCGGAGATGGACGGTCTTGAATTCTGCCGTCGCATCTACCAGGGGGGCTTTAATACAAACATCTACACCATTCTGATCAGCGACCAGGAAACCAACATCGATCTTATTAAAAACCTTGGAACCGTTGTTAACGATTACATTCGAATGCCGGTCAGCCCCATTGATTTGACCATCCGGGTCGCCATCGGCGCCAGGGTCGCAAGACTGGAAAATCAGATAAACCGCGACAGGGATACATTGAAAAAAGAATATTATCCAACGGTTCGCATGCTGTCACACCTGGTACACGTCTACAACGAAGATCTGGGTGACCATTCCCGGCGGGTAGCGGAAGCCTCGGTTAAAATGGCCCAGCGTCATCCCGGAATTTCAACCGATGTCTACCCCACCATTCGAGCTGCCGGGTTGCTCCATGACATCGGCATGGTTTGTGTCCCAGCCAGTATTCTGGCCAAAAAAAGAACCGAAATGACGGCAAGGGAGCGTGTTCTCTATCTGTCACACCCGATTCAGGGCGAAAGCATCCTGAACGAAAACGAGAAACTTCGCCCGGTTGCCGCACTGGTAAGGATGCATCACGAACAGTATAACGGAAAAGGATTTCCAGATACACTCGCGGGGAACCAGATTCCCCTGCCGGCAAAAATCATTGCTGCGGTTTCACTCTATGATAACCTCGTTCATCGTGGGAAGTGTTCTCTGGAAGACATTCCCACACAATTGCAGCGGTATATGGGATATCAGCTCGATCCGAATCTTTATCAGTATCTGGTCCAGCTCAATCTGGACAACATGGTGGCAGATGCCCGGAAAAAATACCAGGAAGTACGATTCGAAGATCTTACCGAAGGCATGGTTCTGGCACGAAATGTTCGCCTGAAAGGCGGTGCCATGGCCATGCCATTTCAAACCAAGATCACTGCGGCCATGATTGATAAACTGAGTCAATATAATGAAAGGGGATATATCCCCAATAAATTTTATGTATATAAATGGTAGGTAAGAACTTATGGATATTGCAACCATCATTGGATTGTTCGGCGGTTCGCTGCTGGTCCTCTCGGCCATTGTCATGGGAGGAAGCGCGGTCATGTTTATTAACATCCCTGGTTTGCTGATCGTCGTGGGAGGCACCTTGGCAGCATGCTTTGTGAAGTTTTCCCTCAAGGATGTTATCAATTCAATCACCGTGGGTATGAAAGCGTTTATATACAAAATCGACCGTCCGGAAAACATCATTCAGGAAATGGTCGATTACACCCGGGTCGCAAAGAAAGAAGGATTGATTTCCCTGGAAAAAGTCGAGACCAAAGACAAGTTTTCAGCCAAAGCCCTACAGTACCTTTCCGACGGTTTTGATGAAGGTCTGATTGAAGACATGCTCAACAAAGACATCCGCTTGACCGTCCAGCGGCATACAACCGGACAGAATGTTTTTAAGGGCATGGGCGCGGCAGCACCTGCCTTTGGCATGATCGGAACACTCATCGGCCTGGTGCAGATGCTGGCCAACATGTCCGAACCGGGCGCCATTGGGCCCGCCATGGCAGTGGCGCTGCTGACGACCCTCTATGGTGCGGTGATTGCAAACCTTATCTGTCTGCCCCTTGCCGATAAATTGTCCCTGAGAAGTCAGCAGGAGCGCATCAATAAGAACATCGTTCTCGAATCGGCCATCGGCATCAGCCGAGGGGTTGCCCCCATGGTACTCGAAGAATCTCTCAAAATCTATCTGTCGCCTAAAGAACGCGATAGAAACGGCGCCAAAGAAAACAGCCAGGAGACCGCCAATGGGTAAACCGGACCCGGAGCCAGCGGAAGTTGTCGAAGAAGGCGCCCCCTTGTGGGTCGTCACATTTGGGGATCTCATGAGTCTGCTACTCTGTTTTTTTGTTTTGCTGCTATCTTTTTCTGAGATGGACCGCCAGAAATACAAAGAGCTTTCCGGATCCATGCAGAACGCTTTTGGCGTTCAGCGAAAAAAGCAGGTGTTCGATATTCCCAAAGGGGAAAAAATCATTGCTAAAAATTTTGATCAGGAAGCCATCACCCTTTCTACAGAATCCGACATCGTCGAACAGGTCCGCAAAGCCATTCAGGACACCTTTGGAGGCGCCGGAGGAATGATAAAATTCGATGCCGATGAATACAAGGTTCGAATCCGTCTGATGGGTGAAAGTACCTTCCATTCAGGTAGGGCCGACATCCTGGAACCCATGAAACCTGTGCTGGCAAGGGTTGCGGAAGTATTCAAGAAAAATGGAGAAAACATTATCATCGCCGGGCATACCGACAATGTGCCCCTGAAAAAAGGGGGCCGTTTCAAGACCAATCTTCAGCTATCCATGGCCCGGGCAGCCTCGGTGGCCGACTTTTTTCTATCTGAGGGTTCCATCGCGCCCGATCGCATTTCCACCATGGGTTTTGGTGAGCACCGTCCTCTGGATAGCAATGACACCCCCCAGGGCCGACAAAAAAATCGCCGAGTGGAAATCATCCTGGGCGCCATGCCCGATCTCAATCAAATTTAAAAGAAGGAATCAAGGGTTCAAGGGGGATACAAGGGTTCGAGGTTGGCTGAAAGCTACAAGCGGAAAGCAGCATCCCTGCCTCCAAGCATCCTCGCTTACAGGCATACACGGGTTTAGGTGTCGGGTGATCAGATCTCTCAATTACCTACGGTTTTTCGGTGGAGGCCGATGGTGTGGACGTCGATGGGGGGAAACCCAGATATTCATGTTTTCGAGCATACGGAGAGACGCTTCATAGTTCTGCTGGTCTTTATCTCCTGAGGCAACTGTCACAATAGCGCGAATGGTCTCATCGCTGAAACCTGCCTCCTTTAGCATGAGCAGATCATTCACAGAAGTGATCTGAATGCCCTTGGGAGGAATCTCATATACAATTGGCTGGCTGTCCTGCATGAAAGAAAGATTTCTGACCATCAATCGCAGGGTATCTTCACCGATACCGGCTGCCTTCATGTCCAGTACCTCTTGAATGGTCAAAGAGACCGTTTCGATACTCTTCTCCTGGATCATCAACTGTATCGTTTCGTCACTGACCCCGGCCTGTTTCAAACGCAGCATCTGCTCCCCGGTCATGGCTACCGCCCCGAGCGGAATCCACAGGATAAGCAAGGATATGATCAGAAAAGTATGCCGTAATGGTGTCATCTGTCATCGAAGAAATTGAAGCAGGCTCGGCTGCAGCAAGTCACCAGCAGCCACAAGTGCCGCTTCATAAACAGTATTTTGTAACTGTAAAGCCAGAACCGCTTCTGTAAGGTCCGCCTCTTCCATATCCGCCAGGTAAGTTTCCATTTTATGAATGAAATTGTCCAGATAACTGGCACTGGTCTCCATCTGGTCCCTGCTGCCACCAATTTCTGCACGAACATTCTGTAAATGCTCCTGGAAACGCGCCAGGGGCGCAGCCTGGCTCTGGACCTGAACGCTGTCACCACTCTCGAGGGCTATCTGCAATTCTTCCAGTATCAAGAAAATGTCTTCTGTGTCCTTGAAAACGGTATTTCCATCTACCTGCAGAACGACCTCCGATGTCTGCCCAACACGGATGTGATAGGAACCGCTATCCCCTGTGTAGGTACCATCCCCCAGAAAAGGGGCTGTAGCGGTGTTGTTACCGGCAAATAGATAGGTGTCATTCAAACGATTGTTGGCCAGTTGGACCACCTGCTCGCGAATCTTAGCCACCTCGTCTGCCAAAACAGCCTGCATATCGGTATCCTGGCCGGCATGTGCCACAATATTCCTGGCTCTTGCCAAAAAATCATCCACCGTTGCCAGGGTGGTTTCGAGGGCATCGATACGCAATTCCCCCTGGGTGATATTGCGTTGGTATTGGTTCAACGAAGAAAGTAGCTGTCGCGTATCCAGAATCCTAGACATACCACGTGGATCATCGGAAGCCCGGTTGACGCGTTTGCCCGAAGCGATGGTTTCCTGGGTTTTCAGTATTTGTCCACGCTGCCGCCGCAGGTTGCTGAGGACGGATTCGGACCCTGTTTGATGGGTTACACGCAAGAAGGGCTCCTTTTTAGCGTTAAGCCATAAGCTCTAAGCATTGAGCTGTTAACCGCTTAAAGCTTAGTGCTTATTGCTTAATGCTTATCGCTCAAATCATATTAACAACGGTTTCCATCATTTCATCGGCCACGTTGATAAGTTGAGCAGCCGCTGAAAAAGCGTTCTGGTATTTAATGAGGTTGACCATCTCCTCATCAAGGGAAACCCCGGAAACCGATTCGCGATAAGCCGCCAGGTTGGCGGTTATATCTTCCTGGTACAGTGAATTCGTGCTGGCAGTCTGCAGTGCACTGCCAATATCGCCCACAAGTGAACTGTAGTATTGACCAAAAGTGGATTCACCCCCGTTCATGGTCAATGCCGCCTGCAGATCCGCAATGGCGAGAGCCACATTGTTTCCCCCGGGAAGACCCTCTGCAGGATCCGCCGCTGCAACTTTCCCCGGATCGTTCAAAATTACCGGATTCACCGCCATATCCGATGCTGACGACCCTGTAAAAAAATCATTTTGTGTGCCATCAAGCCCGACACCGTTGACGTGAAGTGTGTTCACTTCTGAAATGATATCACCGGCCAAAATGTCGAGCCGACCCATGATATCCGGTATGACCGTGTCCCTGACTTCGATCTGCCCCTTGAGCTGACCGTCGATGATTTGATTCGTGATAACGGTTGTGTTTCCCTGGCTGTCCACCCACACGATGTCATCCTGCAGGGGATCCATGCCCGGTCTTGTATCAAGACGCGTAAAACCCGTGTTCTCAACCAGTGACATTCCTGAAGCGATTGAAACAGAGAGCGTCCCGTCCGCCTTTTCATAACTTGTCACATCAATCAGTTCAGAAAGGTCCTTCAGGAGTTGGGTCCGGCTGTCTTGCATGCCATTGCTGTCCCGTCCTTCCAGGTCGGCCTGGCGGATCTGACCGTTCAGGTCCGCCAACTGACCGGAGATCCGGTTGATGCTCTCCACCGCATCTTGGATGCCGGCATTGGTATCATTCTGAAGCTGACGAAGATTTCCGGCAAGTGCATTGAAAAGGCTAACCATCTCCTGGCTCCTGGCCAGCAGCTGACTCCGTTGCACCTGACCGGGGGGGTCGTTAGCCAGATCCATCCACCCGTTCCAGAATGCATTGAGTCGAGCGCTCAGACCCGTGCCCGATGATTCATCGAAGAGTATTTCAATTCTTTCCAGGCCATCCTGCTGGGATTCCCACCTTCCCGAGGTTTGAATGGCGCTACTGAGCTGGTTTTCCAGATATCGATCATAGACACGTTCGATATCCACCCCGGCGACCCCACTCGTAAAATAGTTCCCATCCAGTGTAGAAAACGTCACCCGTTGACGGCTGTATCCCTCGGTATCCGCATTGGCGATGTTTCTTCCGGTGATATCGATGGCTTTTTGCTGGGCCAGAAGGGCTGTCCTGCCAATTCCCAGTATATTTTGTATGGTTGCCATATAGCCTCTTGCCGGGCTGCAGCGTGATCCTCCCGCTCTAGCCCGGGCAGTTTAAATCGTTCGGGCAAGCAAACGACCGTTTCGACCCTGTGTTGAAACACTGCCGTCCCGATGATAAACAGGATCGGGCGCCAGATTATTGCTTAAAAATGCCAGGGAACCACTCACAAGACCCTGCGAATGGGTTATCAGTGACCGGTTGGCACGGTGTAACACGCCCATCTCTTCCAGCACCAATGACAATTCAGCGCCCAGTGTCGACAATTTATGCGAATACCGAATATCCACCTTTTCAGCCAAACGGGTAAGGGTAAGACCTGAAGCCGGCTGGTTCAGCTTTTCTGCTATCTGATGGATAACATGGATTCGCTGCTCCTCAAGAATCTTTACTTTTAGAATCAGGTTTTCTTTTTTCTTGGAGCTTGCCGTGATATTGTCCAACGCGAACGACAACAGGGCCTGCCGTTCGTCCTGGTAGACAGACAAAAGGGATCGATACAGACCCACTTCATCCACCAGAAGCATTAATAATCTGTTCAGCAACTTTTCCATAATGGATTAGATATTCTCGTCAGACAGGGCTTCTTTGAGCATGGCGGCTGCTATCTTGCCGGAATCGATCTGGTAGGTGCCTGTTTTGAGCTGATTCCGAATGTGGGCAACTTTCTCCTCTCTGATTTCCGGCATTGCTTTTATGAGTCTGCCGGCCGTCTGAATCTGTTTTGCCTCGGCTGACAACTCGACCTTATCGCCCTCTTTATCAGTCACCGGTGCCACCTGACGCGAAGATTGTTTTAGTTTTCTTTGGGCGTCAATATTCTTGATATAATTATCAAGACTGGCAAGTGCCTTTTTTTCTGTAATCTCCATGGAAAATCCCTTTATCAGTCCAGGCGATTTCTGCCGGAAAACGGTTTATCCTTCCTATAATACATTATCGGCAGAATGTGAAAAAACTTTAATAAATATCAATCTTTTTTTGGGTCTCCTGCAACTCGGTGTCACCAAGCCGAACTGCCAGCTGCTGTCTGAGAAAATCAGCCAGCCCGATACCCCTCTGATTGGATATTTTTCGTGCAATTTCAATGTCAAACATCGATGTATACGTCTTCGATTGGGTGCTTTCACCTAAATACCCATCATCGGGAATGGATTCACGCATCTCTTTTAACAGCTGATAAATAAACAGGGATTCAAATTCAGCGCATGCCTCGTCCAGACCCTTTGAATCCGTTATCGAAGATTCGGGCATATCTGTTTTTTCACCAGCCGATGGACGCGTCTGCTTTTGGAGCATGGATGGCGCAGTCTCGGGGCCAATCATCATAAAAGGGGAAGACATTATATGACCTCCAGCTTTGCCGACAATGCGCCGGCCGCCTTGATAGACTGCAGAATTGCGATCAGATCCCGGGGTGTAACACCCAGAGCATTCAAGGCCCTGACCACCTCTCCAATACTAACCCCCGCATCCACGACCGACAACCGGCTATTGCCTTCTTCAACCGTTAAGGCGGTATCCGGCGAAACAACGGTCTCGCCTTCGGAAAATGGGAGTGGCTGGGAAACATTCGATGATTCTTTGATCTGCACACTCAAACTTCCATGGGCTATGGCAATGATTCCGATCCGAACATTTTCCCCCATCACCACAGTACCGGTTCGCTCATTGATCACCACCTTTGCGACGTTGTCCGGGTTCACTATCAGACCCTCGACCCGCATAACAAGTTCGACAATCCGCTCCTCATAGTATTGGGGTATTCTGACGTTGATGGTGCCCGGATTGGGTGTGACGGCAATGGAAGCTGAAAATGAGGTGTTGATGGCCTGGGCTATCCTTGAAGCCGTTGTGAAATCCGGTTCAAGAAGACTCAAGGAAAAGGATCCGTTCGAAATAAAATCGGCCGCTATTTCTTTTTCAATCATGGCGCCGTTGGCAACACGTCCAACAGTCGGAAAATTTTTCTGAATATTGGCGCCACTGCCGCTGGCTTCAAACCCCCCCGTGCTGATGGGACCCTGTGCCACCGCATGCACAATACCGTTGACGGTCTTGAGGGGTGTCAAAAGGAGTGTTCCCCCTTGCAGATTCGAAGCGTCACCGATGGAGCTCACCAGAACATCCACACGGTTGCCCACACGGACATAGGGCGGCATCTCTGCCGTCACCATGACGGCTGCAACATTTTCAACCCGAACTTCATCCGCGTCTATGGTCATTCCCATTCTTTCGAGCATGGTGACAATGGACTGTTTTGTAAATACCGCCTTGTTACCATCCCCGGTTCCATCCAGGCCGATGACGAGACCATAACCAATGAGCTGATTGGACCTGACCCCTTTGATAGAAGCAATATCCTTGATCCTGGCTGCATTGGCAGTTGATACGGTCACCATCAGCAGCAACACAACCCATCTGGCGAACATAGGTACTTGTTTCATGATACCTTCTTTTCCATACACGATATTTTCGGCTTTCCTGCCAGCAGCTAAAATGGCCAGAGCGCGTTAAAAAGATTGGCCAACCACCCTGGTTTCTGCCTGTCGTCAATAATACCTTTGCCACTGTATTCGATTTTGGCATCGGCAATATAGGTGGACAAAATAATATTGTCCGTTGATATATCCCTGCTGCGTATGATGCCGGAAATATGGATAAACTGTTTCTCATTGTTGACAGCAACTTCACGGACACCCAGAATTCTGAGATTTCCATTGGGCAGGACTTCCGTGATTTTGGAAGTGATATACGCCGTCAAATCTCCGCTTCTGTTTGTCTCGCCATCACCCTCAAAATCGCTTCCAAACCCCGCATTCAAATTCCCCAGTGGATTGAACAACCAACTCGATGGCACATCGTCTTCCGCGCCAAAAAATTCGGGCGTCTGAATATTTATGGAGGAACCTCTCTCGGTGGTGGTATTGGCCTTGTTGGAGGCACTGGAAGATTCAACGATTCGAATGGTGACGATATCACCCACATGGTGCGCTTTCTGACTGATAAAAAGCGATCCTAAAGCGCTGTTGGTGCTCCAAAGGGAATCCGGAATTTTCGTGTTCGCACCCGTTGTTGAAGGATGGGACGCTGCCATAACCCCACCATCGGCATTGGATGGTTGAATGGTTGAAATATTTTCTGGTACCGTTGTTAGCGGTAGTGGTTTTTCAGATCCCGGTGGTAGTTCCTTGACGATTGCGCCGCACCCCAGCAGCAACCCCATGACAAGAATTCCGATCACGCAGCGTACGGCAATCCCGGAGGCTACACAGATTTTTTTTACCCTGAATGGTTTCACCTTCACGCTTTCTCCTTAAAAGAGGACTTTTACGGTTTTCGCATCCACCACATATCCATATAACTCTTTCTGCGTATCAATATTGATAATCTTGATACGTTCCCCGTGGCGCCCATTGCCCTTGGCTTTTCCAAGGGTTGTAACTTGCAACGCCCCTGATACCGCCTTGACCGTAACGATGTCCCCTCTTTTCACCAGGGGTGGCAACTCGACGATATCTGATCGTAAAACGGTTCCCGACAACAAAGACTTGGTAATCCGCTTGCCAAGAATGTCCTGGTCACTCGTTATGGCATTTTTCGGAATATCCACCAGATTCATGTCCACCCATTGGATATCTTCTGTTGTGATGCGTTGATATCTCCGCATGGTATGCTTCAGCACCACGACCTCCTGAAGAATATCTGCCAGAAGGGTCGCCCAGATTTTACGGTATTGCTTGCCATTCACAAATACGGCCACAGACACCGGAATTTTGTTAGATCGGATGGGTATTTCCGCGAACACCACCCGGTAAGAGAGTTCACCCGGCGGGACAACGAGATCGTCAGCAACCCGGATATCCCGAACCACACCCCGCCGTCCCTGAAAAAGATCTTCCCGGACAAGGGCATCCCTGATGACGCTCCTGACCTGGTCTCGGCGCACAAGGGTACTGTTGCGTACCACCGTAGTCGGGGCGGTTTCATTCAGGGCCACCTGATCAACCGGGATATGGTTCTGCTTCAGTTTCAGGACCACGTAGGCGGCCTCGATCTGTCGGGTTTTACCAGGCAATGGCGCCCTGCCCACCACCAGCTTTTTCAGTTCGTCAACCAGTTTTGTATCCTGACCCCTGATATGTGCAATGTCTCCAAGCAGGACCGGATCGTCGTCCACAGTGACACGGGGCACCAACGCGATAAAAGCCCTAACAGGAGCACCAGACGCCAGTCCGGTTGAAGGCAGAACAAACAGGGTTAACAAGAACCAGGTGCTGAAGGTTAGAACTTTGTGAAGCAGTTTTTTGGAATGTGCTTGCTTTATCATTTTTTATTATCGCTTAATATTGTTGGCCATCTGAAGCATTTCATCCGATGCCTGGATGGCCTTGCTGTTAAGCTCATAGGCCCTTTGGGCTGTAATCATACTGACCATTTCGTCCACGACATTGACATTGCTCATTTCAACATACCCCTGGGCAATCGTCCCCAGCCCATCCTCGCCGGGTGTGCCCACAGTGGCATCCCCCGAGGCGGTAGACACGAGGAGCAGGTTCCGGCCGATACTGGTCAATCCTGCCGGGTTGGTAAATCTGGCCAGTTCGATGGTGCCGATATCGACGGCTTCAGCCGAGCCCGGCTGCAGAACGGATACCGTACCGTCCGTACCCACGTGAACGGAAATCGTATCCCCTGGAATGGTTATCTCTGGCTCCATTAAAAATCCGTCCGAAGTAACGATTCTTCCCTCACTGTCAATTTTAAAGGTGCCAGCACGTGTGTACGCTGTTTCTCCATTGATCTGAAGGATTTGAAAATACCCCGGTCCTTCGATGGCCATGTCAAAAGGATTCTGGGTGTGCTGAAAATCACCCTGTATGTTAAGTCTCTGGGTGGCGGCCGGTCGTGCACCGTGGCCCACCTGAATGCCGGTTGGTACTTCGGTTGCTTCTGAGGATGATACCCCGGGCGCTGTCAAGGTTTCATACAGCAGATCCTGGAAATCCGCGCGACTCTTTTTAAACCCGGATGTATTGACGTTGGCCAGGTTGTTTGCGATCACATCGATATTCAGATTCTGCGCCTGCATCCCGGTTGCCGCGGTCCATATACTTCTCATCATTGTCCTTACCTCTCTTTGATGTTTATTGCGTTCGTTGCGTTTATCGGGTTCGTTGGGTTCGTTGGGTTTGTATCGGTTTTAGCGATAAGCGTTAAGCTTTAAGCAGCTTATCGCTTATCGCTTACAGCTTGCACCTTCATCAAACCCTTGTATCACCCTGGTACCCTCGGACCCTTCATAGATCAGGCCACCACACCCACATCCCCAACAGCCTGTGAATCCACCTCATCGAGTGTTTCCAGCGTCTTTTGGTAAGCTTCAAAAACCCTCAGGGCTTCAATCATCTCCACCATACCCCTGACAGGGTCTACATTGGCAAGTTCCAGGTACCCCTGCATCATCGCAAAATTTTCTGACGGAATTGCCGATGCACCATTGTCCAATGCCGTAAAAAGTGATTCCCCCACCTTCTTAAGGTTCTGGGAATCGGGAAAGTGTGTAACCCGGATGGAACCGACGGTACTGCCGTCCACCTCTATGTTGCCCTCCCTGTCGATGGTAAAGGGCCCGTCCTCCTCCAACTGAATGTTGCCACCCTGGCCCAGTACAGGATATCCTTCCGGGGTCATCAAAAGACCATTCTCTCCAAGCACAAAATTCCCATTGCGCGTGTACTTGACACCCTCGGGTGTTTGGACATTGAAAAAGCCATCACCTTCAATGGACAGGTCAAGCGGATTTCCGGTTTGGCGCAGGGGACCCTGAGAAAAATTGACATAAGACTCCAGGGACGGATCACCCAATAAAACCGGCCCTATGGATGGCATTGCTTCGCCATCCTCCTCCGGTGGAAGCAAGGGTTCTGCTTCCAGGAGTTCAAAATGGGCTCTATCCTCCTTGAAACCAACCGTATTCACATTGGCCAGGTTATTGGACAAAATATCCAACCGATATTGTTGAATCAAAGCACCTGCAGTCGCTTGATACACGGCATCCGACATTTACGATCTCCTTCTCCTGTTAGACTGTCTGCCCAAACTCATGCAAATTGTAAGCCAATAGCGATGATGTATAGTTTTATTTAAATATCAAATGGTTGTATCAATGAGTTGCGGCAGCGACACCCGCAGTTTTCCTTAAACAGGCAAAATTTGCCGAGGGGTTCCTTTCTTGCCTAGCCACACATGCCAGGGTTCAAATCCCTGATTCGATGGTCTCCAGCATCGACTGATGCGCCTCCCACCGCCCCTTGGCATGTTTATCATGGATGCTGGCGATCAGGTCGATTTCACACCGGGGAAGCCCCACCCGATCCCGGATATCCTTGGCGTTGAATCCCTTGGCTGCCAGACTGGCGGCTACCTTGTAACGACTTGTATTGCCCTGTCCGACAGTACGTTCACGCACAGGGGACGGGCGGCTCTTCTTAAGGATATCATCGCCGCTTATGTCCGCTTTAGGCACTGCTCCGGGTACCTTGCTTTTGGTGCCCGGGAATTCACCGCGACGGGCTATCTTCCCTTTTAACTCTTGTGGTCTGGGTCTCAGGGTGTCCCGGGGCCGCTGTTCTGCCAATTGAGAGCTCAGGGTCACATCAAAATCCTGTTCAAACCGGAGCCGCTTCTCATTGACCAGTGCCTGATTTTTTATGATGTTGAATATCAGCGAACCAATAAGAATCAACCCGCCGAAAGCGTACAAAAACTGCAGGGACAGCATCAGTATGTCTTGAATGGACAGGATCATCCTAACTCCTTTGTTCAATTTTCAGGCTAAATGCAAACGTCGATAACATTTCCCTGGTCACGATCAGGATTATGGGCGGGTCTATTTTGTGAACCCTTTCCTGCAACTTTCTTTTCATTCGGTTTCCGGGCGACCATGCCTGAAGCATCCTTATTTCCGGGCGATCTTTCCTTCTCCCTGTTTAACAGATGCCGCATATCCTGTTTTTTCTGTTTCTTTTTCTGCCGGTTCTTGAAACTCTGCCGGGCTGTTCGGGTAACCTTTGCAGTGGGAATACCTTTTGACGTATTGTTCGGTAATCGGATCGGATCTGCCATACTGCTGCCTCCGTTTAAATTTCCGTTCAATTGTCAGCCATATGTCCCTTCAATCTCAATTGTCTTCTCAGTCGAAGAATCACAGACGCATGGATCTGCGACACCCTCGATTCTGTAATATCCAGGACTTTTCCTATTTCCTTCATGGTAAGTTCATCTGAGTAATAAAGGGAAATGACCATCCTCTCCTTTTCAGGCAGTTTTTCGATTTCCTGGCTGAGAGAATTGAAAACTTCCTTGAACTGAGCGTTTTCAAAAGCGTCTACAGCTCGGATATCGGCAATTTCTCTGAAAGCGGATGTCTTTTCCTTCTGACTGAGCAAACCCAGATCTTCCAAGCGTATAAAGCTGAAGCATGCTTTGGATCGAATGTCATAAACCTCTTCCAAACTCAGGCCCATTGCCTCAGCCAGCATTTCATCCCCCACATCGCCGTCGTTGTTCTGTTCCAAACGGTAGTAGGTATCTTCTAATTCCCGCACACGCTTTCTGGCTGGCCGGCTGAGATAATCTCTTGCACGCAGTTCGCTGAGCACAGCTCCCCGAACCCGGACCTGGGCATAGGTCATAAACGTATTTTCCCGCGAAGGATCGTAACGCTCTGCAGACTGGATGAGCCCGATAATACCGGCATTAATCAAATCATCTCTATCGACACTCACCGGCAGATGGGCGGCAATCCTCTGAACAATCCGCTTCACCTGAGGCAGATGTTCAAGGATCAGCGCATCTCTATCCTGGCGATCATCCCCGGGATCGTATTCTGTTCGGGTTTTTGCAAATCCTGCCATAAACCAGGGAACTCCTAAAACACATCTTCCGGAAAAATAATGACTTTTCCGGGCTAACGGGTTTGATTTTCCATCGTGTCATATATCTGTCGTGCAACAACCTTGAAACATTCTGAGGCCGGTGACCTCGGGAATATATCGCTGACCATTTTCTGGGAACGAACACCTTTTGAAATATTGTCGTCTTTTAAAATATGCCCCATGAATTGAATCGATACATCCAAAAACTGACGGGTGACCAGTTCAAGATGATTGAAGATTTCCCGCGCCTCACCAGCATTTCCCACCTGGTTCACGAGAAGCCTGAAACCGGCGGTGCCATACTGAATCGACAAAACCTTCATCAGGGCATAGGCATCTGTTATGGCTGTCAGATCAGGCGTAACAACAACACACACGTCCTGGGCACCGGCATTAAAATATAGAACATTCGAGGAAATACCGGCGGCTGTATCGATCAACACAGCATCAAATGAGGAAACAATTCGCAGCATCTGTTTGTGGATGAAATCCATTTGCAAATCCGTCAGATGGGTCAAGGCCTGAATTCCTGAAGATGCCGGCAACACCTTCATATTTCCCGGTCCGTCCACAAGAATGTCGCCAATGGCTTTTTCCCCTGAAAAAACATGGGAGATATTGTATTTTGGCGTAATACCCAGCAGGACATCGAGGTTGCCAAGGCCCAGGTCCGTGTCCACAATGAGAACTCTTTTCCCAAGGCCACTGAGGACATAGCCCAGATTGGCAACGATACTCGTCTTGCCCACACCCCCCTTCCCGCTGCTGACGGCGATTATTCTGGGCTCTGCCGCCTTTGGATCCTTTGTGGGTTTCACGATAAGGGGTGTTCTCTTCAGCAACCGTTCCTGGAAGCTGATAACATTGGTGGATGAATCTTTTCCCATGATACTATTCATCTTTCCTGCCGTTTTCGGCATCACCGGCTCCCACGCGATTCTGCCGCGTAAGCATATCCGGCGTAAGGTGTTTTCTTGTTTTGTTGCCCCCACTCTGAACTGTAAGTTCTGTAGGGACTGAACTTCACTGGGTGATTTTCCAGCTGGTCTTCAAAGGCCTGCATTCGCTCCGCCAAAATCTCAGGAGATGCGGATTTGGCCTGCCGCAGACTGGTTTCGTTAAAAATCATCCCCATCAACCGTCTGGCTGTCAGGACATGGATGTCATCAGGAATATTTCGCCCATCCGTATAATATGAAAGGGGTATGCCAGTTTGAATGGCCCGGCTTAAAATATTTCCCTGCGTGGTGCTCTCGTCCACTTTGGTAAAGATTAGATTCCCAACAGAAATTGCTTTAAAAGCATTGGAAATGACATTCAAATCCCTTGTTTTGGTGGTTGTACTCAACACAAGGTGTATACGGGGTGTTTCTATTTCCGCCATCAACAACGCCAGTTTGCCAAGCTGCTCCATATCATTCGGGTTGACGCCAGCGGTGTCCACCAGAATAAGATGCTTGTCCGCAAGTTCTCTGAGCGCCTTGCGTAAGGACATGGGTGATGAGGCTGCCTTTATGGGTATACCGAGAATGCGCGCATAAATGGCAAGTTGAGAAATACCGCCGATGCGCTGCTCGTCCAATGTTATCAGGCCAATGGACGATTTTCGCTGGTGACTGTATATCGTCGCTATCTTGGCGATGGTGGTTGTTTTACCGACACCCGTGGGACCTACAAACACCAATCGCTTTGGAAGATCTTGATTTATATCGGGATCTGGTCGCAAACGTATCCGGTCCTGGATCACGCCCTCGAAAATCTCAAGCAGGATTTCCTCCGAAATATGGGTTCTTTTCACGCCAGCCGCATGAACATGCCCCATCAGTTCCTTTGTGCTGTCCTCAGAGACACCCGCCATCAACATCTGCTGCTGGAACCAGAACAGTTTTTTTACATAACCTGGCGGCAGCATGTCTTTGGTTGGAGACTGGGCCGAAGGCCGGGCAAAGGTGCGAATGGATGCACCCGTGTCATTGGATACCAACTGGTGCGCCTTTGTTTTCAGAGAATGGAAAGTTCCAGAGGCTGTGGCAAAAGAATCAGGCCGCTCTCTGGTAATTGTCACCTTGTCACCGCCTGGATACGCTGTATCCATAGCCGCAGTCAGGGTCACCTTCTGCTTTTTCCATTTCCCAATAAATCGTCCGTTTGGCCTGCTCGTCTTGACACCAAGTATCACAGCTTCCGGACCGAATGCCTCTTTGGCCGCCTTCAAGGCCTCTGCCATATTGTCCGCTTCAAAGGTCTTAATCTGCACTTGAAATCTCCACAGTACTCAAAGATTGAACCTGTACCTTATTTAAAATCTCATTAAACGACAAAACAGAAATTCCCGGTAAAAACCGGTCAATAAATTTCTTGAGATGCATCCTAATTTCTGGAGAGCAGAGAATGGTAGGCTGCGTCTGAATTCTTGAAAATTTTTCCAGTTCCCTGGCAAGAGCGTTGATCAATCGATGTGCCATATCCGGTGGCAAGGCCAAAAAATCTCCCTGATCCGTGTGCTGAACGGATTCGGATATATGTGTTTCAAGTGACGGCTCCAGTGTGACGGCCACGAGTTTTCCCTCAGGCGTCTGATGCATTTTTGTGATGCTTCGTGACAGGGCCTGCCGAACATGTTCGGTTAACTGGTCGATATTTTTCTGTGCCGGAGCCCAGTCGGCCAATGTTTCCAATATGGTCAGCATGTCGCGAATCGGCACTTTTTCACGCAGAAGATTTTGCAAAACCTTCACCACGGCCCCCAGAGACAGCAGATTGGGCACGAGTTCCTCTACTACCTTTGGGTAAGTCTCTTTGACGTTTTCTAATATTTCCTGGGTTTCCTGTCTCCCAATCAACTCCGGAGCGTGCTGACGAATGATCTCGGACAGGTGGGTTACAAGAACCGTGGGCGCATTGACCACCGTGAAACCATTGGCAAGAACAGCCTCTTTCTGATCTTCCCGGATCCACTTGGCCGGAAGCCCATACGTCGGCTCCCGGGTTTCGATCCCTTCGATCTGCGCCTGGGCACCGTCCGGCTGCATTGCCAGATAATGGTTCATCATCACCTCGCCCCTGGCCACTTCGTTACCCTTGAGGCTGATGGTATATTCCCCGGCTTTCAGGTGCATGTTGTCCTGGATATGCACCGATGGAATAATGATGCCGATCTCCCGGGCAATATGCTGGCGGATCGATTTAATGCGATCCAGCAGCTCGCCCTCCTGCTCAGGGTCCACCAGGGGTATTAGCCCGTATCCGACATCCAGTGCCAGAGAATCCAGAGGTTGCAGCAGATATGTTTTTTCCGGCACATCTTCCTGTGCCGGAGCAATCTCTTCACCCATTTCTTCCCCTTGCCGTCCCTTTAGCTGATACACAAGATAGGCGGTGATACCTGACAGCAACGCGAGAAAGACAAATGGGACCGTGGGAAGCCCCGGAAACAGGCCGATACATAACAGTATCAGGGAAGCAATTGCGATGGCACGGGGTTGATTGAGAATCTGGGATACAATGGAAAGTCCGAGACCCTTGTCTGTTCCAGCCCTGCTGACCACGATACCTGCGGTTGTCGATACCACCAGGGCGGGGATCTGGGTTACCAATCCATCACCGACGGTCAGAAGCGTGTAGGTCTGAGATGCCTCGGCAAATGACATGTTGTTTTGAAACACCCCGACACCCAGTCCGGCCACGATATTGATGAGCGTGATAACAATCCCGGCAATGGCATCTCCCCGTACAAACTTGTTGGCACCATCCATGGCGCCGTAATACTCTGACTCCTGAGCAATCAGACGCCGTCTTTCGCGCGCTTCCTGCTCCGATATCAGACCTGCATTTAAATCCGCATCAATACTCATTTGTTTGCCCGGCATGGCATCGAGCATGAATCTTGCGGCCACCTCTGCAATCCGGCCGGCACCCTTGGTGATAACAATAAAGTTAATGATCACTAAAATCAGAAAGACAATCACACCCACAGCGTAATTCCCACCCACCACGACATCGCCAAATGCGTGGATCACTTTTCCTGCGGCCATGGTGCCCTCATTCCCGTTCAGAAGAATGAGACGCGTGGAAGCCACGTTCAGTGCCAGGCGAAGCAGGGTTGCCAGAAGAAGAATCGAGGGAAATGCAGAAAAATCAAGGGGTTTAACCACATACATGCCCACCAGAAGAATGACCACTGAGAAGGTGATATTGAAAGACAACAAAAAATCGAGGAGCATGGGGGGGACCGGTATGATCATCACCACCAGAATACACATAACGGCAAGACCCATAAAAATATCCGCGTTTTTAAAAAACGAAGAGAAGCCGGGTATCTGGTTTAGTGTTGCGCTTTCCATAAATGTCTCATTTCATCTATAGGGGTTGTCAGAAAAACGTTCCGATTGAGGGCCGTTTTTCGGCTACAAACCCTTATGCCGCCATCCTATTTTCGGAACATTATTCTGACAAGCGGTATAAAACGTTACAAATTAAATTATTAATGGATCTTCTCCCAATTTGGGAGAAAGGGTACAAGGGTCCAGGAATCGTTAATTTGGATCAACGCTTCAGGCGATGATCCAAATAATATCTCCTTATTACACGCGTTGGCGCCCTTTAAGCCGATAAACATAAGCCAGCACCTCAGCCACAGCCTTGTAAAGCGTCATGGGTATTATTTCCCCAATTTCTACAGATTTAAAAAGGGCCTGGGCCAATGGCTTCTGCTCAAGAATCGGAACCCCAGACGTTTCAGCGATTTCCCTGATGCGTGCTGCAACATACCCGGCGCCCTTGGCCACCACCTGGGGCGCATCCATCTTTTCGGTATCGAACCTCAAGGCCACAGCCAGTTGGGTCGGGTTCGTAACAACCACGTCGGCAGTCGGGACCTCCGCCATCATGCGTCTTTGCGCCATTTCTAGCTGAACCCTTCTGATGCGGGCCTTTACGATGGGGTCACCTTCCCGCTGTTTCCATTCCTCTTTGACTTCTTGTTTGGTCATCTTCAGGTCGTTCTCATATTGCCAGCGCTGAAAAGCATAATCCAGACCCGCCAGAACGATGAGCACCAGGCAGGTGTACAAACAAATTTCAAGAGACACCCGCCCTGTAAAAGTGAGGATATCGAGAACCTCCATACGCATCAAATCCGGCAGTAATAAAAAATGCCGTCGAAGGGTTAAGTATGCAATTAGACCGATGATGAGAATCTTCAACAGGGCCTTTACCACCTCCACCAGGGAACGCAGGGAAAAAAGTCTTTTCATCCCACTGAGGGGGTTCAGTTTAGACAGTTTGGGTACCAGCGTCTTGCCCGTGAAAAGAATCCCGAATTGAGAAAGATTGGCAGCAATACCTGCCAGCATGATAGCCGTTATCAAAGGGAATAGAACCCAGAACAGTTTTCCCAGTATCGTAGAGAGAATTCTAACAGCAGACAATTCCTGCAACTCAATGTTGATACCGTTCTGCAGAGCATCCCGCATGAGACTCGAAAGACTGTTGAACATCTGCCCACCCAGAAAAAAGAAGACCCCCATGGTCATAAAGAGAATAAACACCGACGGAATTTCCCGACTGACCGCTACCTGCCCCTTTTTTCGAGCATCTTCCCGCTTTTTAGGTGTTGCGGGTTCGGTTTTGTCCTGATTTCTTTTTTCCGACATCACACACCACCTCTGCACAACTTCAGGAGCGTCATGATATCTACGCTGTTGGCACTAAAAAGCTGGCCTAAAAATGCTGACATATAGGGCATTGCCAACCCCAGAAAAATAAACCCAACAGCTATTTTCAACGGCATCGCAACAATGAAAACGTGCATCTGTGGCACCGTGCGCGCCATGAGACCCATGGCCACACTCGTCAACAGCAGCACAGTAATGATGGGCGCACCCAGTTTTATGGCCACCACAAACATATTACCTGCCAGCTTCATGACCTGTTCCACCAGGGCCTGCCGATAGTGAAAGCCCAGAGGCGGGATCAGGTGAAAACTTTCGGTTAAAGTCCGCAGGAGAAGATGGTGCGCATTGGTTGCCAGAAAGATCAGCATCGCCAGTACATGGCTGAATTGCGAGAGCAACGGCACCTGGTTTCCACCGGCCGGATCAACCACATTGGCTATAGCGAAGCTCATCTGGAAACCCACCAACTGCCCTGCCATCTGTACCGCCGTGAATACCATCTGGACGGTCAGACCGATAATGACACCTATGGCGACTTCTCCAACCAGACGCAGTGACAAAGCCAGAACCCCTTGTGACATGGTCACGGGAGCGCCCTGGATCAGCGGCATCATAAGTACGCTCATGGATACCGCCAGCCCCACCTTGAACAGTAACGGAATATTCCTGCTGTTAAAGAATGGTATGGTCATCAGCATGGCACTGACCCTGAAAAATACCAGGAAAAATAGCTCCAGTTGGGTCACGGGAATATCAAAATTCAGTGTCTGCATCGGTTATCAGGTTGTTGCGTTTGTTGGGTTTATTGGGTTTGTTGTAGTTTTTAGCGATAAGCTGTAAGCTGTATGCTTTAAGCGGCTTAGAGCTTATTGCTTATTGCTTACGGCTCTTTACCACCCTCAAACCCTACCTTATATACATGGGCAGATCTTTGATCAGATTCTGCGTGAATACGACGATCAGCTTCAGCATCCAGGGGAAAAAGACCAGCAACGCAATGGCCACCCCCAGCATCTTGGGAACAAAAACAAGGGTCATCTCGTTGATCTGTGTTGCAGCCTGGAACATACTCACCAGAACACCGATCACCAGTCCGGCCACCAGCATAGGCGCCGCCAGCAAAATCGCCGTTTTTATGGCCAGAAGAAAATAACCTGTTATGAATTCCGGGGACATATTGTTAAACTCCTTTAACCCGACCATTGGAAGATTGTAGAATTTCCAGGGTACTGTTTCATCTCCCATCAAGGGAAAAAACTTTTCACGAGAGAACCTATGATCAGGTGCCAGCCATCGGCCAGTACAAAAATCATCAGCTTAAACGGCAAGGACACCATGATGGGCGGCAACATCATCATACCCATGGATAGCAGCACGCTTGCCACCACCATATCGATGATCAGAAACGGTATATAAAGCAGAAACCCCATTTGAAAAGCGGTCTTCAACTCGCTGATAATGAAAGACGGTATCAGTATGGCAAAGGAAACACTCTCTCTGTTTTTTGGCCGATCTGATTGGCTGATATTCATGAGTAATTTAAGATCCTGCTCCCGGGTCTGTTTCAGCATAAACGTTTTCAAAGGCTGAATGGCCTGCTTCAGAGCCGTTTCCTGATCCATCTGTTTTGCCATATAGGGCTTCAGGGCATCCTCATTGATGGCGTCCCAGACCGGCATCATGACAAAGGCTGTCAGGAACAATGAAAGACCGATGATAATCTGGTTGGGCGGCATCTGATTGGTTCCAAGGGCCTGACGCAACAAAGAGAGCACAATGGCAATTCGGGTGAAGGATGTCAGCATCACCAGAATCGCCGGGGCCAGCGAAAGAACCGTCAGCAGGAGAAATATCTGCAACACCACCGACATGTCCGCGGGCGCCTCGATTTTGTCCAGACGAATGTTCAGATACGCCGGGTTGTCGTCCGATTCCTGGGTCTGCCCTTCCGCAGGCAGCCAGAGAATCAAAACCATCAACACCATGATGGCTAACTTCATATGGGAAGAATGCTTCATCAATCACTTGCCACCTGAACAGACGTGGCTTCTTTGCCTGTCCTGCTGTCTCTCGCGTTTTTCAAGAGCCGACTTAAATGGTTTGAAAAACTCAAGGGGGCCCCGCTTACACTGGATTCCTTTATTTGTTCAATACTGTCCGGGTCTTCTATCCGTGTCAGGAGTGAAATACGATCGCTGGTAACACCCAGAACCAGTATTTTTCCTGGCACCTCCACAAGGGTCACACTTTTTTTGACACCAATGTAGCTTCTATCGATGATCCGGATAATTTTTTGTCCCGGGCCTGTCACATCTCTCTTCAAAAATCGCCGCAACAGATAAAAAGACCCCATGAATATACCCAGCACCAGCAACAAAGCTGAGAACATTTTAATGGCGGTGGCAATGAAATCGGGTTGATCGATCATCTGAGTCTCTCGACACGTTCCGCCGGGCTGATGATTTCGGTGATACGGATGCCATATTTTTCATTGACCACCACCACTTCCCCACGGGCAATCAAGCGTTGATTTGCAAGGATATCCAATGGCTCACCAGCCAGTTTGGCCAACTCGACCACCGAACCACGCCCTAGTTTCAGTAGTTCGTTGATGAGCATCTGGCTGCGTCCCAACTCCACCGTCAGCATCATGGGTATATCCAGAACAAAATCCAGATTCCCCTGCATGGGATTATCAGCCTTCTTGTTCAGGCCTGCAGTCTTGGGTGCCGCCCCTGCATCCCCCTGACGCATCTCAGAATTCCCCATTTCCTGGGCACCCTGATGTGCCATGGTGCCTTCATTGATCACATTCTTGTCCGTGCCGGAACTTGTTGAAG
This sequence comes from Deltaproteobacteria bacterium, assembly GCA_024639645.1. Lineage (GTDB taxonomy): Bacteria > Desulfobacterota > Desulfobacteria > Desulfobacterales > B30-G6 > B30-G6. Next base: position 24,640 of record JAHEIB010000007.1, read on the forward strand.
TCTTCCCCATATCGGCTTCCATGTGTTACCTTCCTTCCTGTTTTATTGGGTCATGTCAAAAATATGAACCGCGCGATTACCTTTGGCAATGCCGGCCATTCCCTGAAACTTGGGCACCGACTCGACGCTGACAGTAACATGGTCTTGCGGTCCTTTATCCAAGGTAATGACATCATCCCGTTTCAATTGCAGAATATCCCTCACGGTGTGCAGACTTTTCCCCAACTCCGCTATGACGGTTACCGGTGTCAAGCGTAAGGCCTGTTTCAGCTTTTCCGTATAAACCTGCTCCGTATTTTTTGATTGCATGTAACTGGAGGAAAGCTCATGCTTGATGGCATCCAGCATGAGATAAGGAAAACAGATATGCATCTGGGAGGAAGATGAATTGACTTTGACATCGTATTGATTCACCAGCATCAAATCTGCGGGGCCGGCCACATGCAGGAATTCCGGGTTGGTTTCATCTTTTGTCAGCACAATCTTCACCGCATAAACCACCTCCCAGGCTTTTTCCAGATCCGTTAGGACCTCTCCGAACAGCCTTCGCATAATACCCGACTCAATGGGGGTAAAATCTCGAATCTTCTTGGGTGGCTTACCACTTCCGCCTGCCAGGCAATCCATCAGGATAAAAAACAGCCGTGCCTCGAAAACCATCAGGCCTTTCCCGATCAAGGGTGCCATGGAAAAGATGCCAAACCCTGTGGGATGGGTGTGAGCCCCGATAAAATCGCCATACTTGACTATGTTTGTGGATGACAGCTGGATGGCTACACCGGTCTGAAGCCGGGCCTCAAGGGTGGATTTTACACGCCGGGTAAATTTTTCATATACTTCCCCCAGGGCATCAAAATCGTCTTTCATGTGTACTTCCTGGGCGGTGATATCGTAGGCTTCCGTCTCGACGGTGGCCGCCGAATCCGTCTCCAAGTCCACCTCACCCTTGTCCATGGCGCCTAAAAGGGCATCGATTTCTTCCTGGGACAAGATTTCATTTGACATGCGCTAATACCCTTATTGTATGACAAAGTCTGTAAAGTAAATGTTCGAAACACAGGGCTCCTTGAAAAAGACATTTACCTGCTTCTTAATGTCCTGACGCAGGGCGATCTTTCCCTCCGTGTCTTTAATATCTTCATATCGTTTGGATGTTAAGATCATCATGATGCTGTCGCGAATTTGGGGGATTCGCTGCCGGATGTCGTCATTGAGCTCCTCTTTGGCGATCTCCAGGTCCATCTTGATTTTAAGATAGCGCTTGCCGTTTTCTCCGGCGAGATTGACGATAAACGAATTCAGCGGAAATATCGGTTTGACGACCGCTTCCGCTGCCTCGTCTTCTGGCTGTTCAACTTGCTCCTGGCCGGCACCCTGACTCGCCATACTGGAGATTTTGCTCCACATCATAAAAAAAACACCGCCCATCATCAGTATGACCAAAAAGGCGGCCACGGACAAAATAATGATCAGTTTTTTCGACATAACGTTGCCACTCCCCATACCATGAAAATTATCTGATTTTCATATGTAAATTGCATGTAACATGCCAATGACAGCATCAGCAGACAAAAAATCTCATCGTGGAAGGCAATAAATCTAACCTATTGTTTTATATTGGATAAACAATGAAATTTTATTGTGAATCGATCCGCAGAACCCATATGGACAAAATCAGGGATATTGATGGCGGGAGAAAACAAGAAAAAACCGTCAATTTCTTAAAGCATTGTCAATGACTTGACGGTAAACCATGCGCAATAGGCAATAAGCTGTAAGCGATAAGCTATAAGCGGTAAGCTGCTTACTGCTTAGGGCTTACAGCTTACAGCTTAAAGCTTATAGTCTCTTTAGGAGGGACAGAGGAGGTATAACTTAAGAGGCCCATACAGGATTCAGCGCGGACCTCGTAATCTTATCGCTTAATATTTATCAGTTCGTTCAAAATCTCATCGCTGGTGGTAATGACTCTTGAATTGGCCTGGAACGCGCGCTGGGTAGTGATGAGGCGCACAAATTCCGTTGCCAGATCCACATTGGACATCTCAAGGGAATTGGTGCTGAGCCCCCCCATGCTGCCTTGACCGGGGACACCGCGAAGCACCTGCCCGGAATCGAGAGACGCAGCGTAGAGATTGCCACCCAATTTGGTCAGCCCTGCATAACTCGGGAAATCGGCAACCGCTATCTGATAGAGATTGTTTATCTGACCGTTTGAATAGGTGCCGGTAATAATGCCATCTTCATTGATGGTTATACTCTGGAGGGTACCCGCCAGGTATCCATCTTGATTTGTAAAAGAGGTAATGCTGGGCACGGCGTGCTGGGTGATGGACCCATTGGATGCAGCAGCATCGTACATATCCCATGAAATGGCCTGGGGAGACGTGGCGCCGGTACTCCAGTTGATGGTCATGTTCGGGTCGGCACCACCGGCAGCCAGGCTTCCATCCGCATTAAAGGTCAGGGTACCGGTATCCCCACCCGCCATGGCACCGGCGGTTGCCGGAACTGTCGCCGCCCAGGACCATTCATTCGGATTGACGGTTTTTGTGAAGGTAACCGTCAGGGGGATGTCATTCCCAAGGGAATCATAAACGATAAAAGAGGTGGAAAAGGTGTCGCCATCCACGGCCGTTGCATCCAGGTTGACATTGGTGATAAACTCCTGGGTGGCCTGGGCCGGTACGGTACCGCCCATGGGCACCATGACATCCGTTGTGGCGCCGCCGACGATGCCACCCGATGAAACATCCCAGCCCTGTACCACCAGACCATTACTGTTTACGAGATTGCCATCCTGGTCAAAATGAAATGCGCCTGCCCGGGTATAAAGTTCCTGGCCGTTATCACTCATGATAAAAAAACCCTTGCCGTTAATCGCAAGATCCGTGGCATTGCCCGTTGTTTCAAGGGACCCCTGGTTCCATACGGCATCCAGTCCTGCAACGGTAACGCCTTTTCCAACTTCATTGCCGGTATACCCCGCCAGGGACTGATTGAGAAGATTGGCAAACGATGGGCGCGAGCTTTTAAATCCAGTGGTGTTCACATTCGCGATATTATCACCGATGACGGACATGGCCCATGAATTTGCATTGAGCCCGGATATGCCTGCGTATAATGAACCAATCATAATGTTACCTCCAATTTTCCGTAAAATAAGTTAGAATTGATGCTCCTGTTTCTGATATGTTTTCGGCTTCAGCAACATGCACCACACTGCTCATGGGTATGCTCATATCGTTGATGAGCAGATTGGCCACACCGTTGTCGTCAAATGTCACCCCGGTGACAGCACCGACGATAAAGGTATTTGTGGTTATGGCCTTACCCTCTGCATCACCCGCCAGAACTTCAAACTGGTAGGACCCGTCTGAAACCAGGCGGCCGTCATGGTCGGTTCCGTCCCATACAACGGAACGGTCCCCGGCTTCCATGGCACCTGCTGAAATCGTTTTAACGAAATTACCCTGGGCATTGTATATGTTCACTACGGTTTCCACGGCATCCCCATCCAGCCCAAAATAAATCTGGGTAGGCGATGCATCGGATTTCTGGATGATGTTCCCCTGGGCCCAGGCCGATTTTCCGATCATGGAAATCGTCTGGGTGTTGTTCATGGCCAGTTGATTGTTTCCAAGATCGTCTAGGTTTTCATTGACATTGAAAAGCTGTTCCAGTGAACTGAATTGAGCCAGCTGCGCTGTAAATTCGGTGCTTTCCATAGGCTTGAGGGGATCCTGGTTCTGTAACTGTGCAACCAGCAGCTGCAAGAAATCATCCTTACCCAGCACATCGCTGGTGGGCCGGGTGGTCTCTAAACTCGGGACGGTATCGGTGTTGATAGCATTAATGGCCATCTGTGTGCGACCTCCTTTATTAAAAACATCTTAGACAAAATAATCTATCTGGTTTTCCTCTCTGCCTGCAGAAATCACCTGTCTCGCTTCTTTTGGATCTGCATCGGCAAGGGTGTTTTCTTCTTTCAACTGTCCATTCATACGTTGCATCTGTTTATGGGCCGATGTGCGGCCCTGCTCCTGCTGTCTGTTCTGGTCAGGGTCCACCAGGACATCGATTTTATCAATTTCGAGTCCCGACTCCTGAAGATCGGCTTTTAACATGTGCAGGTTTGTTTCAAGAAAATCCCTGGCCAGAAGCGTTTCAGCCCTGATTTCAACCGTTACCTTCAACTGGTCCATTATCACATTCAAATGCAGGTGGCCCAGGAAGGCTGGCTTGAGTTGAATCCTGGCCTGGGATTGACCGTTTTCCTGGCGCCAGACCGCTTTTTCGATGATATCGGTCAATGTGCGGATCTCACGCGTTTCCAGGGGAAGACGCACGGTCGCCAGGATGTCACCTTTATCTGAAACGGCTGTTCCCGGCGGTCCCGTCAACGGCCAGGTCATTTTATCAATCTGAAGAAGGGTTTCAGGATCGCTTTTTTGATATGCCCCGAAAGTGGTAGCCTCCGGTTTGACCGAGGAAACATTCGTGTTCCCACGTGCGTCCACAAACTCAAACCGCGGATCCAGCACACCGGGTTTGTTTCCATGCAATGGCGCTGAATACCCCCTGTCGCGCCCTTCCGAAAAATTCCCGAAAACATCCTGCCCCATCGGGGACAAAGATCCCTGGGGTAATGTCTTTGCGGAAGTCTCTGACAAGGTCAAAGACACCCTGCCACGAATATCCGTTTGCGGGCCCCTTGCATTTTCAAGAAACGGCAGCGTCATGGCCCCTTTTGGGGAGATCTCAAAATCCCTTCCCGCTGATGACACCTGTCCCTCCATAAGGCGATTCGCCTGGTTATTACTTCCGATCAGGGGCTTGGGTTCTCCGGTATCTCGGGCAGTACCCGAAACCATCGGTACGCCTTCAAAAGCCTGGAGCCTAACCCGTTCTGGAATAATGCCACTGCCTGCCATTTTCAGCCCTCGAGCGCCTGGGATGTCACTGCTGACACCGGTCGGGTAAACGAGAACCTGCTGGCTGGGGCTGTCCATAGTGGTCTTTTCTGGAACATGGGGTATGGGTATCTCTTTCCGGACAGGATCTGCCGACAATGACTCACCCTGCTTGGGGGGCACATGAACAACGATATTACGGGTCTCGACAATCTGCTCGGGACCCGCCTGAAACACTGGATTACCTGTCATGACGGCAGGGGGCGGTGTTGTGCCGACCATTGTTTCCGGATCAATCAACCCGGTTGTATCACTGGGGCGTGTGTCCCCGCCGCTTTCATCCAGCTCGGGCACAAGATCATCCAGCACCATCCCTGCATCCTTGAAAATAGGTCCCGGATTTATGGACATTTCGTCAGTCTGCCAAAGGGGTGGCGGTTGACGCACGCCCGCGTTTGCATCCAAGACGGGTTCCGAACCAGCGAAATCTAAAGCGGTCTCTAAAAACTCCGGATTGTCCTTGACACCATCATCCTGGTTTGCAGACAGGCTTTTCACAAAATCGGAAAAGCTTACCGGGACGACCGGCAACACCCCTTCAAGTGGCAAATCCAACGGCACCTCGCCACTGGGTAGCACCTTCTCTGCACCGAAACGTATCGCTTGTGTTCCAGCAAGTTGTAGTGGTATCAATGTTTCCACGGTTGTTTCCAGAACCTATTTTTTTACACGTACACTAGAATCCATCTCGAAAAATGGATTTTGGTTCAAGTTCAAGGCGGGCCCGAACTTCAATCCACCGTCATACTGAAGTATTCCGAGGAGTTGAAGCAAGGGACCAACACAGAAATTGGGCCAAAAAACTTTTTTGAGATAACTTCTATCCTGTTTTACGATTAAACTGCTGAATCCCTATTTCGTCTGTAACGTCCTGCTCTTTTTTCAAATACAAGCGCTGGTATTGGTCTGCATGGGTCTGTTTAAGACGCTCTAAAATTTTCTTTTTTTTGACGGCTTTCAACAGGGCGATTTTTTTTTCACGCTTCTCTGCTTCAACCATTTGAACCCGGTGCCGTTGTCTGCCGATTTTCTCTGACAGATATGCTAGATAGGTGACATACAATTGGTTCTCAGACACCATTTTCGGCTCCTGCAGATTTTTTTTCAATTCCCCCGCCAGTTGGGCGTGCTTTTCCCGAAGATCCTTTTCCACCTGCTTTTCCAGAGACAAGCGTCTCTCCAAAACAGCAAACTCTTTTCCCAGGGCATCTTCAACAAACTGCCGGTGGCTCAGCAATGATTCCAGTTTGAATTTAAACTGCACAGCTCATACTTTCTTGTTGTTTTGATTGAGCACAACGGCTTACAAAGCTTTAAGCGATAAGCCGTAAGCTGCTTACAGCTTAAAGCTTACTGCTCACCGCTTACAGTAAAAATAGCTTCAAGCCCCTGCCGGCTCTCTGCCAGGGTCGCACACTCATCTATCTCCTGCATGAGATACTGGTTGATGATCGGGTTCTTTTCAATGGCGTCATCAATATCCGGATTGCTGCCGGCGGTGTAGGCCCCTATGTTGATTAAATCTTCGTTCCTGCGATAGGTTGCCAGGACTTTTTTAAGACCATTGGACAGGTCACGGTGCGTCTTGTCTATAATATCGTCCATAACACGACTGACACTCTTCAGCACATCAATGGCTGGATAATGATTCTGCATGGCCAGGCCCCGCGTCAAAACAATGTGGCCATCTAGAATTGCTCTCACGGCATCGGCTATGGGTTCGTTAAAATCATCCCCCTCAACCAGTACCGTATATAACCCTGTAATGGTTCCACGCCCCTCGAAAGCCCCTGTTCTCTCCAGCAGTTTGGGCATCATCGTAAAAACCGAGGGCGTATACCCTTTGGAAGCCGGTGGCTCGCCCAGGGCCAGCCCGATTTCACGCTGGGCTGTGGCAAAGCGGGTAACAGAGTCCATCATCAGGTTGACATGCATGCCTTTATCCCTGAAGAACTCGGCTATGGCGGTCGCCACAAAGGCACCCCGCATTCGAATCAAGGGCAGGTGGTCTGATGTCGCCACCACCACCACCGATTTTTTCAATCCTTCAGAACCCAGTTCCTTTTCGATAAATTCGTTGACTTCGCGACCCCGCTCACCGATCAGGGCAATGACATTGCAATCGGCTTTTGTATGGCGTGCAATCATACCCAGCAAAATAGATTTTCCCACGCCAGAACCGGAGAAGATGCCCATGCGCTGGCCACGACCCACTGTCAGCAGGCCATTGATGGCTTTGACTCCCATATCAAGAGGTTCTGTAATACGGCGCCGGGACAATGGATTCATGGGTGTTGCATACAAGGGATATTCCGCTTCAAAAGCAATGGGTCCTTTCCCGTCGATGGGGTTTCCAAGCCCGTCGACAATTCTACCCAGCATTCCCAGGCCCACCGGCATGTATGCGCTGTCCTCCCTTGCAATGACCCGGCAGCCCGGTGAAATTCCCCGGACCTCTTCAAGGGGCATCAGCAGGACATGGTTCTCCCGAAATCCGAGAACCTCAGCCCTGGTAATCCGTTCATTATCCTGGCCATAAATATCACATACACATCCCAGATTGGTGACCGGGCCTTCGGATTCCACAACCAGCCCGACAATTTTTGTTATTTTGCCGTAAACCTGAATCGGGTCAAGGTTGCTCAGCAGATTGTAATATTTGCCAAGATTCAGATGTCACCTCCATGAAGGGAAGCAAAGGCCTCTTTGATAAGCGCCAGCTGGCTTTGGATTCCGGCGTCAATATCCCCCTGCCGGGTTTCCACAAGACAATCGCCGCGCCCCATGGTGGTGTCCGGCTGAAATGCGAACCCCTCGGCGCTTGTATCCAGATACGACATGTCCGGATCTGCCTGCTTCAGTGCTTCGAGATCATGCGGGTTGATCCTGATACAGACGGGCTGACTGTCCTTGATCTTCTGCATGGCCTTGCGTACGATGTTCAAAATCATATCCGGATTGACACGCAGCTCATGATGGATAATTTTTTCCGATATGGCCAGAGCCAGCTTCACGGTCTCTTCGGCGGCATGCTCATAAATTGCATCTCTTTCTTCTTCCAGATGCTTGATTGCTTCACTGAAGCGTTCCAGTATACAGGCTACGGCCGGCGGCGCTTCCAAAATGTCCGGGCGGTCTGTTTCCAGACCATCAGAAATATCTGTATCCTGCTCACTGGTCGAGGCCCTGTTCGAGAGCATGGCATCCATTCCTGAAAGGGTCGGGCAGCTGTTTTCCTTTCGAAGGAGTCCTCTTTTAAAGCCCGCCCGGCTTGTGTCCGCCAGCGTATCTCCCGATCTTGATATTGTTTCATCAATGGGTAAGAAATGATGCGACCGCGGATGGCTCCCGAAAGTGTCGGAGCCGGGTTTGATGATTTTATCCAATGAATTCCTCGCCCCCCTTGCCCTGGATGATCAGCTCCCCTTTCTTCTCCATTTCCTGAACAACCTGGGTGATTTTTTGCTGTGCCTGGGTGACATCCGCCATACGCACCGGTCCCATGGAATCAATTTCTTCCGTCAGCATCGCACTTGCGCGGGATGACATGTTTTTGAATATTTTTTCCTGTGTTTCATCAGCAGCGGCTTTCAGCGCCAAGGCCAGATCCTGTGTTTCGACATTTCTCAGCACCTGCTGCATTCCCCTGTCATCCACCATGACCAAATCATCAAATACAAAAAGCATCTGACTGATCCCGTTGGCCAGATCATCGTCGTTGCTTTCGATGTGTTCCATAATGGTATCGGCGATGTCGTCATCCAGTCGTTTGAGAATTTCAGCCAACTGGCTTAATCCGCCCACGGTCGGGGCAGCCGCCGGTGTTCGTTGTTTATCGGAACTCACCAGGTAAGCTTCGATTTCATCCAATATCCAGGGATTGACCTTGCCGAGCTTGGCAATCCGGACCGCAACATCCAAACGATGGTCCGGTTGCAGATCCGCCAAAACCGCACTCGCCACATCAGAATCCAAATAGGATAGAATCAGGGCCAGTGTTTGAGGATGCTCATCCTGAAGGAGCTGAACCAGCTGGTCCGGATCCATGAACTGGGCAATTCCCAGTCGCCCGGAAGATTTCTTTGCGGACACGCCTGCAGAATTCACGCTCCCGGTGCCCTGGCTGTTCTGTTTCGCAGCAGGTTCGGTCTCCCCCCCCCGGGCCTGTTCGATAAATTCCTGCGCCACTTTATCGACGACTTCCACTGGAATGGCATCGACCTGTGGCATCAAGCGTTTAACCTTTTCCTGCTCGGATGGGCTGAGGGTGCCCAGAACCGCCTGTGACTCTTTTTCACCCAGGGAGTTGATGAGCATCGCTACTTTTAAGGGCCCGGCTAGTTTTCTTGGATCCATGGGTCAGAACATCCTCTTACGTGCCGTGTAGGGGTGTTGAACTGTTTTTCACTTGAGTTGAGCGTTTCAACAAGAAAAAGACATACCTTAGTATATTGTTAAGACGTTTCTCCCATCCAGCCTTGCAGCAGCTTAGCGGAATTCTTGTTGTTGCTGGCCATCAGTTGAGCGGCCTGGGACACATGGGGCAACTCGCCCGAGGTCCCGGGTCTGCCCCGGGCATATTCATGTTCGATCTCGGCAATGGTCTTTGGCAACTGGCTGTATATCTCTTTATCCCAGGGTGAAGACGCCGTTACCCAGCGAATCAACGGCCGTACCAGAAACATGAAGATCAGCAGACAGAACAGGCCCAGGGCCAGAAAACGCCCCAGTTTCTCAAACTTGGCAATTTTGGTCATCCAACTCTCCTCCGGAGCCGGTGCCGCCTGGGCAACAGCCAGCATCGGGTCTGTTTCAAAGAGAATGTTCTGCACTTCAACTTCGTCCCCCCGTTCAGCATCAAAATTAATGGCTCTTTTGACCAGTTTCTCGATTTTGGCCATCTCCTCTGCTGTGCGGGGTATATATTTGGGATTTTCCAGACGATTCTGGCCATCGGACATCTGATAGCTGCCATCCACCACCACTGCCACCGATTGACGCAGGAGATTTCCGACCGGCATGATTTTCCGTTTGATCACCTTACCGATTTCATAATTGAGTGTCTTGTCCTGGCGCATAAATTCCTGGCGGCTGTTTCCGCCGGTATTGACTTCTTCAGTGACTTCACTTGGATTGATATTCGAGGCCACACCCGGTATACCCACGGCGATATCGGCATTCCGTCCTGTCTGCTCATTCATATGCTGCTCGCTCCGAATGACCGTATTTTCAGGCAGGTAGGTCTCCTCTGTCTGTTCCTCCTTCATAAAGTCCAGGAGACAGGATACCCGTACGGTGGCCTTGTCACGACCCAGAACCGTCTCCAGCATGGTTGTGACACGATTTTCCAGGTCCATTTCTATTTTTCTCTGGTATTGAAGCTGCTCTGAACTGATCTTGCCGACAGCGGACGTATTGTGGTTGCCGGCCAGCATACGGCCGGTGTTGTCCACCACTGTCACATTTTCCGCGTCCAGGCGTGAAACACTGGACGCCACTAAATGGACAATGCTCTGCACCTGGTTATCGGTCAATTTTTTCCCCTGACGCAGATTCACCACCACCGAGGCAGTCGAGGGTTCTTCCTCTTCCACGAACAACGATTTTTCAGCAGCGACAATGTGAACCCTGCTGCTGGCAACTTCCTCGAACTCGTTGATAGTGCGACTCAATTCTCCCTGCAAGGCCCTCTGATAATTGACATTCTGGACAAAATCGGTCATCCCGAGTTTGACTTCGTCAAATATTTCAAACCCGATGCGGCTGCCCTGGGGTAGGCCCTGGGAAGCCATCTCCAGGCGAATTTCATACAGGTTTTCCTTGGGGACCAGAACGGCACTCCCGTTCCCATCAAGCTGAAATGGAATATTCTTTTCCTTTAGCCTGGAAACGATGCTGGCCGTATCTTCCTGGGGCAGGTTCGTGAAAAGATATTGAAAATCAGGCCTGCCCGCCCAGGTCACCATAAAAATCATTCCTGCGATGGCCACACTTGCCAGAAACAGGATGACAATCATTTTTCCCGAATCCAGGTTTCGAATAATGACCTTTAATTGATCACCGATGCTGGGAGAAGTTGCTTCCATGTGTTTCCTTTAATTGCTTTAGATTTGCATCCGTTTGATTTCGTCATAAGCGGCGATAACTTTATTTCTGACCTGTACCAGCAACTCGAGTGACAGGGATGCCTTTTCCATGGCCACCATCACCTCGTGCACATTTTTTTCCTTTCCGGAAACGAGGGCTTGGATGGCTCCGTCTGTTTCATGCTGAAGACGGTCCACCTCGCTGATGGATGTCTTCAGGATTTCAGTAAAGTTTTTGCCTTGTGTTTCAGACAGTTGTGCCGGTTTCTGAGGGCTTGGCCAGGCGGCATCCACATGGGCTGAAGGGTTTATGACGGTCATGATTATCTTCCTATTTCCATGGCTTTCAAAACCATGCTCTTGATTGTCTTTATGGCCGTTACATTGGCTTCGTAGCTGCGACTGGCGGACATCATGTTGACCATCTCTTCCACGACCTGAATATTTGGCATGGCCACATAGCCTTCGGCATCAGCATCCGGGTGATCCGGGTCATATTTGAGGATGGGGGGCCGGTTGTCGGGTATCACATCAACGACTTTGACCGGTGTCAGACCGCCAGACATTTCATTGTCCAGCACACCCCGGAAGGACACGCCTTCCGGCTGGGCTGCAAAAACAGGTTCTTTCCGCTCATAAGGCCCCCCGGATTCCGTCCGCGTGGTATTGACGTTGGCCAGGTTGGCCGAAATAAGATTCATGCGCAGTCGCTGTGCCGACAAACCAGAGGCGCTTGTTGTCAAAGCATCAAATAAGCCCATAACTATTTATTCCCTCCCTGGATTATATTTCTGAGTGATTGAAATTTTTTGGCGACGATCTGGGCGGAAAGGGAATACATCAGACTGTTCTCAGCCATACCCGCCATCTCCCGATCCAGATCCACTGTATTGCCGTCGCGCCTTTCCACATGGCGTCCGTTTCCGTCGTCAGATCGAACAGTCGTTAGACGGATCGGGTTTCTCTGTGGTTCTATATGGCCTGCCTGGGTGGTTTCCATACGAACACCATTTCCCATCCCTGTGGACCGGTCCAGTTTCTTCAACTCGTCTTCCACCATGACATCAAAGGCCTTGTAATTCGGCGTGTCGATGTTGGCCACATTGGAAACAATGGCGCTATGTTTGCTGGAGCGTAAATCAAGCGATCGCTCCAAAAAGGTAATTGTCTGATTGAAAATACCACCTGAACCCATGTGTTCTCCTTTTGATACGGTTAACGCCGGCTCTTTTAATTGCAATTGCCATACCAGAGTTGAGCATGGATCCTGGCATGAAAGTAACATATTGATATAATGTAGTTAATATTATTTATAATTGGCAAAATTCGATTTTGGAGGCAGTATAAACACATGGGGGTAGGCAAAGATTGCCTATCAGTTGTTTTTCACGCGACTGTTTTTGCCACATGGGATTTATGATTGGGAATGTCGCGCTCATGATCTCGCGATATGCCATATTCCCGAAGCCGGTTACGGAGTGTCCGGAGACTGATTCCCAAACGCTCGGCCGTCCGGGTACGATTGTTATGACAGGCTTTGAGGGTATCCAGGATAAGCGCCATCTCCATTTCTTTTATGGTTGTGCCTGAGGACGCGAGATTATTTTTCTTAGATTTTCCCACCGTGTCGACAAAATTAAGATGCTCCGGAAGCATGGTATCGCCGTTTCCGATAAGGACGGCCCTTTCCACCACGTTTTCCAGTTCACGAACATTGCCCGGCCATGGGTGGGATGCCAGATAATCAAGGGCAGCCGGTGCCGTTTTTATCATCCGCCGGTTGTTGATCAAACTGTATTTTTTTAAAAAGAACCTTACCAGAAGGGGGATGTCTTTTTTTCTTTCCCGCAAGGGGGGCAATGTCACGGGCAGCACATTCAAGCGGTAGAACAGATCTTCTCTGAAACGATTCTCCTGGACGGCCTTGACAAGATTCTGGTTGCTGATGGCGATAATCCGCACGTCGATGGCCCGGGGCTGTTGTCCGCCTACACGGTCGATTTCCCGTTCTTGAAGCACCCGCAGTATCTTGGCCTGCATATTGAGGGTCAGTTCGCTCACCTCATCGAGCAGGAGTGTGCCTTGATCGGCAAGTTCGAACCGGCCCACCTTGCGTGTAAAAGCACCGGTAAAAGCACCTCTCTCATAGCCAAACAATTCGCTCTCCGCAAGCGTCTCCTGCAGAGCTGCACAATTAATCGCCACCAAAGGACCTGTTTTGCGGCGACTTTCCTGATGGATGAATGATGCCAGCAATTCCTTTCCGGTGCCGTTTTCGCCAAGGATCAGAATGGTGGCATCACTGTCTGCTACACGTCTGGCCAGAGCCAGAACATCCATCATGCATGCGTCCTGGGTAATGATGGTTTTGTTTTTTAAATTGTTTTCTATTTCAGAATTCCGGCACGACACTCTCTCTGGATGCCCGCTGGCATCACATACCTTCTGAACGGTGGCTGTCAGGGTTTCCAGGGAAAACGGTTTGAGGAGAAAATCCGAAGCACCGGCCTTCATTGCCTCCACAGCGCGGTTGATGGATCCATAGGCGGTCATCATGATGACAGGAATCTTCGGAGACACGGCCTTGACCCCCTGAAGCACCTGCATACCCGACATCTCCGGCATACGCATATCCGTAATGACCAACCCGAATTTCTCTTCCTTGAATTTTTTAAGACCTTCCGCGCCATTGGCGGCACACTGAACATCACAGCCGTTCTTTTTCAGGGCATGCGTCAGGGCCAGCTGCATATCAGGCTCATCATCAATCACCAGAACTGAATCAAACTGCATTATGCCGACACCTCCTTTTCCATAACCGGCACAGATACATCTTCCTGCGCTGCCGATGCATCGGCACACAAGGGCAAGCCGATGGAAAACATGGTTCCTTCTCCTAGGGTACTCGAAACATCAATGATACCGCCATGCATCTGGACAATGCTGTGAACAATGGAAAGACCCAGACCGGTTCCCCTTTCTTTGGTTGTGAAAAAAGGGTCGAATATTTTTGAAACACTGCCAGGATCGATCCCGGCACCGCTGTCTGAAATCCGGATTTCTGCCAATGCCGACCGTCCAGCATTCGTCATGGCACCTTGAACTGTCGATATACAGAGGACACCGCCACCCGGCATGCTCTGGATCGCATTCAGGATGATATTCAGACAGACCTGTTTAATGAGCTCGACATCACCATTTATAAACAGGGGCCTGGGACCATATTCCAGCTTGACATCGACGCCGTTCTCCTTGTCGGCAAGGTGCTTCATAAAAAACAGGGAGTCGTCCAGGGCTTCATAAATATCAAATCGTTCAAATCGGCTGGCTTCTTCGGGTCTGACAAATTGAAGCAGATTGGCGATAATGGCCTCAATACTCTTGACACCGGAAGAAATTCTTTCCGCAAGCAGCTGCAGGTCCGCTTGCCCTTCCAGGGAGGCTTGGAGACTGGTGGCAAACAGCTCGATGCTTCCCAATGGGTTTCGAATCTCATGCGCAATTTTAGCGGCCATTTCACCCATTGCAGCCAGCCGGTCTTTCCGCCGGGAACGTTCGGGTTCGTGTTTCCGACCGGCGACGTTTTTCAGAACGACAACCGAGCCGTCACGCACCTTTGTCCGTCCCATAACCGGTGAAAAATCATTGTCAATTGGAAAACCATGGGTGCTGCTGTTTGAGGGTTTCATCACGTTTTCCATATGCCTTTTATCATCATTAAAATACATGACCGTCAAGTTCAGGTGTATCAGGGGAAACAATAGCAATAGTTATGCCAGCCTCTAAAACATCTTTTTGAAACGGTCTGATGAAAAGGAAGCTGGGATATCCGCTATTTCAGCCCTATGAAAAATATACTTAACTATAAATTTTTATTATATAAATAGATGATACTAGCGCGGGCGGCCTGACAACCCGGACGGTCGCCAAGCACTTGAAAGCTTAGGCTGGATTATAGGATCAGATCTGTCACAGGTAAGGTTTCGTCAATACCGGTAGAGATTACCGTCACTTATTTGACACCCGGTAGCAGAGTGACCAGAGGATTATTGAAGCCTACCCGCAGCAGTGCTTCGCCTCTCGGTAAGGATTTTTTCTGCCCACTATCTCCAATCATTTCGCGTTGGCTGAACCCCGACAGTTGCGGCAGAACCAATAGCAGATCTAAACGTTTCCATCAGCACCCGAAATTGATTTTCAGGTGTCGCATCGATGGTGCCATAATCGGTTTCGACCACGCAGCCGCCCCGTGAAAGCGCGGCATCCGGCTCCAACCGAAGGTCTTCCATGTGTTCCACCAGATTGGACAGTTTCTTTTTGGATGCGGCCGTCTGCTCCATGTCCGCGGGGTTCAGCCGGATCTTGCGAATGGCTTGCCCCTGCCCTTTTTGAAGTGCTTTTGACAGGCTGCCCAGAACCACATCCGGGTTTGTTTCGGCCGCGTGATTGATCATGATTTCGGCCAGACCCAGGGCCAACAGACCCACGGTTCGTTCTATCTGGCGATCCACGTCTCCGGCAACGGTCTCCATGG
>JAHEIB010000077.1 GCA_024639645.1 Deltaproteobacteria bacterium
AAGCCTCGCGAATCGGCTCCTCATCATCCACTATGAGTATCCGCATCGATTGCGTCATGTGTCTTCTCCTTTTGTTTCCGGAACGGCGCCAACACCGGCAGGCAAGGTAAGTTTGAACAGGGATCCCTCACCCGCTTCACTCTGTACTTCAACGGTGCCTTGGTGTTCGCGAATGATGCCGTATACCATCGACAGCCCAAGTCCTACACCTCTGCCTTCTTTTTTAGTGGTGTAGAAAGGCTCGAAAATACGGGGAAGGTCTTCCGGATCGATCCCATAGCCGGTGTCGGCCACGGTCACCCATACCGTTTTCCTTTCATGGTCCTGTCCGCCCGACAAGGTCAAGGTTCCACCGTCCGTCATGGACTCCATGGCATTGAAAATGAGATTCATCAGGCACTGCTGAATTTGGGTATAATCTCCTTTGGCGGTGAATGATGTTTCCGGCAGCTTCAGATCACAAGTAATACCGTTCATTTCCAATTGGTGACTCGTGAGAACCATAATGGTATCGATCATTTCATTTAGATCGATCTGAATGAGTTCGATGTTTTTTTGTCTGGCAAATGTAAGCAGATTTTTAACGATCTGGCCACAGCGCAAAGCCTCCCGGACACAGATATCCAGATAGTGACCAAAGGCTCCCACACCCCCTTCCGGCAGATCATCTTCCTGAATACACCGTAAGATGAGTTTGTTGAATGTCAGAATACTGGCAATGGGATTGTTGATTTCATGGCAGACGGAGGCCACAAGGCGGCCAAGTGAAGCCAGGCGATCTTCACGTACCAATTGTTCGAGGTCATTTTTGATGGCCTGTGTGCGTTGCTCCACCCTGTCCGTTAATTCCTGGGTGATGTCCCGGATAGAGACCACAATTTGAACGATCTCACCAACAGAATTGGTCAGCGGGTAAGCGGTAGATTGGTGGACCCGGGTATCCGGGCTGCCCGGTTGGGTCTCGTGAACAGTTCTGGCTGGTCGACCCGTCTGGAGCACCTCCTCCATCGGGCATCTCAGATCGTGGGCACTGCAATGGTCTCTGAAATTATGAATCAGGTCAAAACAAGATTTTCCAATAACGGATTCTCGTCCTTTTCCGCCGGTGACGATGGGTGATTCATTGCAATTGACAACCCGATAGTCTCTGTCAAGGACCATGACACCGTCCGGCGAAGCCTCCAACAGCGCGGAAGCAAAAGAGGAAGCCAGACTGATTTCTGAGTCGCGCGCCGACACCTGTTGGTACAATCCGGCGATATCGAAAATAAGCACGGATGCCTGATGATCCAGTACACCGATGGAAGATGGCTTGTTAACGATCAGTTGGGATAGCGTCTGAGCATCGCCGGTCATCTCGAGAATCAAATCCAGGTGCTCCAGCGCCAACAGATCCGTGGGCCGGTCATAAACCGCAACACCCATTTCTCCGGCAAATTTGGAACAGGCAATGGATTTATTGACTGTGGCAATAGCAACCAACTGCAACCGCAGTCTGCCCGGTTTGATTTCACTCAGCATGCGCATCACGGATAGTGCGCGGTAGCCCATGGCAACGACAGCCACCCTGAGCAACAAACAGTGCTCGTTTGGTCTAACATCTTCCATAAACAGCCCCCTTTGGCACATGCCGGAAGATCGGTAATAAATCTGTGCATTTTCCTGGTGGCGTCATGTCAGCCCGAATAATTCATCCTGAGATGAGCGTTTCAAACTTTAAGAATATGGGATTTGATTCATTTGAAATCTTAAAATTTAAAACCCGTTGGGATTGCCGATCTTACCGCATCTACGACGTCAGATACCATCCCGCATAGATTGCTATAGCGCGACAGCATCTTCCTTGTAGCCACGGTAACCTTGACAATCACTCAACTAAGGTTCATGAAACTTGATGAGAAATTTCCGGGTTAGGTCGATTCGTTATGATAGGAGAGGCGCTGATGATATGTCAAGATGATAATGTGTCATATTGTGGTATCGACGATCGGGGTGGACCGATCCTCCATCCAAAAAGCGGACGGGCTTAGGATGCTCCTTGAAGAAGAACTCGTAAAAAGTCAGAGTTAGACGGTTTTGTATAAAGTTCCAATTGAAGAGTACCCTGCAGCAAGCTGCAGGGAATGTTCTGCCGTGCGGCAGTGCCACGCATCTCGGTAAGGATTTTATCTGTTTGATTCCCTCGCTATTGCCGTTCAAGGCGTGCAAATTTTGTAATCATGACGAGTACTTGTCGTATGTTGAATGATTGCGGAATGCAGCACAACCTAGACGTTGGACTTTTTACAAAACCGTCAATCTTCCTGCAGCTCTTTTATATCCGCATAATGATCCAGCGATTCCGGGTTGCTGAGGGCGTCCTTGTTGAGAACCGGTTTGCCTTCGATAATTTTTTTGACCGCCAATTCGACTTTTTTCATATTCAAGGTATAAGGGACGTCAGGTATGGCAAGAATTTTTGATGGAACATGTCTGGGTGAGGCATTGACCCGGATGGTCTGCTTGATTTTCTGGTTTAGATCATCGGTCAACCCGTATCCGGCGGCCAGTTTAACAAAAAGAATCACGCGAACATCATTTTTCCAGTCCTGCCCCACAATAACACTGTCTTCTATCTCTTCTATCTGATCCAGCAGTCGATAAATGTCACCCGTACCGATGCGTACCCCCCCGGGGTTCAAGGTGGCATCTGAACGACCGTAAATGATCATCCCGCCCCGATCGGTAATCTCGACAAAGTCACCATGGCGCCAGACATTGGGGTACACATCAAAGTAGGCCGCATGATACTTGCTGTTGTCCGGATCATCCCAGAAGTAAATGGGCATGGAGGGAAAAGGCGCCAAACATACCAGTTCACCCTGCTGGTTTACAATCGCGTTGCCCTTGTCATCGAATGCCTGTACATTCATACCAAGCCCCCGGCACTGCAGTTCACCGGCATAAACCGGACCCATAGGATTTCCCAGGGCAAAACACCCATTTAAATCAGATCCGCCGGCAATAGACGCCAGCTGGAGATCCTGTTTGATTTCAGTGTAGATAAATTCGAAGCTTTCCACTGACAGAGGGGAACCCGTTGAAAGGAGTGCTTTCAGTGATGTCAGATCATATTCTTTGCCGGGTCTTACACCGGCCTTTTGAAGGGCAGCGACATAGCCGGCACTGGTACCGAAAATAGAAATGTTTTCGTCCTGTGCCATCTCCCACAAAGCCCCTGGATGTGGATGAAAGGGATTACCGTCAAACAGAACTAACGATGCGCCCAAAGCCAGAGAGC
Organism: Deltaproteobacteria bacterium; assembly: GCA_024639645.1. Classification (GTDB taxonomy): domain Bacteria; phylum Desulfobacterota; class Desulfobacteria; order Desulfobacterales; family B30-G6; genus B30-G6. The sequence goes on from JAHEIB010000077.1 coordinate 3,281, forward strand.
TGACAAGCCAGTTCCACATCATCCAGCCGCAGGTGGTAAAATAGAATATCGTATCCTCTCTTTTCAAATCCGAATGAAGCATGAGTTCTTTGACCTGGTGGATGAGAATCCCTCCGGCACTTTGAACCATGCATTTGGGAAGACCGGTGGTACCCGATGAATACATGATGTACAGCGGGTGGGAAAACGGCAGTTGCGCGAATGCAATCTCCAGGTTGCTTTCAGATGACTTGAAATCGTTGTAATGAACTGCATTGGGAACCTTGCTTATGTCCGGTTCCGGTTCGGTATAGGGTACCACGACTATTTTTTCGATGGAGGGAAGCTTGCTGATAATGTCTGCAATCCGTTCGAGAGAATCAATGGACTTGCCTTTGAATGAATAGCCATTGGCGGTAAATAAAATTTTGGGTTTGATCTGACCGAAGCGATCCAGCACGCCTTTGATACCGAAATCAGGAGAGCATGAAGACCAAATTGCACCCATGCTGGCGGCAGCCAGCATGGCGATAACCGACTGCGGCATATTCGGCATAAAACCCACCACACGATCACCGACCCGGACCCCGGCTTCTTTCAAGGCCTTTGCCACGCGGGCCACCTCGTCATACAACTCGATATAGGTCATCCGGACGGAATCCCGGTCTTCACCCTTAAAAATCAGTGCTGTCTGATCGTCCCGGTAGCGGAGAAGATTTTCGGCAAAATTAAGCCTGGCTCCGGGAAACCACTCGGCTCCCGGCATTTTGTCAAGACCATCCACAACCCGGTCATAAGGTTGGGATGCGATGATGCCGGCCACATCCCACATGGAAGCCCAGAAATCGGGAATATTGTCAATGGACCATTGATGCAGCTGTGAATAATCGTTAAATTTTTTTTTGTACCGTTCATTGATGAAATCCATAAACCGGTACATATTGGTGTTTTTGATCCTCTGCTCAGACGGTTTCCATAAAGGTGCTGCCATGATCACTCCTTTCAACATCTACCCTGTAGTAGCAATGTTAGGGTTTATCTGTCCTGACGTCGTCTAACCCGAATTGTTTTCGTCACGTATCATGAAATGTTTGGGCTAAAACCTGACTTTATCCAGTCCTTTGAGATTTAAAATCTGTCGCGCCTCGTCAGAAGTTGCCGGTTCAACACCCAGTTCCCGAGCAATCCGAACAATCTTTTCCACCTGCACAGCACTGCTTTTGGCTTTCACACCCTTCTCAAGAAAAAGGTTGTCCTCTAGTCCTACCCTGGCATTGCCTCCCATAAGCAGGGCACCGGTACACATTTTAAATTGGTGCTTTCCAGCGGCGCACACCGACCATTGAAAATCCCCGATGGCGTCCTTGGCGGTATTATACAGAAACTGGAGGTTGTTCATCGTTGCCTGAATGCCCCCAAGAATTCCCATTACAAACTGGAGATAGACGGGTTTTTTAACATGACCCCTGTCGATAAGAAATGCCAGGTTGTTTATCATTCCGACATCGTAGATCTCAAATTCAGGTTTTGTACCTTCTTTGCTGAAGTGCTGATTGAATTCCCGCAATGTTTTGAAGGTGTTCGGAAAAATATAATCTTCCGTCATATTCAAATAAGCACGTTCCCAATCCTGCTTGAATTCCTTGTAGGCGTCCAGGGCATGAAAAAGGGCAAAGTTGAGAGATCCTGCATTGAGCGAGGCAAGCTCCGGACTGTAGATCTTGACCGCAGCAACCCGCTCCTCGGTTGTCTGACCCAACCCGCCGCCGGTGGTAATGCAAACGACGAGATCGGTTCTTTTTTTAATTTGCGAGGCAATTTCTCCGAACAGACCGGGATCGGATGAAGGCTTGCCGGTTTCCGGATCGCGGGCGTGAATATGGACAATGGCAGCTTCGGCCTGCCAGGCACCCACAGCATCGTCAATGATCTGCTGGGGCGTAATCGGAAGATATGGGGACATGCTGGGTGTGTGAATACCGCCGGTAATCGCTGCTGTGATGATGGCCTTTTCCATGCTAAAAATCCTTATTAGAGTTGAACCGAAATAGCGGGCACTTTCGCCGCAGGTTCTGCCGTAGGGCAGAACATTCCTCGTAGCTTGCTGCGAGGTTCTTTAATCATTGATTTTGACGATGGCAAAATTATCATAACAATTAGATTGATGCAAACCCTTTGCCCTAGATAAAGTTTCTTTTGCCATTTCGTTCAAAATCAAGTATTTATTATTTCATTTTTTCATTGTGCGCAGGGGCTGAAAATTAATGTTTACCGCCAGGGAAATACTGGACATAGCACTGAAGATAGAGAAAAACGGTGAATCTGTTTACCGCCAAGCTATTCAGAGCCTGGTGAACCCGGATATAATCAAGCGCTTGACATGGATGGCGGATGAGGAAGCCCGTCATGCTGAATGGTTCGTGAAGTTGCAATCCGATCTTGGCACCAGCAAAAATCACATTGCCGCAAACGAAATGAACAGCGATGTATTGCAAAATATAATCGGCAAACAAAGCTTTACACTACAGGACATCGATTTCCCCGGCGTTGATGACATGCGGGACCTCATACATATTTTTATCGAATTTGAAAAAGACGGTATACTGTTCTATGAAATGCTGCGATCCTTTATCAAAGACCAGGATGTTCTCGAAAGCCTCGATCAGATTATCGCCGAAGAATACCAGCACATTAAAACACTTCAAGAAATAAAATTGTAAAAACGATTTTACCCAATGCCTATGACGCCAAACCGCCCAATTTCGCCTCCTGCTTGAAACCTTGCTGAAAATGCATATGATTGATTATAATCGTCGTAACAAGTATGTCCCGTTTGACATTATTGCCGAAGCAGTTTCGGAGCATTATAGACTCACAGGTGATGATGCCAATGGTCTTTTCGACTATTTCACAAGGACAATTTTATGCTGACCATACAGAAACTGATTCTCGCCTGTCTCCTCACAATACCCGCTACGGGTCTGTGTACGGATTTGCGCTATGCGCTTGAGGTCCATATCGACCCCTCAAAAAAGATGATTTCCGGCACGGCACACTTATCCTCAAAGCATGACAGAGAGGTAACCCTCGGCACAGCAGGTCTGACGAATCTCACAGTTCATTCCGGCAGGGTCGTATCAAAATCCGAAGATACAATGGTTGTAAACGTGACAAAAAGCAGTGAAACACATCTCTCTTTCCAAGTCTTTCCCATGGATATGAAAGGAACTTTTATGGATACGGAGCATGTTTTCCTGACCGGCCATTGGTATCCCCTGCCATCGTCTCTGGCCGAATATCAATTGACCCTGAAGGTACCACAGGAATTTGTCGCCGTATCCGAGGCTGACACCATTCATCGAGAACAATCGGGCGACATGGCCATCTATTCATTTGGGTTTCAGCACCCTGTGGATGCCGTTCATATAGCGGCTTCGAGCCGATTCACGGTTCATAGAGACTATTACAAAGGTATCGAAATAGCAGCCTATTTTTTTAAGGAGGATGCCGCTCTGGCTGATACCTATATACGCCACACCATGGCCTACCTTCGGCAGTACCAGGAACTGCTGACATTTTATCCCTATCGCCGTTTTGCCATCGTGGAAAACATTCTTCCCACAGGTATATCCCTGCCGACCTTCACACTTCTCGGCAGAGATGTCGTCCGCCTGCCCTTCATCGTCAAGACGTCACTGGGACACGAGATACTTCACCAGTGGTTCGGCAGTGCTGTTTATATCGACAGCACAAAGGGCAACTGGGCGGAAGGACTTACCACCTATCTGGCGGACCATGGCGCTGCAGTTGGAAACGGTTTGGACACCGCCTATCGAAAACAGATTATGGTTGATTATGAGGCTTATATCCGTCCGGAGACCGTCATCCCCTTGCGTGCTTTCAAATACCGCCGGAGCCGATCTGAAGGGGTCATCGGATATGGAAAAACCGCCATGTTTTTTCATGAACTTCAAAACCGCATAGGGCCGGATCTATTCCATAAAGCCCTGAAAGATTTTGTCCATGAACATCTCTTTAAGAAAGCATCGTGGCAAGATTTACAGACATCCTTTGAAAAGGCGGCGAAAATATCCCTGGAAGAAATCTTTGCTGCGTGGCTCACCCGAACTGACATACCAACTATGGACATTCATAACGCCCGCATATCAGCAAACAAAGGCGAGCTGCTCCTGACATTCGATCTGCACCGCGAGCCGGATCCAAGCCCATTGACATTGCCCATATCCATTTACACGGGCGACAACGCACAGGTGCGTGTCGTCGATGGGACAAGCTCAGGAAGCATCGATCTGCCCCTTGCGACACTCCCATCCAGAGTGGTTCTGGATGAAAAATATGATGTCATGCGCCACCTTACTGAAGCAGAGACGCCACCGGTACTTGCATCCATACTGGGAAATCCTGAGATCGTGGCAGTGATCCCGCCTGAAAAAAAGGAAAGCTTCCAACCCCTTGTGGAAGCACTCGGTAAATCGGACGTCATCAGCATGACATCTGACAAGGTAGGTATTGGTGACCTTGGTGAAAAGAACCTTCTCATCGCCGATTACAACAGCGATCTTGCAAGGAGGCTGTTTGGGAAAATGGATCCACCCGCGGCGGGTATCCGTCTTAGAATTTTTAAAAACCCGTTTCAAACCACGCAACGAATTCTGCTGGCCGATGTTGCCAGCAGATCTGAAGCGGAAGCCATCCGTTACAAACTGCGTCATTACGGTAAATATTCGGATCTGGCATTCAACCAGGGCCGCAACGTCCGCAAAGAGATTTCTGACACCCAAAACGGCATCCTCATATTGGAACAAAAATCCTCCATGGCCATAGTGCCGGATCAAGTGTCAAGCCTTGACAGAATCATTCCTGAAGTGCTGGACAAACAGGTCATCTTTGTCGGGGAGCAGCATAATCGGTTCGAACACCACATCAACCAACTTCAAATCATCCAGCAGTTCCATAAAGCCGGAACTGATTTTGGTGTCGGCATGGAAATGTTCAAGAAACCCTATCAGAACATCATCGATGCCTATCTCTCCGATGAAATTGATGAGCAGGCCTTCCTCAAACAGACCCGCTACTTTGAAGAATGGGGTTACGATTACCATCTCTACAAGCCCATCATTGATTTCATGAAAACGAATCACATTCCCTTGATAGCCCTCAATTTACCTGAGAGAATCACCCGGCAGGTGTCCCGGTCCGGAATAGACATGCTTGCGCCTGCAGATAAAGACCTCATACCTGAGAATCTTGATTTCTCTGACAGTCACTACGCTCATGACCTGCGGGAAGTCTTTGCCTTGCACAGTAACCAGGAAGCGCTTCAAGATTTTAACTATTTCTATCAGGCACAGGTTTTGTGGGATGAGACAATGGCCGAGACAGCGTATCAGTTCCTCCGGAAAGCCCCTCATCGCAAACTGATTGTTCTGGCGGGCAATGGTCATCTGCGGTATGGATATGGGATTCCAAAACGCCTCCAGCGGCGGATTATGACCTCTTCCGCGGTCATACTGCAGGATGACACCCTGGAAAGCGGCATCGCGGACTATGTATTGCAGACCACCCGGCTGGAGGGATCCCGATCACCGAAACTGGGTGTTGCCGTGGAAAATAATGAAACCGGACTGCTGGTTAAAAGTGTTGCGCCCAAAAGCCCTGCCCAAACGGCCGGTCTGGAAAAAGGTGATTTCATTACCCGGTTCAACCATATTGCCATACACACCCTGGCTGATTTGAGATACGGGCTTTTCACCACGGATCCGGAAGGTACCTACCCATTGCAGATCAATCGTAACAACGTTATTATGAAAAAGGAAATACAGTTATTCGATTTCTCACCCCTGCCCCCACACGTTGCCAAATAGACCGAAACAACGCGACCATTTTTCGTAGTCCGCTGCGACAGGCTTCAATCCATCCCGCAACGTTGACAAACCACAATGTGGTATATAGTATTTAGGGTGTCAGTCTGAAAGGCGTGCTTTTTTTGCCATGTTGCAGTTTGATTATTACCCTTGTCATAAGCATGTTCCATTTGACCTTTGACGAGGTCTGAAAACATCCTTCCATCGAATAAACTTGAGGGATTGCCTATGCTTATCAAGACCGGATTGTCCTCTCTTGCGGCAGGACTGTTTTTATGCACGTGCATGATTGGGTGTTTCCCTGAAAGCCCTGCTCAGGAGTACCAAGCCATCAATTTAAAGAAAAACCCGGCATTCACAATCTTACCGGGAACAAAAGGATTTAACATGAATCTGGTGGATCAATATTCAGCAATGAAACTGAAAAGGGGTCCGTCTTATACCCCTCGCACAAAACATCTGAACCCTGACGGCTGGGCAAAATATACCAACCGCCTGTTCCTGGAATCCAGCCCCTATCTGCTGCAGCATGCCCACAATCCCGTGGACTGGTATCCATGGGGCGGCGAAGCCTTTCAGACAGCGGCAGCGCTGAATCGTCCAGTTTTATTATCTGTGGGTTACTCTACCTGTCATTGGTGTCACGTCATGGAAGAAGAATCATTTGAGGACGAGGAAATCGCCCGCTATATTAACGAGAATTACATCCCCATCAAGGTAGACCGGGAAGAAAGACCCGATGTGGATGCCATATACATGGCTGCTGTTCAGGCCCTTACCGGCAGGGGCGGATGGCCCATGACCGTCTGGCTGACCCCTGACAGGAAACCCTTTTACGGCGGCACGTATTATCCTGCCCGGGATGGAGACCGCGGTGCCGGGATGGGTTTTCTGACCCTGTTAAAAAAAATCAAACAGACTTATGAGGATCGAAAAGACCTTGTAAACCAGACCAGCAGACAACTGACGGATGTGGTCAAGCAGATGCTGGGGCCGGATGCCAGTTCACAGCTCCCGGGCAAAGACATACTGGAACAGTCATTTCAATCTTATCAAAACCGTTTTGATCCACTTAACGGAGGCCTCCGCGGTGCGCCCAAGTTTCCGAGCTCCCTGCCTGTCCGTTTTCTTTTACGCTATTACCAGCGCTTTAATAATTCCGATGCCTTGAATATGGCTACTCAGACATTGGACAAAATGGCCGCAGGCGGACTTTACGATCATGTGGGGGGCGGTTTCCATCGTTATGCTACGGACGAGAAATGGATCGTACCCCACTTTGAAAAAATGCTCTACGACAACGCACTGCTGGTCATGGATTATCTGGACGGGTATCAATTGACGGGCAACCCGGAATATAGACGTGTTGTCCATGAAGTTCTCCACTATGTACGGAGGGATATGACATCACCGGAGGGTGCTTTCTTTTCTGCGACAGATGCGGACAGTCTGACACCCAAAGGGCATCGGGAGGAAGGCTACTTTTTTACCTGGACCCCGGAAGAGATGGAGAAGCTGCTGGGTCCGGATCTTGCCGGCCTGATTAGAGAAACCCATGCTGTCGGTTCATTTCCCAACTTCGAAGGCCGCTATATCCTCAACACACCGGAAACCATATCGGATGTGGCTGAACGCTTGGATATGGATGAGCAGCATTTACGTTCCCAGATTGCAAAGGCGCTCAATATGTTGCATGGTGAGCGTGAAAATCGCCCACCCCCTCTGAGGGATGAAAAAATTCTCACCGCCTGGAACGGGCTGATGATATCGGCCTTTGCCAAAGCCGCTTTTGTTCTTGATGAACCAGGTTATCGGGCGGATGCGGTCCGCGCTGCTACATTTGTTCTGGATCGTCTATATGTGGATGGGAGACTGCAACGTAGCTACATGGATGGCGTTGCAAAGCACAATGGCTACCTCAATGATTATGCCTTTCTGATTGCAGGCATGATCGACCTGTATGAAGCAACCCACGACATTCAGTGGTTGAAAAATGCCATGGAATTGGAAACAATACTTGCCCGGTATTATGAAGATACAGAAAACGGTGGCTTTTTTATGACGAGCATGGACCACGAAGACCTCATCGCCAGAGAGAAGCCAAAACACGATGGTGCCCTGCCCTCCGGCAATGCTGTCGCCACAATGAATCTTCTGCGACTTGGAGCGTTCACATCCAACCCTGACTACCATCTCCGGGCTGAGAAAGCGTTGCAGGCCTTCTCCGGCACCCTATCTGCCAATCCCACTGCCATGGCCGAACTTCAGTTGGCGTTAGACAACTTTCTGGTACCCCCGAGGGAGATCGTCATCGTTGAACCAAAAGACAAAAGGGGCTCATCAGATGTACTGCTTGATAAGCTCAGACAGCAGTATTTGCCGGGCCGTATCATCGTGGTGGCCACCGAAGGAAATGATTTAGACTCACAGGCCAAGATTATTCCGATCATAAAACAAAAGTCTGCCATGAACGCAAAGCCAACCGCCTATGTCTGCGAAAACAAAACCTGTCAGTCACCCACAGACGATCCGGAAAATTTTGCCAGGCAGATTGCTAAGTGAAGAAGCTATACCACCAGCGCAGCCATATCGCGCCCGAACACGCCGATTCTGTCACCCGATGAAACCGGAACGTTCAGATCCCAGGACAAGGGGTCAACGCCGGCTTGCTGATATCCGAGCCACCGCACCATATTGCTGCGAGCGGCAAGAAGTTTTGCGTTCAGGAAAAGACTGTAAACATCTTCTGTGGATATGCCCATTCGTTCAAAAACAGACGCTATGGTTTCACCGGGTTCTGGAGAAAGCCGCAGAACGTTGCTTTCTGAAAGAATGTCATGATCCAGCATCTTGCGTAGTTTGCCATACAGATGGACTTCAATCATTATGCCTCCAAATGTGAGATTCCTAAATAATCCAGCACCCGGGGAGTTTTTTAAAGCCTGAGTGGACCGGTTGTTTTCAGCGACTACAGCGCACAAACGCATGCATAAGGCAGTCTAAATAAAGAACAGCTTTGATCGTGAAAACAGAATGATATACTAAAATTAATCTGCCGATTAAAATACGGTCATATCCAATAAGGCTGTTCTTTCTAAATGCTGCCTAATACATTCAGACAGTGTCCGCTTTCGCTGCTGAAACCACCCGGCCCCTCTAGGCAGGGGTTTAACAGTAAAACTCCCCGACCCCTGAAATAATCATCAAACGCACTTTGAAGAATACCATAGATCAACAAGACCTAACACGCATTGACTTAAATCAAAAACAACACTGTGGAATAGGATAAAATAGACTGAAGAGTGGTTTCAAAAGTCCTGATCGCACACAAAAACAAGACGTGGATCAACGAAAAAGCACAGTATACATGGAAGTATGTGAGTCTTTTGAGAAGGTCCTCAATACCGATATTGGGTGTTATACCGCTTGTCATAATACTGTTCCGAAAATAGGATGGCGGCATAAGGGTTTGTAGCAGAAAAACGGTCCTCAATCGGAACGTTTTTCTGACAACCCCTATAGGTGGGAGTTGAAACTACTTTTATCCCAAGACTTAGAAGGAACCGTAACTGTGCAGACCCGGCAGGTAGTTCACACCAAAATAGGTAAACAGCATGGCCATGAAACCAACAATGGAAATGTAGGCAATCTTTTTGCCGTACCACCCCCGTATGAGTCTGGCATGCAGAAGGGTTGCATAGACAAACCAGGTAATGAGGGACCAGGTTTCCTTTGGGTCCCAAGACCAATAGCTCCCCCAGGCTGAGTTGGCCCATACAGCACCTGTGATAATACCCACGGAGAGAAACAGAAATCCAAACAGGACCATGCGGTGGGTCAGTTCATCCAGTATATTCAATTGCGGGAGGTATGTCAGTAATCCCTTACCATCCGAGCGCTCCCGTTTCTTCAACAGGTACATGATGCTGACGCCAAACGCGATAGTAAATGCTGCATATCCCAAAAAACAGGTAAACACATGCGCAATGAGCCAGTTGCTCTTCAGGGCCGGAACCAAGGGCTGGATGCGATCGCTGACATTGGGAGACATGGAAGCATAAGCCATAGCCATAAATGCAACAGGTGTTGCAAAAACGCCTATCATGGAGTTCTGATAGCGCTTTTCGATGAACAGATAGATAATGCCGATGGTCAAAGCAAAAAATACCAGGGATTCATACATGTTCGACAAGGGGGCATGACCAATGCCGAGGTCATACGACTCTGCCCAGCGCATGAAAAAACCAGCCAAATTACCGATGACGGTCAATATGGCAGCCCATTTGGCAAGCTGGCCGGAAAATGGCTTTTGAAATATCCACGAAGCCAGGTATAGCGTCGCTGCAATGCCATAGCCAAATGTTACAACAGACAATAATTCAGAACTGTTCATATCCAACCTCAGAATAAAATCATGTTACGATTCTATTGAACGCGACCATGTCGCTCTATGTGTTTATTTTTCGGGTTTACCCAAAAGTTGTGCTA
>JAHEIB010000078.1 GCA_024639645.1 Deltaproteobacteria bacterium
GGGTGCCGATCTCGTGGGTAAGGTTGAAGCCGGTATCCCGGAAGATGATCCGAGAAACCCGGCCACCATAGCCGACAATGTGGGTGACAATGTGGGTGACTGCGCCGGTATGGCTGCCGACCTCTTCGAGACCTATGCGGTTACAGCCGTTGCAGCCATGCTCATCGGGCATCTGCTTTTTCCGGAAATTCCGATTGCCACAGAGTTTCCGCTGGTACTGGGTGCCATATCGATCATTGCATCCATCATAGCGGTTTTCTTTGTAAAACTCGGCAAAAGCGAATACATCATGGGTGCTCTGTATAAAGGGATGTTCGGGGCGGCCATCATTGCTGCCATTGCCTTTTACTACGCTACGACCAAGATGTTCGTGGGTGTCGGCGATCTTTCGACCATGTCCATCTACTACTGTACCCTGGTCGGGCTGATTCTTACCGTGGTCATCGTGATCATTACCGAATATTATACCGGTTTGTACGGCCCGGTAAAAGCCATTGCCGAAGCGTCCACAACCGGACACGGTACCAACATCATTTCCGGTCTGGCAGTCAGCATGCAGGCTACGGCTGCTCCGGTTCTGGCCATCTGTCTGGCCATCTGGCTGTCCTATGATTTTGCCGGGCTCTACGGTATTGCCATGGCAGCCATGTCCATGCTCTCCATGACCGGTATGGTCATTGCCATCGACGCCTATGGTCCCATCACCGACAATGCCGGCGGGATTGCAGAAATGGCTGAAATGGATGAAAGTGTGCGCGCTGTAACCGATCCCCTGGATGCGGTGGGCAACACAACTAAAGCCGTCACCAAGGGATACGCTATTGGTTCAGCAGGCCTGGCCGCACTGGTTCTTTTTGCAGCCTATGTACAGGAATTTGGTATGCACGGCGGCGAGGACATTGTATTCAAATTGAGTGATGTCAATGTCATTATAGGGCTCTTTATCGGCGGGCTACTCCCATACCTTTTTGCTTCCATTGCCATGAAAGCGGTGGGAAATGCCGGTGGCGCTGTGGTTGACGAAGTTCGTCGCCAGTTCCGGGATATTCCGGGCATCATGGAAGGTAAAGCCAAACCCGATTATGGCGCATGTGTCGATATCGTGACAAAATTTGCATTGAAAGAAATGATCGTACCGGCGCTTCTGCCGGTGATCGCGCCACTTGTCGTTGGTTTCCTCCTGGGTCCTGTTGCCCTGGGCGGTCTTTTGATCGGTAGTATCGTCACGGGTGTATTTGTCGCCATTTCCATGACCACGGGCGGCGCTGCCTGGGACAATGCCAAGAAATACATTGAAGATGGCCATCTGGGCGGCAAAGGAAGCGACGCCCACAAAGCGGCCGTTACCGGTGATACCGTTGGCGATCCTTACAAGGACACCGCCGGACCTGCAGTGAATCCAATGATCAAGATTTTGAATGTGGTGGCGCTGCTGATGGTACCGTTCCTGATGTAGTTTAACACGATCCAAGCGTTGTATATAGAAAAGGATTGGTGCAGAGATGCACCAATCCTTTTTTTCGTTGATTGTTTGGTTCAAGGGTGTTATATTTTCCTTTCATATAAGCAAGTTTGATCCATGTGGTTAAAATTTTGTGGTGTTAGAATGTCAAATAGACCCGAGAATGAAACCGATATAAAAAGCGACGTGCCTGCCAGAACCTTCGCCGTAGGTGACCTGGCCGTTTATCCGGCACACGGCGTCGGCAAGATCGAGGCAATTGAAAGCCGCGTCATCAATGGGGAAACCCATGATTTTTATATCATGAAAATCGTCGAGAACGGCATGGTGATCATGATTCCCACCTGGAATGTGGTTTCGGTGGGTTTGCGGGAAGTCATCAGTGAAAAGGAAATTCCCAAGATCATCGAGGTCATGAAAACCAGGCAGGAGTCCACCATCGACAACCAGACATGGAATCGCAGATATCGGGAATACATGGATAAAATAAAGACCGGCTCTTTATATGAAGTGGCGGAAGTGTTCCGGGACCTATCCATACTGCGACTAACAAAAGATCTTTCTTTTGGTGAAAGAAAACTCTACGATACAGCCCAGGGCCTTCTGGTCAAGGAACTGTCCACGGCCAGAAATACAAAAGAAGAGGCCATTATCTCCGAAATCGAGTCTTTGTTCGTACCCGAAGAAAAGTAATATCCATCCACATGATGCCCCCTCCAGGCGAATTTGTCATTACCGTCGGTAAATCTGATGCCGGACAGCGGCTCGATTTACTTGTATCTTTAAAGCGTTCAGATTGCTCCCGCTCTTTTGCCGCTACGCTTATTCAAGACGGCCGAATAACGATTCAAAACAACGTAAAAAAACCAGGTTACCGCGTCAAACCCGGAGAAACAATTCGGGGCTGCATCCCGGTTTATGAACCCCCTTCTCTTCAGCCGGAAGCCATGCACCTGGACATCCTGTTTGAAGATGGGCACCTCATTGTCATCGATAAGCCAGCCGGTCTGGTGGTTCATCCTGCACCCGGAAATGATACGGGCACGCTCGTCAATGGGCTCCTGCACCATTGTCCCGAACTCGGCGGTAACAGTGCCGAACGGCGGCCGGGAATTGTTCACCGGCTCGATAAAGACACTTCAGGTACCATGGTGGTGGCAAAAAATCGGATGGCCCTTGAAAACTTGAGCCGACAGTTCAAAGAAAGACAAGTTATAAAAAAATATCTGGCACTGGTCTATGGCAATGTGGGGCCGGAAACAGGCACCATAACGCTTCCCATTGGCCGGCACCCTGTAGATCGTAAAAAAATGTCCATTGTCAGCACCGGCGGGCGAGACGCCGAAACCCGATGGCATGTAAAAATGCGGTATACTGGCGCAACCCTTCTGGAACTGGAATTGAAAACCGGACGAACGCATCAGATCCGGGTGCATTGTACATCCATGCGTCATCCGATTGTTGGCGATCATGTCTATACATACGGAAAGAGGGGAAAGAAAATGCGAAATGAAACGCGTCTGGAAACATTGCTGAGGGCGGCCGAACGCCAAATGCTGCACGCTAGGCATCTGAGCTTTACCCATCCTGTGGCGCAGCGGACCATGTCATTTACGGCGCCCATTCCAGCGGACATGCAAAGACTCTTGGATGGTCTGGCTTTGTCAGGGGGCGACCATGGCTAACTGGACAAATTTGATGGTTCACCACATCGCGTGTTTCACACGCCCCGGGCGCTAACATTCGGAAACGGGCCGTCTACGAATGTTGCCGCTTTGTGAAAAAAAGCACCCGTATTTAAGGCGCTCGTTTACTTTTGTTTCTTCCATTCCTGGTACTTCCGCCACTCACGCCACTGTTGAAATTCCTCGTATTCCGGGGTGCCGACGGCCGATTTTTTCCAAAGCAGCCATTGCCGGTAACCTTCATATTCTTCATAGTCGGATGCAACAGCAGGCTGCTGCATGTCCCCTGATGACGCTCTAGGCATTTGTGAAGATGATGCAGCTGGTTGACGCTCCTTATTTGAATCGTACAGAACCGCACCATCGGCACCCTTGGTGAATACACCCGGCTCTTTGGGGATTTCATCAGCCCGGGGAGGATCAAATGGCCTGCCTGCGCACCCCCACAAACCCAAGGTTATGACGGACACCAGCAAAACCTTGCAGGTCAGTTTAAGGCTTGTTTTCATTGTGAGTCCCATGAAAGCCATTAAAACTTAACACGTGTTCCAATCATGACCTGACGAATATCTTCGATATTCGATGTATCATCGCGGTCAAGTGAATATGCACGATAGGTACCGTAGAATTCAACACCATCCCAGGGTTTGACTACATATGCCAAACCGTAGTTTTTCGATTTGTCATCTTCTTGAGACAAGTCCTCCGTCATACCATATTCAACGGCAATGGCATGGATGTCGAATTTGTATCCCAGTTTGCCATAGTAGTTTACAGGATCCCTGTCGGCATCGTCAATGTCACGTGCCCCGGAAGATACGGTAAGATTGATACCCGAGGTGTGCAACCAGGACACCGACCCGCCAATCTGGGTGTATTCCGGATCCGAACGATCATTGGTATTTACAAATCCGATGGCCGTGGTGATTTTTCCCAGGCCGTCGAAGTCCCCCGAATAGCGTGCTGCCAGTTCATAAGCATCACCGTTGGTGAAACTGGCCGACAATGTTGCGCCTCCAAACGAAGGCGTGTCGTATCTCAGGCGGTCGTTGCGGCTCAAGCCGTCAAAATTGCTGCGAGTACTACCCACTGTGGCAATGGGCGTATCGTCATCGTCACGGAAATTTATGCTTCCGGCGGTATCGTTGACGCCCGCGTACATGATTACGCTGGTACCGGACAAATCCTCCTCGGTGGTTCCATTGGCAGCACCATCCCCCTGGCCAATAGAAATCTTACCGTAAGGTATCACGAAATAGGCTTCCAGTTTTCGGTCATTAAACTCGGAACCCCCGTCATTATCCTGTCCGACATCCACTTTGCTGGAATCGTTGGATTGAAATTCATTCTCCCAGACCACGCCCACAGTGACGGAATCACTAACCTCCTCGGAACCTGTAAATCTAAAACGGGTGGAGGAGTTATCATTGTCCACATTCAAAACCGATGAATCCTTTCCATTATCCACCCACATGACCGCACGGTTTACCTGACCGGAAAGCTTTACCTCCAAGGCCTGAACTGATTGCAGTCCCAAAAAAAGAAAGACCGCAACTGCGCTAAAAAACAAAACATAATTAAAAATACCTTTATTCATTGCTCTACCCTCCATTGCCTGACAAAAAAATGACAGTATCGTCATCACTGTTGAAGTGGAAAAAACGCGCCTGATATCAAAAACATTATGCCACATAGTAACACTTGACTAATAATCAGTATTATTATCGACTTGTCAAGTTTTCTTCGGTTTTGGAGCGAATCCAGCAACAGGCTCATGCATGGCTCTTCAACCGGCATCGACAGATCATGGCTGACACAAAAAGACCGGTTGCACAAAATGTGGACAAGAGACAATAAAAACAAAAAGCGCGGATGACAACTGCCTGCAGATAAAACAAAAACAACGATGTCAGAAACCCTAAAATTGTTACATTAGCAATGACCGATAACAAGAAAAGGTGTTTCCTGTCATAATAAGCAACCGTCAATATTAGGATTGCCAGATAGTATAAAGCACCTAACAGAGCAAGCGGGATACCGCCAATCACCGCGAACGGGCTGGTCATAACAACGTCGCAATCCATCAGCGGCCCGCAGTCCAGAAACATGCCACGATAATGCTGAATAGTGAGATAGGTAGCGTCTAAAAAACCAATTAAACTGAGGCTCAGCCAGACGGCGGCAATCACTTTAAGAAAGATTGCGTTTGGTTTCGAGGATGAGATTTTTGAAGGTTTCATAATTGTGCGGTTTGTTGACTACTTTTTGGCCGTTCAGAAAAAATGTGGGCGTGCTTTTGACACCGGAGAGACGAGCGGTTCGCGCATCATTGTAGACCTTGTCCGTGACGGCTTTAGAATGGAGATCATCTTGAAATTGCTGCTTATTGAGATTTAAAGAGACAGCGTACTGCGTAAAAAGACTGACGGCATCATCCTTTTTCTTTTTTCCCCATTCCCGTTGCTTTTCAAAAAGCAGATCATGCATTTCCCAGAATTTACCCTGTCGGCCCGCGGCTTCGGCACTTTGAGCTGCTAATACTGCGTTTTCATGTGTTATCAATAAAGGATAGTGGCGAAAGTGCAATTGGAACTCGTTGCCGAGTTCTTCAATCAGCCTTTTGGTGATACGATAATAGCGCACACAGGCAGGGCACTGGAAATCACTGTATTCAATCAGAATTATTGGGGCGGATTTGTTGCCTTTGATCCAGCTGACACCGGAATTTTGATCTGCCAAGCGGGTCGATTCTGATTGGGGCCTGCCGGTAATTTTTATCATTCCCAAAACCACGACAATCAACCCCAAGACAAGGCCTGACCAGATTAGAGCACTTCTGATCTGCCTCGTTTTATTACTGTTTCCTTGTTCGGCGGGCTTTTTTTTTCGGGATTTATCTTGCTTTCGTGATCCGGGTGACATTCAACGTTCCTTCACATATACAGGCTTGGCTTCCTGGCAAGCAGTCCAAAGCTTTGTGGATGAGGCCGGAATCCGGGTTCTACCGGCTACACCATACCTTTGAAGGCAAAGAAAGTCAGAGAGAGAATGCCGGCGGTGACAAGAGCAATGGATGTATCCTGAAGGGGTTTGGGAACTCTTGCCAGGAGTATGCGTTCGCGTACACCGGCAAAGAGGATCAATGCCAGACCAAAACCGATGGCATAGCTAAAAGATGCTACCAGGGCTTGTAAAAAAGTATATTCTTCTTTGATATTGATGAGACAGGCACCCATAACGGCACAGTTCGTTGTGATCAGTGGCAGAAAAATTCCCAACCCGGCATAAAGGGCGGGAATACTTTTTTTCAAAAACATTTCCACAAACTGGACCAGCGAGGCGATAACCAGGATGAAAGCAATGGTGCGTAAAAATTCGAGACCGAATTTCTGCAGTATATAGTTGTTGATAAGCCAGGTGCCAACACCGGCCATTACCAGCACGAAAACAACTGCCATGGACATACCTACAGCGGTCTCCATTTTTTTAGATGTGCCCAGAAACGGGCAGTTTCCCAGAAACTGTGCAAGGAGGATATTGTTGATCAGAATACAGCTTATGGCTAGGATAACATAATCACCCATGGAATTTCTCCTATTTGCTTCCTACCAGGTTCATCAGGCAGAGCATCAGCCCCAGACAGACAAAAGCCCCCGGCGCTTCGATCATAAAGGTAAAAGGCTGTATAGTGGGGCTTAATATCTGAATTGGCGTTTCCCAGAAAGTTAGGGTTCCGGCGCCTAAAAGTTCCCGCACGGCTCCCAGGGCGGCCAGGGCTAAGGTAAACCCGATTCCAATTCCCAAACCGTCAGCCAGTGATCGGGCGATTCCGTTTTTAAAGGCAAAGGCTTCGGAACGCCCAAGAACGATACAATTGACCACAATAAGTGGTATAAATATCCCCAGCTTAAGAAAGAGCGGATAGGTAAAGGCTTGCATCAGCAGTTCAACAAGGGTCACAAATGTTGCGATGATGATGATGAAACAGGCGATTCTTACCTTGGATGGAATAAATTTTCGGAGCAGTGACACAAAAAAATTAGAACCCACCAGTACAAATGTGGTGGCCACGCCCATGCCGATTCCATTTTCAACGGTTTTGGTCACCGCCAGCACGGGGCATAAACCCAGAACCAGCCTGAAGGGCGGTATCTCCTCCCAAAGACCTTTGGTAAATTCCTGAACGAGGGTTTTCGCCATTGTGTTCTCCCTATTTAAATGCCTTGAGCTGCTCCATAATCTGCGGCTTCAAGTTTTGGTACATTTTGCTTGCCGCTGCCACACCACCGTTGATTCCGTTGGATGTAACGGTTGCACCACTCATGGCGTCTACGTTTGCAATGGCAGTCATTTTCATGCCTTTGAACTGGTTGGTGAAGGAGGGATCGCTTTTAGCTTTGGCGCCGATGCCGGGTGTCTCGCTGTGCGTAGTCACACCCACACCGATGATGGTGTCGTCCAAGAGATTGACACCCATCATCAATCCAATGTCACCACCGTATCCCTTACCCAAGCCCTCAAAGGCAACGCTACTGGCTTCGCCATTAAAAATACCAACAAAAAAACTGGAATCCACTCCTTCATGGCTAATTTTGAACCGATCGACGATGGGATCGTTGGATGCACCCTCCAGAATTGTCTTAATGGCGGGACCCTTTACAAAGGTGAGTTGTTGATACTCGATTTTAGGGTCTGTCCAATCTTTGGTTGCCGCAAGCAGACCTCCGGATACGGCACCAAGAATGGTTAGGACCACAATCATATTGATCATTTCACGCATACTATGCAACCTTTCCCAAAGTCTTTGGCCGGATTTTGTCCAACAAAGGATTCAATAGATTGATCAACAGAATAGAAAGAATCGCACCATCGACATAGGCGCCGATATTGCGAATCAATATGGTCATCATACCACCGACGGCTCCATATATCAGCATAGGGATGAAGTTGACGGGTGATGATGAATCCTCGGGGGCTAAGAAGAATGCCGCCACGAGTGTATAACCGGTCAGAAGATGAAAAAAAGGACTTGCAAAGCGGCTGGGATCGATGATGTTGAATATCAGGGCGGTGATAAAAACACCTCCCAAAAAAGAGAGGGAGATTTCCCAGCGGATAAAGCCCCGTATCATCAGATAGACACCCCCTAGAATGAGACCGATACCAAAGGTCGCACCAATACCGCCGATTTGTCGTCCAAGAAGCAGATCCATCAATCTGACAGGTTCGATGGCATCGAGACCAAAGTGCTTCACTGCAGTCAGGGGGTAAGTCGGTATAAAATCAAATTGAAAATGACGATACATTTCATCGAAGTCAAGAAAATCACCCCAGGAAATCATCAGGATGGCAATGGCCAGAGCCACGGGGTTGAAGGGGTTGCTGCCCATGCCCCCAAAGATCTGTTTGCCTATCACGATGGCAATAAATGTTCCTGTCAGGACAAACCACCAGGGAGCCGTTGCCGGCAAGAGCATGGCAAATATAAGACCGATAACAGCTGCATTGCCGTCGCCCACTGAAACGGGTTTTTTGGAAACAAGGTTGATGGCTATTTCCCACAACATGGCGGTAGCAATGGAAAAACTCACCACTGCAACGGCAGAAGCGCCGAATCGGAACATGCCCCCTAAAATAACGGCTGGTAATGCGGCCAGAATGATATGCAGACTCATCTGGGGTATGCTGCTTCCGATATGGATGAAAGGCGCATGGGATACGATCAGTTTTTTCGGGTTATTCATCTGCTGCCTCCCCGGTAGCTGCGCGACCGAGCTCGTATTTTGCCAGTTTGATGGATTGAAAGATGGGTATTCTTGCTACGCACACATAACTGCAGAGTCCACATTCTAGACAGGAATAGAGATCATAATTTTCTGCGGCTTCTTCATACTGTCCTGCTTCGAGAAAGCGGATTAGCATATTGACCGGCACCCTTGCGGGGCAGACGCGAACACAATCACCGCAATTGATACACGGATAGTCCGAGACAAATGCAACATCGTCCTTGTCCTGCAGGAGAATGGCATCTGTATCGGGTCTTATGGGAAACGCATCTGTGTAGGTGCTGTAGCCGTTTAACGGGCCGCCGATGATGATTCGATCCTGATCGTTCAAACCCAGGTCAAAGCGTTTGAGGATATCGCGAATGGGGGTGCCCACGATGGTCGATACCAGGGAACGGTTCCCATTCTTGTCCATAAAGGTGACCATTTTGGTCCGGGCCGGTTTTTTGTTTTGGAAAGAACGGCCCAGTGAAGCAACGGCTTCCACACCCAGAAAGGCCATGCCGAAATCCTGGAAATCCTTCCCAACAGGGATTTCATGTCCTGCCACTCTCTGGGCGATAAGATGCGGCAATCCTTCAGGATAGCCCTTGTCGATACCCATAACGGACGCACCTATGTCACCATAACCCTGAATGGCGTCTTGTGGTGCAGCAATAACGACCTTCTCCACACCGGTAATGGTTTTAAGATGTTGGATGCCCTGGGTCAGATTATGATAAAAAGCAGTCAGGGCATATTGGGCAGTGATGATAAACAGGTCCTGGTCCATGGCATTGATGACAATGGTCTTAATGGGTTTGTCCGCATCCATGAATATTTCAAATGCAGGGCTTCCAGGCAGGCACCCCAGCAGGTTGACAGCACCTTCGAGGGAGGGCGAATCACAGTAGGTAGCAAAGCTTTCGTCAGGGTCAGCCTCCTTTGACACGGCAACGGATACAGCTGTAAACTGCTTTCCGGATTCCCCTGGAAAGGGCTCGATGTGGGTAATGGTGCCGGTTACGGTCGATATGGCATATGCCTTCGAATCAGTTGAGAGAGAAATTTTTTGTCCTGTTTTGACGGGGTCACCCTTCCGGAGCATCATCGCATTCCCGTTATCAGCAGTCTCTTCGATGAGAAGCATGATCTGGCGAGGCGTTTCAATCCGGACAGAATCAGGTAACACACCCGGCAACGAATCAACCTGAAGGCGTGGTGCCGTTACAGAAAAAAATGACCGTTTCATCATATGAGTACCCTTTTCCTTGGCCGCTTGACATTGAAGAACCATCTAGACAAGTGCATCCACCATTTATATTACTACATCATCATATGACATGCTGCACATTCGATGGGGCCGGCCTCAAACGCTTGATGGCATTCGATGCATCCCTGGTGGAAGGCATCGGACCGTTTTATGATCGGTGTATCTTCGATTTCATCCGGTTCATGACAATCACCGCATATGTCGGGAGGCTGTTCCGCGGTTTCATTTGCAGTGTGACACTCACCACAGGCAATAAGAGCGGCATCGTCATCCAGTGGGTGATGGTGGCAGTCCCAGCAGGAAAGTCCGTAGGCTGTCTCGGACGTATGCGCGTAGTGGTCAAAAAGAACCTTGCCGGCAGTGACCTTGAACATGATTCTCATGGGCTCTTCCGGTGGTGAAACAGGAAAGGCGGCATAGCACAAAACGCCAACAACCAGGAAATAGACCATGAGGCCATACACAACCTTCATCTTTTGTTTCGAGATCATAAGGAAACCAATCCTTTCAACTGTTTGGCTTTTCAATAGCCTTGCACGAACTACCATAATGTAAGAGGGGTTTCAAGTTTTTTATTTGATCCTGCAGCTTATCGACATGATGCAACAATCCCGCCTGTGGGGCGCATCATTTTGTACAGAATGAATATAAAATGAACATCGAACGTCCAACGTCGAATGAAAACAAACCTTCAAAATTGAACCGAAATAGCGAGTGCATTCCCCGCAGCTTGCTGCGAGGAATCTTCAATAATTTTTGTTTCTTTTTAGCTATTTTGATGCTTGTGTCAAAAAAACGAATTCGTTCTTCTGTTTCCTCATTTTACCCATGCAAAATTCGATGTTCGATGTTGGACGTTGAACGTTCATTGTTCATTCTTTTCATCCCCGCAGACCCCGCACCGCCGGCAGCTTTTTACATCACAGGGGGGGGTCGTGTCGCCATGCATGGCTTTTCGATATTCTGCCAGGAGATAGGACTTCTGGAAACCGTGATCGACAATATCCCAAGGAAAATTTTCGTTTAGATTTCTTTGCCTGAGCACATAGAAATCGGCGCTGATGGTGGCGTCTTTAAGGGTCTTTGGCCAGTTGCCGTCATTGTCATGCGCTGCCTCTATCATTTCAGCTACACGCGTATCACCACGAGACAGGAGAGCCTGTACATACGCCCGGCGGGGGGTATCGGCATGTATACGAACATTCGGGATCTGCTTGAGAGCCTTTTTTATGTGTTTGTGTTTCAACTTCAATGTCGGGATATCATCCATGGCCGCCCATTGAAATGGTGTGTGGGGCTTGGGAACAAAGGAATTGATACTCACGCTTATCTCTCCCATGCGGCCTATAGGGCGACTCGATTTTAAAAAAACGTGCTTTACTTTTTTGCAAAGTTTAATGATGGCCTCGATATCTTCCATGGTCTCCGTGGGCAGACCGATCATGAAATAGAGTTTGAGATTCGGGATGCCCTGGGTGACAAGCACTTCCGTCGCAGTCAGGATGTCTTTTTCGGAAATCCCCTTGTTGATGCACCTGCGTAGGCGTTCAGATCCGGCATCGGGTGCAATTGTGGCTGTTTTGACCTTGCTTTTCGACAGATGTGAAATCAGGTCTTGGTCAAGGGCATCCGCTCTGAGGGAGCTGAAAGAAACGACGGCAGCAGTTTTTTCTGCGGCTTTACAGAGATCGCCGAGGCCAGGGAGATCGGAAACCGCCGCCCCTACGAGTCCGATTTTATCGGTATGGGCGCGCCCATCGTGAAGACACGATACCAGTAGATGCGGATCTCTGAAGCGGGGAGGGCGGTACACGAAGCCCGCACCGCAAAAGCGGCATCCATGGGGGCATCCCCGGGATACCTCTATCAGATAGGTTTGGTCAAAGGTCGTATAAGGTGTCACGATGGTACTGCAGCTAGATGTCTGGTTGATGTCCCGGACATACGCTTTTTTGATCACACCGGGGACATCTTTGAGGGGTTTGAACCCCTCAAATGTATTGTCCAGGTTATAGGTTTCCTTGTAGAAACTTGGGACAAAAATGCCCTCTATTTCCTGTGACGCACGGATCAACAGGTTCTCCCGCGTGTCTGTTTCCTTAGCCAATCGCATAAAACCGGGCAGATTGGCTTCTGCCTCGCCGATCAGAAAGCAGTCTATAAAAGGTGCTATGGGCGCCGGATTCAATAAACAGGTAACACCTCCAGCGATGATGAGGGGGTGGGTTTCATCTCTCTGGTTTGAACGGAAGGGCAGGCCGGCTTTTTCAAGAATGACGAGCAGGTTGGGGTAATCGTTTTCAAAGGAAAGGGATACGGCAATAATATCGAAGGTCGCAAGGGAGCGTCCGGATTCGATTGAGATGATATCGCCTGTGTCGGTCACGTTTTGATCCGGGAGGAAGGACCTTTCACAGACGATACCATCCAATTCGTTCAAAAGCCCATAGACTGTTTGAAAACCCAGGTTTGACATACCCAGATGATACGTATTCGGGTATATCAGGGCAACGGCTGTTTTTCCCTTCCGCTCCTGTTTTCCAATGACGGAGATTTCCGCGTCTAAGCGCCTTTGTCGGGCCGTGTCACCTTTTTTAACCATAGGGTTTCATAATACGAGACGACTCCTTTATCAAACTAATTTCCAAGAGACGGTTCTCTTTCAGTCGGCTTTTCTTCTCAAGAAGGTGGGTACCTCCAGATCGCTGTTGTCGATAACGATCCCTTTATAACCGCGGTAAGAAGCGCCGCCTGATTCACCCACGGCTTCCTTTCGCCTGATAAATGTGGGTTCATCATAATCCACGATATTTTCGAGATCTGCGGGGATGATATCCCGGACTCTGCCGCGGAAGGAATGTTCCATGACATTATCGGGTTTGGCCTCTTTCTCTGATGTGTCACCGATACCCGTTGCGATAACCGTCACACTCATTTCGTCATCCATGGAATCGTCAACCACAGCACCCCAGATGATATCGGCATTCTCGCCTACCTCGTTGTAGATGCGCTCGGAAGCTTCCGTCATCTCTTCCATGGTCAGTTCGCTGTTGCACGTGATGTTCATGAGAACACCCTTGGCTCCGGAGATGGCGATATCCTCCAGGAGTGGATGGGATATGGCGCGTTCGGCGGCTTCAATGGCCCGATTTTCTCCCCTGGAAACCCCGATACCCATGATAGCCAGACCCGCCCTGGACATGGTGGTTCTGACATCGGCAAAATCGAGATTTACCAACCCCGGCATCATGATCAGGTCCGTGATGCCTTTGACGGAATGGAGCAGGATTTCATCCGCTTTCTTGAACATTTCAATCATTTTGGCATTCTTGGAAGCCAGGGCCCTCAAGCGGTCGTTGGGAATGGTAATAACCGTATCGGCAACCTGTTTGAGGGTTTCGATGCCTTCCTC
>JAHEIB010000079.1 GCA_024639645.1 Deltaproteobacteria bacterium
ACAGAGGCCATCCTGGTTACCAACGCCGTAGATGCCATGTGTGTGGATATTCAGTGTATCAAGCAGGGACTGGTGTCAGTGGCTGATTGCTATAAAACCCCCTTGATTACCACCAATCCAAGGGCTCATATCGAGGGCGCCACCCATATCGAGTTCAACGACCACGATCCCCAGGCGTGTACCGACGATGTGGTCGTCAAGGCCATCGGCCGTTTTAAAAACCGTACCGGGGATATAGAGATTCCCGATATCCGCAATACCGGTATTCATGGGTTTTCCCATGAATACATCAATTACATGCTGGGGGGCTCCTTCAGGGGTTCTTACACCCCGTTGAATGACAACATCATCAATGGCCGTATTCGTGGCGTGGCCGGAGTTGTGGGCTGCACCAATCCGAGGGTCAAGCAGGACTGGGTACATGTGGAACTGGTGAAAGAACTCATTAAAAATGACGTGCTTGTACTGCAGACCGGGTGCTCACAGGTTGCGCTGGCCAAAGAAGGCTTATACACACCGGAGGCTGCTTATCTGGCCGGTCCTGGGCTGCGGGAGGTCTGTGAGACAGTGGGAATGCCCCCCTGTTTGGGGATCGGCTCCTGTGTGGACAACAGCCGAATTCTGATTGCCGCGTCTGAAATGGTACGCATTGGCGGTCTTGGGGACTGCATTGCTGATTTGCCGGCCGCGGGCGCCGCCCCGGAGTGGATGAGTGAAAAGGCCATCAGCATCGGTCAGTACTTTGTGGCATCCGGGGTGTTTACGGTTTTTGGCGTGACCTTCCCCATCGTTAAAGAAACCAAGTTCCACAGACACCTCTTTCAGGGACTGGAAGAACAAGGCCTGGGGAAGTGGGGGTTTACTGCCGATCCGTATGAAATGGCGCGCATGATGATCGCCCACATCGATAAAAAACGTCAGGCGCTAGGTCTTGATAAGGGCAAGGAGCGGGTTCTTGTGGACATGGCGGATCGTCGTGCTCTCGACGCCGCCTAACAGGAGGGTATCATGAAGTATTCGGGCTGATCCCCGGATAGAAGCAATCCTCCTCCCCCCAAAGCAAAGGGCTCCGTCTTGGAGCCCTTTGCTGTTTGCCGCCACCCGCCGGGTCAATTTGATTTAAGCATTGAAAATTCTTGCTGATTATGTATTGAATATAGATATAATCCTAAGATGAGCGTTTCATTCTTAAAATTTGAAACGTGTTGGGATTGCCGATCTTACCCCATCCACGGCCTCAGACGCCATATTGCATAGTTCTCTAGAGCGGCACTGCATCTTCCTTGTAGCTTGGGCAACCTCAACAAACACTCAACGTTGGATGACGTTGTGCAAAAATTCGTAAACCAGCATGAGGTGATAGAAATGGAAAAGGATGTGGTAACATTTACCTGTCCCCGGTGCAGTCGGGTGGTGCCGGTTAATATCCCGGATGATTTTCATCAGAATAATTCCATGGAAATCGAATGCCAGTGTGAATGTGGTTACCAATTCAAGCGGGAGGTGGAAAGACGCCGGCACAATCGAAAAGCCGTCAAATTTTCAGGCTGGTATAACTATACCAACGAGATTCAACTGGAACCGGGTGTTGTGGCGGGAAAATTTGTCGGAAAAGGTAAAATGACCGTGGTAAATCTGTCGGTCGGTGGTTTTAAAATAAAGCTGAAAAAAAAGGAAGATCTGAAGATAAATGACCGGCTTCAGGTGGCGTTTTATCTCAAGGACTACCAACGGACATTGATACACGAAACCGCTACTGTTAAAAATATTCACAAAAAATTTGTTGGCGGAGCCTTCCTGCCCACCGGATCCAAAAGTCGGGAACTGGGGTTTTACCTGTTAGATTAACCCGATCGCTTACAATATTTGGCACACAATTCCCATTAACGGCATAGCCGCATCAAATAACCATGCGCAGCATTACTAATTGCAAGACCACCCCTCCTGACTGCAGAGCCATTGTCTGAACTGATCCTGTGCATCATATGCTTCGACTTCCATGGGGTTGTTTTCATAACTGAAAAAAGATGCCACATACCCTTGGGTATATTTCCTGCCGAACTCAGCAATGGAGCCGAGTTCCTGGTACTGTTTGATATGATAGGCTTCATGGCTCAGCAATGTCAGCAGGTTGCCATCCTTGCTCTTGTGGGCTTGCCGAAGGTAGATAATGTTGCCGAAGGTCTGTCCGGCCAATTGGTCCATTATGGCAATGGGCCACCGGTCCAGGATCTTGTGGTCGTTCAGCAATTCGGCTTCGTAAACAATCTGTATTTCATCGGGGTCGACGCCCCATTTTTCCAGCCACGGGGTCAACCACTTTTTCTGGTAGGAGCTCAAGGGATACGGCTGCTTTTGACCCTGATGGATATTGTTTTGCCAGATTTCTTTTGCCAGTATGGGAAATGTTTTTGCTCCCCATTCACCGGCATCCAGGATTTTTCCTGATTCGATTCCCTTTCGGAGGGCACTGTTTTCATCTGAAAGATCCAGGTCGCGCCAATCAAGACCGGCGGCGGAACCGGACAACAGGTATGTCAGCAAGAACCCGATGGCTATGGCGTGTAAAATGCGCTTCACGAGGTATGTCCAATTACGATTTTATGGAGTTGGGATATTTAGCAATGAAACGATACAGGGTTGCACGGCCGACACCTAAAAGTTTGGCCGCTTTAAGCTTGTTGCCTCCTGTTTTGACAAGTGCTTCTTTAACCGCGATTGAATCGAGTTTTCGGGAGGGGCCGCGGTTCAAATTCTTTGGTGTAAACTGTTTTAATTCAAGGGGAAGATCCATGGGCCGAATGATACCACCCTTAGATCGCACGATAGAAAACTGGATGCAGTTCTGAAGTTCGCGAACATTCCCGGGCCATCGATAATCCATCATCATGGAAAGGGCTTCATCGCTGATTTTGAACTTCTGTTGGCTTTTTTGACCGGGAAACTGTTTCAGAAAATGATCCACCAGGAGCGGTATGTCTGTTTTGCGTTCCCGCAGTGGCGGAACCATGATTGGTATTACGTTCAGGCGATAAAAGAGGTCTTCACGAAAATTACCATTCTGAACTTCCTGTTTCAGATCCTTGTTCGTAGCACTGATGACCCTCGTATTAACGGATATTGTTTTTTCTCCCCCGACTTTCTCAAAGGTTTCTTCCTGCAGAAATCGCAGAAGTTTTACCTGCATGAGTTTGGGGAGCTCGGATACTTCGTCCAGAAAGACCGTACCGCCGTCAGCCAGTTCAAACCGACCTTTCTTTTCCCTGATTGCACCGGAAAAGGCGCCCTTGACATGACCGAAGAGTTCGCTTTCGATAAGTCCTTCTGGCAGCGCACCACAGTTGATGGGAACAAATGCTGCGCCTCCCCTTCGGCTTTCATTGTGGATGGCATGGGCTACGAGTTCTTTGCCAGTGCCGGTCTCTCCCGAGATATGGACGGGAAAATCATAGTCTGTAACATCTCGAATCTGTTTAAAGACCGAAATCATTTTTTTATTACGCCCGATAATGTTCGAAAAACTGAAGATCTTCTCGGCATCCATCTGCAACTCGATTAGTTCCGTCAGATCTGTGATGGTGGCCAGGGCACCGATGTCCTGGTGGTTTTCATCTTTCATCAGGATGACGGACATTTCGATCATTCTTTTGAGACCGTTATTGGTGGTGATGGGGAGGGTATGATCCTTCTTATTATCCAGGGTGGGGTCACCGGTGCAAAAGGAGCATCGGTTGCCACACAAAGACTCGCCAAATGCTTCGTGGCAGTCCCTGCCCAGGACCTCGTTCCGGGGAAATCCCAGGATTTTTTCGGCGCCGTCACTATAAAAGAGGATACGTCGATTCAGGTCGTGGGCAATGATACCTTCTTTGAGATTGTTCAATATATATTCAAGGCTTTTACGGTCGGCCATATTTTTGAAAAGCATGGCCAGTTGTGTTTCGGCAAGCTCCTTGAATTTACATATCAGGTTTTCAAAGCGGGGCGTATAGGTATGCTCTTTGGAATCCAGCAGACTCATGGTGCCGAAAATCTCGCCATCCGGCCAAAGAAGGGGAACACCCATATAGGAAACCATTCCCAGATCGGTGTCCTTGTTTGTATCGCCCGTTTCCTTTAATATGTTCGGAACGAGTAGCGGTTCTTTTTTCTGAACCACAAGGGCGCAGTATAGATCTTTCAATAAGGCCTTGTGGCCTATTTGATAGGGGTTGTTTCCAAGCGTGCTGGCGCTGATGACCTCCATGTGATCCCCCTGGAGTCTTCGAATCAAAACGGCCGGCACATCACAGAATTCCGCCAGTGTGTTGGCGATACTCCCCCAACTTTCCAGAACGCTGGTACTGACTTGAATTGTCAGTTTTGGAATAGCTGGACCGAGCTGTTGCAGAAATCCCGTCTGTTCTATATCGGATTTAATATCTTGCTCTTTTTCTGGCATCGATTCCCTGCCAAACACACCCATGGCACCGTTGAATTTCAATCTGATACGGATCCATTGCCGGAACCGCTATAAACTTGTAACACGGTTTTGGCCCTTGCAACAACCCAGGTTGTTTAGACTTTAGGCTATCGTTTTTTTAGGCGTCCTACAGCCTACAGTCTCACAGTCTTTCCGCCTATCAGCCTGAGCTACCCTTCTGGGCATATATATTATCCTGGTACGTATGTCAAAGATTGCCTTGTAGGGAGTTATAAAAATGTATATGGTGAAACGCCGAATATATGGACACAGAAAAGATATAGGGGTTGTCAGAAAAGCGTTCCGGTTGAGGGCCGTTTTTCTGCTACAACCCCTTATGCCGCCATCCTACTTTTAGGGATATTAATATGACAAGCGGTATAAAGCAGAAAGAATATAGAGGACTGGCCTGGCCGGAACTGATACCGGGCAGGTTGATCAAACGGTATAAACGATTCCTGGCTGATGTTGAGTTGGAAGACGGCACGCTTGTAACCGCCCACTGTCCCAATTCGGGAAGCATGACCGCCTGTTCAGAACCCGGCCGGCCGGTGTACCTGTCCTGGCATGACAACCCAAAGCGAAAACTGAAATATACCTGGGAAATCATCCAGATGCCTGACTCTCTGGTGGGCGTCAACACCCTTGTGCCCAACAGGCTTATAAAAAAATCCGTAGAAAATGGTTGGGTGGCGGAACTGGCAGCCTATGAAGAGATTCGTTCCGAGGTCCAAACGTCAAAAGGGTCACGCTTGGATCTTCTTTTGACGGATTCTCATGGTGCCAGGTGTTATGTGGAAATAAAAAACTGCACTCTGGTGACCCAGGGTGTTGCCTGTTTCCCGGACGCGGTTACGCAAAGGGGACGCAAACACCTCAAAGAGCTTCAACGATTGACTGCCGGGGGAAATCGGTGTGTCATGTTCTTTTGTATTCAACGGATGGATGCCGAATGCTTTCGGCCTGCAGATCAGATTGACGCTGCATACGGAGAGGCTTTGCGTAAAGTACATCTTAAATGGGGCGTGGAAATTCTGGTATATGACGTGTGGATGGATCTTGAGCGGATCGTTTTGAATCGGAAGATACCTATCCAGTTATAATACCATCGTAAAAGGAATATATTTTATAAAGGAGCCGGATCAATGGGTGGATTTTTCGGAGAAATCTCGAAGGTTGATTGTGTTTTAGATGTTTACTATGGAACGGACTATCATTCCCATCTTGGAACCAAACGCGGGGGGGTGTGCGTCAAAAACAGCACAGGGTATTCACGCGCCATCCACAACATCGAAAACGATTATTTTCGCTCCAAGTTCGAACCGGATCTCCCAAAATTTAATGGCCACCAGGGGATCGGGGTCATCAGCGATACGGATGCACAGCCTTTGATTATCGGATCTCATCTGGGGACCTTTGGTATCGTCACAGTGGGAAAGATAAACAATCTTGAGCAGCTCGGGAAACAGGCTTACGGCAAACGGCTTCATTTTTCAGAGATGAGCGGTGGGGAAATGCATCCCACGGAGCTCGTGGCCATGCTGATATGCGAAGGAGAAAGCTTTGTCGATGGTATTCGCAAAGTGCAGGCATCCATCCAAGGTTCCTGTTCGTTGCTGCTTTTAACGGAAAAGGGTATCTATGCCGCTCGAGACAGGCTGGGCAGGACGCCTGTCATCATCGGGAAAAAAGCGGATGCTTACGCAGCCTCATCAGAGTCGTGTTCGTTTCACAACCTGGGATTTGAGATAGACCGATATCTGGGACCGGGTGAAATTGTTAGTCTGACACCAGACGGATGCGAGCAGTGCCGGGCACCGGGTGAAGATCTCCAGGTCTGCAGCTTTTTGTGGGTCTACTATGGTTATCCAGCATCGAGCTACGAAGGGATCAATGTGGAGAGGGTGCGCAATCAATGTGGTGCCTCACTGGCACGGAACGATACGGTTGCCATTGACTATGTAGCGGGTATACCGGATTCGGGAATCGGGCATGCCATCGGCTATGCCAATGAAAAACAAGTCCCTTATATCCGGCCTTTTGTCAAGTACACGCCCACCTGGCCGCGAAGCTTCATGCCGCAGAATCAGGAGCAGCGAGACCTTGTTGCCAGAATGAAGCTCATTCCGGTTCAAGATCTGATTGAGGGAAAGCGGCTTCTTTTTTGCGAAGATTCCATCGTCCGCGGGACCCAGCTCAAAGACAACATTCAAAAACTTTTTGAATATGGTGCCCGTGAAGTTCACATGCGACCCGCTTGCCCGACCCTTATTTATCCATGTGAATTCCTGAATTTTTCCACTTCGAGATCCACGCTTGATCTTGCGGGGCGCCAGGTCATTTATGAACTGGAGGGAGACGAGATCGGCTTTCTGCCGGAGTATGCTTCAGCGGACTCGGACAAGAATCTTAAAATGATCGAAGGCATCCGTCAAAGACTCGGCCTGACATCCCTGGCTTATCAGAAACTGCCGGATCTTGTGGACGCCATTGGTATACCCAAGGATAAACTGTGTACGCATTGCTGGGACGAGTCGAGTTATTTTTGAGGTTATAGCTTTAAGCGATAAGCTATAAGCGGTAAGCAGTTTACCGCTCATGGCTATGGCTTTATTACCCAGCACCCAACAGAAAAAACAAAACACCAAATACCAAGCACTCATCACTGATAACTATAAGCAGCTTATCGCTTATGGCTTACAGCTTACCGCTCTAAGCAACCTGCTGCTCCAGTATTTGTCCCCGGGTGCTGATGACCACCGTTTCCATTGGAACGGTTTTGCCTGCTTTTTCCATTCCCTTTTTGATGATGTATGGCAGCCCGGAACAACAGGGGACTTCCATGATGGCGGCTGTGATGCTTGCGATATCCGAGGCATTGAATATGGCTGCAAATCGGTCGATATAGTCCTGCACATCGTCAAATTTTGGACATCCCATCAATACGACCTTACCTTTTAAGAGCCGCTCATGAAAATCCGGGTAGGCCAGGGGCGTACAGTCTGCCGCCACGAGAAGGTGGGCATTTTTCAGAAAAGGCGCCTGCGGCGGTACAAGACGAATCTGGACCGGCCAGTGTGAAAGCGCTGATACGCCTCTTTCATGGGCGGTGGGCTGGTTTGCCTTTTGGCAGGCTGTTGGTGCAAAAGACTGCAATGTTGCCGATGGACACCCGGTGGATGGGGCTGGTGCCTCATGGGTCTGTTCTTTTTCCATCTGAGACAGGTGTTCTTCCACTGCGATTTCATCGAATTCGTCGGCTTCTTTTTCCACAATGGCCAAGGCATCATTTGGGCATTCACCGATACAGGCGCCCAATCCATCGCAGAATTTGTCGGCTATAACTTTTGCCTTGCCGTCAATGATCTTGAGTGCGCCCTCGGCGCAACCGATGATGCACAGACCACAACCGTCGCAACGCTCTTCATCGATTTCAATTATTTTGCGTCGTACTTTCATTTTTTGTTTTCCTTTACAAGACCGAAAACATGTTTTCGGCCGTTTCTTTACCACCTTCTGTCAGCAGAGATGTTTGTATAAACTTTTCGATACGATCGGAATCCAAGGATTGTTCCTTATGCCGTTCTTCCATGTTGGTGATCATGTCAGCATCATACAGGACCTTGAAGTTAATGGTGTCATCCGGTCTGGGGTGGTGATGGTGCCCGATGATGTCGCAGACTTCCTCGATTAAGGCATCCTTTGCGCCCAGTTTTTCTAGGAGGCCCCGTGCAATCCGTGGGCCTTCCTGTTCCTGGTACTCCGGGGCCGTGCTCTGGTGTTTGCGCTCTGACTCATGGATGCCGATGTCGTGAAGGTAGGCGGCACATAATATGACCGCCATATTGCCGGCTTCTTTTTTGGCAATCCTTTCCGCATATCTGGCTACACGCGTGGCATGGCCGATGCGTTTAAAATCTGTTTTGAAATATCGTTTCATTTCAATGGCGACCCGGTCTTTGAGCAGATCTTCTTTTCCTGCCAGGAGTTCGGGAGGCAGGGTGCCGATGCACTGCTCTGCAAATTCGCAATAGGATGCACACCCAAAATCCATTTTCGGATTGACGAACCGGTGGCTGCAGTGATGGCATTTCCGAGTAGTATCATCCTTGAAGAATTCAACCGAATGACCGCATTTGGGACAGGATTCCTCAAAAATCGCCCCGGGTTTCCAATAGCGACTGTCTTGACCAGGACATTTCATAATAGTTAACCCTCAATTATTAATGTGTATTCTCTATTCATAAGCGTTTAGCCATAAGCTATAAGCAGAAAGCAGCTTATAGCTTACAGCTTATGGTTTATCCCAAAATGGCTTTCAAATCTTCATCCGGTGTTGAGATGGGCATCAGGTTGAAGTTTTTGACCAACACATCCAGGACATTGGGTGTAACAAAAGCCGGTAGACTCGGCCCCAGACGAATGTCCTTGATGCCCAGGTGAAGAAGCGTCAGCAGTATGGCACAGGCTTTCTGTTCGTACCATGACAGGACCATGGATAGCGGCAGATCATTGACACCGCAATCAAATGCATTTGCCAGGGCTACGGCAATTTGTACCGCGGAATAGGCATCGTTGCATTGACCGACATCCAGGAGCCTTGGGATTCCGCCGATATCGCCAAGATCTTGATCAAAGAATCTGAATTTACCACATGCCAGGGTCAGGACGACGCTGTCGTTGGGGACCTTTTCCACGAATTCGGTGTAGTAGTTTCGACCGGGCTTGGCACCATCACAACCGGCTACAAGGAAAAAATGACGAATGGCTTTGCTTTTAACGGCTTCGACAATCTGGCCGGCAACCGAGAGAACTGCATTTCTGGCAAATCCGACCATAACGGACTTGCCTTCTGTATCTTCCTGGAACCCCGGCATTTCCAGAGCCTTTTCGATGACCTCTGAAAAATCCTTGCCTGCAATATGCTTTACACCGGGCCAGCCAACAAGACCTGTTGTAAATATGTTTTCCTGATAGGTGTCTTTGGGCTTCTGGATACAGTTGGTTGTCATCAGAATGGCACCGGGAAATTCGCCAAACTCTTTTTTCTGATTCTGCCAGGCTGTGCCATAGTGCCCGTAAAAATGTTCAAATTTTTTCAACTCGGGATATCCGTGGCAGGGCAGCATTTCGCCGTGGGTATAGATTTGGATGCCTTTGCCCTCGGTCTGTTTCAGCAATTCATACAGATCCTTGAGATCGTGTCCGGATACGAGAATCGCTTTTCCTTTTTTTACGCCCAGAGGCACGCTTGTGGGGACAGGGTGACCATAAGCACCCGTGTTTGCAGCATCCAGCAGTTCCATGGCCTTGAGATTCACTTCACCACATTTCAGTGCCAGCCCTACCAGTGCCTCGACACCCAATTCATCGTCGAGCGTTGCCGCCAGCGCCTGATAGATAAAATCGTACACCGTCTCATCCTGCTGCCCAAGTATCCGGGCATGGTCTGCATATGCTGCAAGGCCCTTGAGACCGTAAACCAGTAGTTCTCGAAGGGAAAGAATGTCCGGATTGACATCCGGGTTTGACTTCACGCCCACCTGTTCACCCTGGGCGACGAGTTTTTCAAGATCGGAGGCAGGAAGAAAGGTTGCAGGACCTTCCGGGAACTGCACATTGCCTTCCACGGCTTCGATACGCTTTTTCAGGGCGTCTCTGCGTGTCACGGTTTCTTGAATTAAAACGACAAAGCGTTCCGAATCAAAATTAACATTGGTCAATGTCGAGAAGACTGCTTCGCAGGTAAACTGATCCATATCTGAATCTCTCAGACCGAGACTGTGTCCTTTTAATGCCACAAGAGAAAGTCCTTTGAGCGTGTAAATCAACAAATCCTGTAGCGCTGCGGTATCGGGTTGCTTTCCACAGACACCGACATTGGTACATCCCTGGCCTTTTGCGGTCTGTTCACATTGAAAACAAAACATATTGGTTTCTCCTTTCGTGTTCGAATTAAATCGAGCTGTTTTGGTTTGTTATTGGTTGGACCGACAATATCGGGCAATCCAGATGGTTTCATTGACATAAGTCAAAAGATTTGGTTTTAAGTTTGACAGTTTCGTAAAAAGTCCAACTTTTGCGTTGTGATGCATTCCGTAATCATTGAACGTACGAAAAATACCCCTCATGATTAAAAAATTTTCACGCCTTGAATTTAAACTTTTTACAAAACCGTCTAACTTGGATTGTTTTTGCGTTCATCAAGTTTTAAGGGTTAAGATTAATTCATAAAACGAATCGATTTGTGGAGTAAACGGGCCATGGAAAAAATACTGAAAATTATCTCCTTGATACCGCTTTTCCAGAATGTTCAGGAGGAAGATCTTAAAAAGATCCGGGCGATTGCCCTGGATAAATTTTACAATAAAGGGCGGACTGTTTTTTCAGAAGGCGACAAAGGTAACGGTTTCTACGTGGTTGCAGACGGGAAAGTCAAGATTTACAAGGTCTCCATGGATGGTAAAGAGCAGATCCTGCATATCTATGGTCCTGGAAGTCCTTTTGGTGAAGTGGCCGTATTTGCTGGTAAAAATTTTCCGGCTAACGCCGAAACCTTGCTGAAAAGCCATCTTCTCTTTTTCCCAAGAGCTGCTTTTGTTGAACTTATTTCTGATAATCCATCCCTCAGCCTGAATATGCTGGCCATGCTTTCCATGCGCCTGCGTCAGTTTACCGTTCAGGTGGAAAATCTTTCCCTGAAAGAGGTTCCCGGTCGTCTGGCCTCCTACCTGATTTATCTTACCCGGGAGCAGGGAACCGAAGATATGGTGGCCCTGCCCGTTTCAAAAGGGCAGCTTGCAAGCCTGCTGGGTACCATTCCTGAAACATTGTCTCGTATTCTCGGCAAAATGAGCATGAGCGGTCTCATCG
This sequence comes from Deltaproteobacteria bacterium, assembly GCA_024639645.1. Classification (GTDB taxonomy): domain Bacteria; phylum Desulfobacterota; class Desulfobacteria; order Desulfobacterales; family B30-G6; genus B30-G6. Next base: position 11,336 of record JAHEIB010000079.1, read on the forward strand.
CTGTTGACGGCCGTGAAATCAAACTGCTCGATTTGACGGGGCTTGTGGATCTGGCGGAGAACGGAAAACTGTAATTTCCCCCTAAGATGAGCGTTTGAAGAACCCCGCAGCAAGCTACGGGTAATGCGCTCGCTGTTTCGGTTCAAATTTTGCATTTAAGGGGCTAAAAAGCTCAGCATGTTTTAAGGAAAATAGCCGTAAGCTTTAAATCAATCGCTGCTATCAGCCTCCCAGCATCATGCCTTCCCGGTTTCCGAGCACCGTTGATCATTCCGCCGGATAATTGATTTCACTGAGCTGTGCCTTGATACTTTCCAGTGTCGCCGGTGCTTCCCATGTCACTGTCATGGATTTCAGGTCGGGGTCGCCATCCACTGCGCTCACGCCCTCCAGATCACCCAGTTCGTTTTTAATACTCATAACACAGTGTCCACAGGATATATTTGGTATGGTAAAAGTTGTCTTTTCCATGGGATATTCTCCTAACTTGGTTGCATTTTTTTTGTCAGGATTTCAAAATCAGATTCCTTGAAAATCTGTGCGAAACGTTGACCTTGTCGACTGTTTTGCTTATAGAAGCTAATACAGTATTGGATAATTTCAAGTACCGTTTTCTCGTTGTACACACCCGGCAGTTCCATTGCCAGGCGCGGATGCCGGCCAAGCTTGCCACCGAGTAGAACCCTGTAACCCCTTTTCTGTTCTTGAATGGTCTGGGTGGGACACACGTCCACACATTTTCCGCAAGACATACATCGGTCCATGTCAATTTCGGGTTTTTCAGGGTGTGTGAGAAGATGGATGCAGTTGTCCGGGCAGGCCTCGACACATGCTTCGCAAGCGGTGCAGACTTCATTTGTAAGACCAGGAACCAGGGCGGCGATGATGCCGATGTCCTTGATCTGGGGTTGGGAGCATGCATTGGGGCATTCCGCAATGGTTATTCTGAACTCATGGTGGTATTTGAGATCACCCTGGACATGCTGCTTCAAGAAAGAAAGAAAATCTTGTTCTGCCATCATTCTCTCTATCCGTTCGAGGAGCTTTTCAGAGGGGATTGTCCGGTTGGGGCAGCCGCCCGAACCAAAACAGGTGTCTATCTGGTAGCCTTTGATTTCTTCGCTCATTTTTTGCAGGTGTCGTTTCTGGGCTGTTTTGACATCCGCCAGGGTAACGATCTTTTTTCCTGTTTCCGCCACCTGTGTTTCGACACGTGTCCGAACTTTTTTTCTGACGAAAAAAGGCACTCTTTTCACTGCATTCTCAGCATCTTTTGTCCACTCCACGTTTATGCCTCCCAAAGACAATTATTCGGTCATCTCAAAAATTTTTTTGGTCTCAATCATGTGTTGAGTTCTTGTTTCAAGTCCGGCATGTCGGCGCTGGTTTTTTTGGCTGCCAGGTTGTAATCATAAATGGCGATAAGGTCACGGCACATAAAAATGTTTAACAAATTTATTATCACAACGTGGTATGCAAGCATTGATTTAAGTCAAAAATATGCTATATGTGATACCAATTCCGAAAATATCCCGAACCTGAAATGTTCGGGATATACCATAGTACATGGGTCACAGGTGATTTATTTTGACATCTTTAAAGACGATACCTACTTTAGCGGGTACGTTTTTAAAATTCCACTGAAAAGGTGATACAGACAATTCATGGCAGACAAGAATCCCATATGGAAATTTTTTGTGTCGATTCGACTGACCGTTGTGCTGCTGCTGTCTTTGGCGGCGACATCCGTCATTGGTACCCTTGTGCCACAAAATGCGAATCCTGAGGCTTATTTTCATCAATACGGTGCGTTTTTTTATCGTCTATTCGACATTCTCAATGTCTTTGACATGTATCACTCCTGGTGGTTTCAACTGCTGTTGCTCTTGCTCATTTGCAACATCGTTGCCTGTTCCATCGATCGGCTTGCCGCTACATGGAAGGTGATCTTTCCCAAAGAAACCACATTCAAGCTCTCCACCTTTCAAAAGTTGAAACAAAAAGAAAGTTTTACCGACTCAAGGCGGCCGAAAGAGCTGGAGAAAGAATTCACTGCCGTTTTTACCAAGGCGTTTGGTCTTCCCAGGGTTGAAAAAACCGACCAAGGCTTTTCCTTGTTTGCGGAAAAATGGCGCTGGACCCGCTTGGGTGTTTACATCGTGCATTCGAGTATTCTTTTTCTTATTGCCGGCGCCATGATCG
>JAHEIB010000230.1 GCA_024639645.1 Deltaproteobacteria bacterium
CAAGGAATTTTATTCCATCAGCAACTGGGACTGGGAGACAGGAAAGCCCAATAAGGAAAAGCTGATGGAATTGGGTTTGGATTTTGTAGCCCAGGACCTGTATTGATGACCAAATTCATGGCGAATGACTATTAATCACAATAAATATTTATGGTTTTTACGCTTTGGCGGTTAATGGTTTGAAAGGAGTCGTTATGTCAAAACTGCGTTTGCGAACCAAACTGTGCGACATGCTGGGTATCGAATACCCGATCCTCAGTGCCGGTATGGGGCCCACCCTGCTGGGAGAAAAAACCGGGGCCCCGGTGGAACTGGTGGTGGCGGTGTCCGAAGCAGGGGGGATGGGCGTTCTGGGGGGAAGCGGGTTCACCGTGGATGAACTGCGTGTGGCTATCCGGGAGATTAAATCTCTGACCGACAAGCCTTTCGGAGTCGATCTGCTCCTTCCGAAAAATATCGACCTGGGGGGTGCCATGGGACAGCAGGGACCCGAAGAAGTTCCCTTGAGCGAAGTGTTGAAAATGATTCCCGAAGCCCACCGGGAGTGGGTCCAGAAGATAAAAGGGGAAATGGATCTGCCGGATGTGGAAATCATGATGCGGACCAACACCACCACCATGCGCCCAAAGGAGTCGGTTCAGGTTTGCATCGAGGAAAAAGTACCCCTGTTTTGTGCCGGGCTCGGGAATCCCGGTTTCATGGTGGACGAGGCCCATGCTCAGGGAATGAAGGTGCTGGGAATTACCGGCAATGCTAAAAATGCCAAGCGCATGGCCGACTCTGGCATCGACCTACTTGTGGCCCAGGGCCATGAGGGCGGCGGGCACACGGGCAGAATCGGCACTATGGTGCTGCTGCCAGCGGCCATCGATGCGGCCACGCCGGTTCCCGTGATTGCCGCCGGCGGCATCGGTGACGGCCGTGGCCTGGCCGCCGCCCTGACCATGGGGTGCATCGGCGCATGGGTCGGAACCCGTTTTCTGGCGACCGATGAGGGCGGGGCTCTCGACATCAACAAAAAGAAGATCGTGCAATCCAGTGATGAAGGCACCAGGGTCAGCACGGCCTACACGGGCAAAACCCTGCGAGCCAGCTACAACAAATACCACGATCTCTGGGCGGGATCGGGGCTGGAACCCCTGCCGTTCCCCACCCAGATCGTCATCTCTTCGACGCTCTTGGCCGCTTTCATCGACAGCGGCAAGGAGGACTTTGTCGGAGGACTGGCCGGACAGGTTTCCGGCATCATCCACGAAGTCAAACCGGCCGCCCAGGTCCTGGAGGAAATGGTTGCGGAAACCATCGACATCCTGAAAAATAAGCTGCCTGAAACGGTCAAAATGTAGGTTTCGACTAGGAGCTGTTTCTAAATTCTTTTTGAACGGCAATAGCGAGGCATTCCCCGTAGCTTGCTGCAGGGTACGCTTCAATTCTCCTTCGTGACGATTTGTTGGTGATTTTCTCGTTAGCAACGACCATAATCTCACAAGGAGAATCCCCGCACTTTCTTCATTGATACAGAACCTTTCTCAGGCTTTGAGAAAGCCCCTTAATTCTAACTGAGATTAGAAAAAAAGTAGCAATCCATTTATTATCAGCTAATTCGAAGATTGGTTCAAATCAGGAAATGCCTTTAATCAAATGACTTTATGATTGGGTTTTTCAGAACAGGAAAATCTGCCGGTCTGACTTAAATCTTTATAAGACCAACGTTTTCCAAGGTAAAAGACTTCTTTATGCCGTTTAGTAATTCAGCCGGAAAGTCCAGTGAATCTATAGTTCATAACCTCGGTTTTGATGTTCAATGGTAGCTTGGAGTGAAAGTCTATAACTATTGAAGGCTCCAAGGAAGTATCTATTGGTTTAAAAAATGGAAACAATTTCTAGTTTCAGCCAACAAGTCAACTACCACCCGTGAAACGGGTGGCTTGGATTTCCACCAAAATGGGGGAAAGACAAAGGAGACGGCACGTCTTTGCAAGTTCAGGTTCGGAACCGCGTGCCGAGCACGCGGTTTGCAGAACAATCAAACGCAATTTGATAATCACCAGATCTCAGGATCGGTAAACCAAGCTCGAGATTTTAATATGGGCTAAAATTACATCTCGAAACCCCTCTCACCATGCAGGGAATTGTCGAGACCTTCAATTTCACTTTCTTTGTCCACGCGGAGTCCGCCGGTGACCAAACGGGTAACCATAATAACAATGAGCGTGGCAACTGCAGAATAGATAGCCGTTCCAATAATGGAAAGGAACTGGATCCAGACCTGTTTCGGGTTGCCGTATAAAAGCCCCTGGGCGCCTTCCGTAATGGCGGGGTTGGCAAAGATACCCGTCGCCAGGGCACCCCAGATACCACAGATACCATGAACGCCAAATGCATCCAGGGAATCATCATAGCCAAGTTTTCCTTTGAGTACGCTGACACTAAAAAACCCGATCATACCCGCAACCAAACCGATAACCAGCGAGGCCTGAAGATTGACAAAACCCGCTCCCGGGGTAATGGCCACCAGCCCGGCAACCGCACCGGATGCGATACCCAGCACGGTGGGTTTACGGTTCACGGTCCACTCCGTAAACATCCATGCGAGCGCAGCCGTTGATGCGGATGTGTTGGTAACCAGAAATGCGGAACCGGCTACACCGTCTGCGGCCAGTTCGCTGCCGGCATTGAAACCGAACCAGCCGAACCAGAGAAGTGCCGCACCCAGGCTGGTCAGTGTAATACTGGACGGAAACATGGCTTCCTTTCCGTAGCCGATCCGCTTTCCCACCACAAGGGCCAGGACAAGACCGGCGACACCGGCATTGATATGAACAACCGTTCCCCCCGCAAAATCAAGGGCGCCCATGGTACCCATCCAACCGCCCCCCCAAGCCCAATGGGCAACGGGCGAATAGACAACCGTCAACCATAGAATGGTGAAAACGATCCAGGACGAGAATTTCATCCTGTCAACAACAGCCCCCAGCACCAGAGCGACCGTGATACCGGCAAAAGTCATTTGAAACAGGACAAAGACAAATGTCGGAATGGTTCCCGTAACGGAATTGACACCGATCCCCCCTAAAAAAAAGTGATTCAGGCCACCCACAAGACCACCCATGGAAGACCCAAAGGCCAGGGTATACCCCCACATCATCCAGACCACACTTGCCAGGCAATATGACACAAATGTCATGGCAAGTGTGTTCAGCAGGTTTTTATAACGGGACATGCCTCCGTAAAACAAGGCCAGGCCGGCCGGTGTCATCATCATCACCAGGGCCGTGGAAACGATGAGCCAGGCGGTGTCGCCGGTATCAATGGCACCCTCTGTTGCCAGAGCGGATGCGGTCATGCAGAAAAACAGTCCCAATGTTCCCAGTATCATTTTCAGTTTCATCAAAGCCAACCTCCTCAAATTGAAAGATATGGTAGATGTTTAGCAAATCATATGCCATGGTGTTATCAAAAAACCATGATTGCTCCATCTATTTGTTTTCAATACCTAATTTGAAGAATTAGCGAAAGTTGAGGAAAGATGAAGGCACATTAGGCGGGACGTTTATTACAATATTGTACTAAATATCTTCACAAACTACATTTATGTAATTTGTTGGTGATCCAAGTAAAGAATCCAGGCCCAGAGGGCCAGGCTTTGGGTTGCCCCTGTAAGGGGCTTTATCATAAAACACATGAGCCAGAGAATTCAGAAGACAGAAGTCAGGAGGCAGAAGAATTTAGATGTCGCTTCGCTCCAACAATTTTATCTTACTTTTGACTGAGCGGAAGGCGAATCCATTATTCTGAATTCTAAATTCTGGTTCCTGGATTCTCTTTCGGACTCTTTCAGGCAAAGCCAATCGTCTCTGAACTGGCCCAAAGAAACAGACTTTTAATAATGGCGTAAAATACCCGTCAGGATATCACTGGATTGAAGAACCTCGCAGCAAGCTACGGGGAATGCGCTCGCTATTTCGGTTCAACAGTGATATTCTGACGGGTTATGGATTGTTAGGTCTTTATCCCTTTTTCTGCTCAAACGCTTTCATGAAATCACAGAGTGTCTGAACTGCCGAAAGAGGTGTTGGGTTGTATATGGATGCCCGGCACCCGCCCACCGAACGATGCCCTTTCAGTCCGCCGAGCCGGTTTTCAAGCGCCTCTGCCACAAAGGCCTTTTCCAGATCTTCGTCGGGAAGAC
>JAHEIB010000080.1 GCA_024639645.1 Deltaproteobacteria bacterium
CCGCGAATAATTTCCACATACACGATGGTTGCCCATTTAAAGGCCGGATTGGATGAAATCCTTGCCAGACCTCCTGCCACACCGATAAGAATTCCAAAAATCGTCGCCATGACACTCAATTTCAGGGTCAGCCACAGACCGATCAAGAGTAAACCGGGTTTCCATGCTTCATGCGCGCCGATGTTATCACCGAGAGAAATGATCTCCCCCTCGACAACTGTCAAGCCTTTTATCGGGACCGTGTATGAAGCGCTTTCCGTCTCATTTTTGACCTCAACGATGGCGTCTTTGCCTTTTTTAACAATATTGTCAACTTCACCTTCAATTTCGGAATTGACCTCAACCGTGTCTTTGTAGACGAAATAAATAGGCATGCGGTTCCAGCGCCACACATATTCGATTTTCTGGGTCGCATAATAAAACAGGCCGGCCACAATTAGTAAAAACAAGACAAAAACGCCCACCCACATATTATAGGAAGCCGATCTCATTGCCAGTTGATTTTTCCCGGATGTGTTCATGGTCTTCTTTTCCAATATCTATAAGCGATCTCAATTATTCAAGATGGCATTAATTTGATTGGTTGCTTACAAAACAGGCCGGCCATCCATTGGAATAAGATAGCCAGCCTGTTTGCTGTTACTCTATTGTCTTGAGGGTTCGACGATTACTGGAGTTCCTTTTTCCAATCAGAGCCTATGATCCACTTGTTGTAGACTTGTTCATAGAATCCATCTCCTTTGGACTGGCGCAGAAAATTGTTCAGGTAGTTGAGAAAGTCCGGGTCGCCTTTGTTGATGGCCCATGCCAGAGGTTCATAGGTAAAGGGCTCGTTCAGAAAAACGGTTTTCCCTTGGCCCTGGCTGCCATAGAGGAAACCACAGAAAGGCAGATCATAAACCAGGGCATCGGCCTTGCCGTTGATAACTTCAAGGCCAGCCTCTGCTTCGGACTCAAAGCCTTTGTAGGTGGCTTTGGGCATATATTTCTTGATGGCCTGCTCACCGGTGGTGCCCATTCTGGATGTCAGGATAAATTTGGGATCATTCAGGTCTTTGTAGGAGAGAACTTTCCCCTCATGTTTTTTGTTCAGCAAAATGGTTTGCCCCACGACAATGTAGGGGTCCGCAAAAAGGATCTTGAGATTTCTTTCCTGGGTAATGGTCATACCGCCCATGATAATGTCGAACTTGTCGGTCATAAGGGCGGGGACGATGCCGTCCCAGGCGGTGTTGACAGGTACAAACTTTACGCCCATGGATTTGGCAAGCCTTCTGCCGAAGTCCATGTCAAACCCGATAAAGTTACCCTTTTTATCCGTCATTTCAAAGGGCACATAACCGGATTCAAAACCGACCCGCAGTTCCCCCCTTTGAAGAATTTTTTCAACATGAGACGCTTTTGCCAGTTCAATATCGGCACCCATGGCCGTGGTGGAGAAAAAGATCCCTGTGAACAGGAATACAGTCAATACAAAGAATAAACCCTTTTTCATTTTTAACCTCCTTTTTGTTTTATATCAGTAAATACCTCTAAACGCGGTACAACGTGTTTTCTCAATAATCAAGTGGAACAGCATAAAAATTATCAATATAGTATTCGATAGATAAAGTAAAGGATTCTTTGTTAAAACGATTGTCACGAACACCTTGACAGGGACCCTTCCCAACGGATAATATCCCATTCCGTGATAGCGGTAACGATTTCAGTAATGAATCAGATGGAAAATGGAGGTTGTGCATGCAGGAATCACAAGACATCTTAGCTGAAGAACTGGTGAAAAATCCGGAGATAGAAAAGGTTATCGCTTGTGACAGTCAGGAAATGATCGAACGGCGAACCCATGTGCCGCTGATCTGCAAGGTCTTTAACCAGCCTTACACGCGGCTGATACCCCAAGACAGGTACCAGTTCCATGTGGACAGGGAAGCTAAAAACAGCTTACCGGCCATCATTGAAAATGTGGTGCAGAAGGTCGTGGGTGAAAATGCACCCGACAAAGGATTTAAGACAACTTTTGGAAAGCAGCGCAATATCGGTATTGTTTTTTCAGGCGGCCCTGCCCCTGGGGGGCACAATGTCATCGCAGGTGTTTACGATGCTGCAAAAAAGGCAAATCCAGAAAACAAGGTTTTTGGATTTCTGCTCGGGCCGGAAGGCATTGTGGAAAATGATGCTGTGGAAATAGATCATGATCTCGTAAACCGGTATCGAAACCTGGGTGGATTTACCATGATCAAGACCGGTCGTGCCAAGATCGACACACCCAATAAAATGGCACTTTCCAGGGAGACCTGCCAGGCATTGAACCTGAGTGCCCTGGTGGTGGTCGGGGGTGATGATTCAAACACCAATGCGGCCTTTTTGGCCCAGGAGATGTTTGATGACAATATACAGGTCATTGGCGTTCCGAAAACCATAGACGGTGATATTCAGGTCAAAGATGCCAATGGACATGTGCTCTGTGCCATGTCCTTTGGCTTTCATACCGCGGCGAGGGCCTTTGCCAATTCGGTGGGCAACCTCTGTACCGACAGCAGTTCGGATGTGAAATACTGGCATATATGCAAGGTCATGGGACGGGTTGCCAGTCATTTGGCACTTGAGGTTGCCCTGCAGACCCACGCCAACATAACACTTATTGGTGAAGAGCTGGCTGATTATACAGATAATCAGCGCCTCCAGGCAGCTGAAAAGAAAGGGGAGACAGACTATCTTGCCTATGGCATGACCCTCAGGCATCTTTCCCGGGTGATATGTGACGGCATCGTTAGACGGGCGGCTTTTGGCAAGAACTACGGTGTCATCGTGATACCTGAAGGTGTCTTGGAGTTTGTAAACGAAATACAGGTTTTTATCATAAAACTGAACACGATTATCGGGGAATACAACCAGACCCACGATTCAGATTTTCATAGCACGTATCCAATCCTGGAAGATAAACTGGAATTTTTAAGACGTCTGGCGCGGCGTTCCGAAGAAGAAGGCGGGATTGCCGTATGGAATAGAAGAGATGACGACTTGTTCAGTGACATCCCGGAATTTTTCCAGGAGGGCCTTTTGATGGAACGGGACAGTCATGGAAACTTCCAATTCTCGCAGGTGGAGACGGACAAGGTGGTCATGGGCCTGGTGAAGGACTACCTGGATATCCTGAAAGAAGAGGGTGAGTACAAGCTGGGTATTCACCAGGATGTATACCGGAAAAGCATGGCCAAAGGCGGGTTGGATCCAGACCTTTATGGCAAAGCGATTTTCAGAAATTACCCGGAAGACCCGTTTCTGATGGTGAAGAAATCGATTATCAGTATCAAAACCCTCAAGCAGGGGCTTCTACAGGCAGGATTGATTCATGACTCCGATGATATTCCCGTACCTGTGAAAAAGATATACCAGAAGTCGGTTCCGAAATTTAATACACAGACCCATTTTTACGGGTATGATGGGCGGGGAAACAACCCAACCCGGTTTGATTGTAATTACACGTATAATCTGGGATTGACGGTTTTCAGCCTGATTGCCAACGGGAGTACCGGCCAGATGGCAGGCATCAAGAATCTGGAGAAAGATTTTGCAAAATGGGAACCCATCGGCATTCCCATTGCACCCCTGATGCACCTGGAAGAACGCAAAGGCAAACTGGCTCTCGTGATCGAGAAAAGCGTCGTGGACACCAAGTCCACAGCCTTTATGGCTGTCAAAGTGTCCAGGGAGAAGTGGCTTGCGGCCGGACCTGCAGAAGATAACTATCGGTGTTCGGGTCCCATTCGTTTTGCAGGCAAAAGCGAAGAGGATAGACCGATCACGCTGGTCTTGAACGCCATTAAAACTGCGCCAAAGAATTGAAAAACCTCGCATGCTGCAGGGTACATTTCAATGTTTAACTGCCACATTAATAATAGGCGTATGGTGGCAACATTTTTTATTAAGGAAAGATATCCATATGGTCGATATTCAAAACAGCCCTTCTGAAGGCGACTCCGAGCGACGTGTGCATCCACGACTGGCCTTTCACTGTAAAGCCACCATCCGGGGAATTCATCAGGTGGTAAAGGTAACGGATATCAGTCTGGGAGGCTTTTTTTTTGAGTTGGCTACAAACAAAAAGTTAAAACTCGGTACCCTGGTGGACGTGAGTATGCGGTTACCGACAGAAGAAAGAACGATTCGCTTCAAAGCCCAATTGATCAGTCAGGGAAAGAGGGGAATCGGGTGTAAATATGTGAGTCTCATGCGTGACACCAGGGAATCCATACGCAACTGTTTCGAGACATTCAAGGATACCTTGCCCATCGACTAAACCCCGAGTATTTAATGGGCCTGATCGGTCCCGGCACGGCGTTATTCAACCTTCGCAGTAGAGCACTACGGCTTCAGGCTGAAATGCCTTGTGCCAGAACCGATCAGGCCCATTAAATGCTCGGGGTTTCACCCTCCATTTTCCGTATGAGAATTTCTATTTGCGCCGGGCCATGAAGCCATCGTCTGCTATTGCGAATGGGCTGCAGCACCGCGGATGTGGGATAGGTTATCCTTGTAGTTTATAATTTATCCTGAATTTTTTACGAGGTGAGTTTGCCGCAGCCGCAAGGCGTCGGGCCATGAAGCCATAGTCTGCTATTGCGAATGGGCCGCAACACCGCGGATGCGGTAAGATCACCTCGTAAAAGATTCAGGCGAGGTAGTCTTCCCACAACCCCCACATCAAACTCTGTTCATCTTCATATCCAAAACAATAGACTTTCAGGAAATCCCGTGCCTCGTTGGATAAGGGTTCAAATTTGATACCGAGGATGATGCTGGTACCGCCGGGTTCTTTTACTTTTTTGCACCAGGCTATCCAGCCCGGAATTGAAATGTTATTGCCGGATGGCAACTTGATTTCCATGGTCGATCTGGTGTCCGAAAGGGTTTCCGTTCGCATGGAACCATATGTCAAACCCAGGTCGATACAGGCACCACTTTGCGAGATATCCCGACTTACACCTTCGAAAGCGATCGGGGTGGCGTCTCCCTGGCGCAGTGCCATCATCACTGTGGCGCGAACTGGATTGTCATACCGGGTTGATTGACGAACGCTTGGCCACGATCGTCCATGCTCTCTGCTGGGAGGACCCTTATAAAGCTTAATCAAAAGTTTTTCAAGGCGGGGATATTTCTGACAGGTTTCAACCAAGGCTGATTTGCTGATCTTGACCACTTCTACCGAGGTGAGTGCTTTGATATCCGATAAGGAAGTCGTTTTTTTATGGATAGGAAAAATATCACCGAAAATATCATTGTCGAAAAGTTTCTGAGTCGTTGCTTCCGATTGGTTTTTCTGTATGTTGACCGGCTGGGCGACTTTTTCCTCGAGTGTGCCGGAAACGACAAAGAATACATCACTACAGGTCTGACCAGTACGTATAATTGTCTGGCCTGCATCGAACTGGAGCCTTACCAGTCTCAGCATAATGGCTATGAGCTCCTGATAGGCTAGGTTGGTGAAAAGATAGCGGAGAGGAGATTCTTCTTTTATACTGGATTGTAGCCCTAAAAAAAATGCACGGCCTTCTGCATGGGTAGGTTTGAAAATACTCCAAGCCAGAATTTTCGATACTATTGCCTGGAATGTCTTACCCTCACCCAGGAAAAACTGGGCTGCGTGGGTATAACTCTGGAAAGCGTCGTTCTTTTTTTCTTGCTTTGACAGAAAATCGCCATAAGCTCTGAAAAGCTCACCCTTGTCCGGGAAAAGAGACATCAGATCTTGGTATTCTTTTTCAGATGTAAGAACCAATGAACCATCAGCGAGTCTTTCCAGAATGCCGCGCTTATCTTCAACTTGAAATTCCAAAAACGTCTTCTCCTTATATCAGATCGGCGACTATATTATACACACCTGCAATGGCTTCGCTTGACCGGTCAATGGTGGTCAGTGGAGCCATACCGGATATCATGTTGTCTACCTGATTGTCACGCATGATGCTTCCTAATATCGTCGGATGAATCATCAGATATTTTTCTGAAACCAGTTGAATGATTCGCCCGGCTTCCTTGTCTCGCGGGCTTTTAATCATGTTGGTCACCAGGGCCGGTCGAATTTCAGTGATTTCCCGGCTGAGCAGATCCATGTCTTCTTCGCTGTTGTTTTCTTTTACGGCATTCAGAAGGTCCTTCACGGTTCTAACATTCATCTCATTTTTCGGATCCATGGCTGTTTTAATCGTAGCAAGAAGGGCCGGCTTCTGACTGCTTAACCTGCTCAATTTGCGATACACAGCATTTCTGACAAAGGCGTAGGCATTCTGAATCGAAATTGGCTGAGGCGTCAACACCACGATCTTTCTGTGGGCCATAAGAAAAAAATCGAGAACATTGTACGATGTGCCAGAACCTAAATCGAGTATCGCAATATCGGTATCCAGTTGTGAGATATTTTGCATGATTTTTATTTTCTGGGCGAACTGGAGATTGGCTAAAGACAGAATTTCACTGGCACCGCTCAATAATCTCAGATTCTCAATACCGGTTTCAATGCAAATGTCCTCAAGACGATCATATTTCTTTGTGATAAAGTCATTGACGGTTTTTGGTGGACTTTTTATCCCCAACATGGTGTGGAGATTCGCCCCGCCAAAATCGACATCGATCAAAACAGTCCGTTTACCCATCTGAGAGAGCCAGAAACCAAGCAGCGTGCTGATGACACTTTTCCCCACGCCTCCCTTGCCACCACCGACAGCCCAAATTGTCGGGCCCGTTTTTTGATTGAGATTGTTCGCTTCTTTCACAGTCATCCTTTCGCTGTAGAGCGACAGCGTCGCGTCCTATAAAATCGTGCAATGATTTTTATTTTACATATGTTTCCCACAGGTCCCAAATCAGGTTTTGTTCCCCGTCACTTCCAAAACAGTATTCATTCAGAAAGTCTCTATCAGCATCAGACAAGGTTTTAAACTGAATACCGATGAGCGATAGGTTTTTGCCTGCTTGCGTGTCTTTTCTAACCCAGAGAACGGTTCCCATAATTTCGAGGGTTTCATCGACATTGGGTAAATAGACATTTAATATCGCATCTGAATCTACTAGATTTTCCTGTTTGGCACTCCAGTACTTTTCTTCTAATTCTATACAGGCGCCTCCCAAGGAGATGTCCCTTGTGTATCCCACCGAATCGATTTCGGTTTTATCGTCAGCTTTGAATATTTTCAGATTGATCTTGATGGGGATTTCATGTCTGGCAGAACGCCTGACACTTGTCCAGACTCTTTCCTTGCTATTTCCTGAGGGGCCTTTGTAAAGTTTTTCGAAACGTTTTTCGATACCTTTATGCTTTTTTAAAATATCAGCCAGGATGGGTTTTTTTATTTTCACGAGTTCCACAGCCGTGAGGGTTTTGATATCCGATTTTGAGACGTTGAACTGTTCAAGGGGAAAGGTTTCCCCAAAAATATCATTGTCAGACAGGAACTTAACGAAAGTAGCCGGTGATGTTCCCTGCTTATTCGCAGGGATATGTGTTCTTTCTTCGATGGTTCCCGAAACAATAAAGTAGATATCGTTCCCGGGGTCCCCATATTTGACCACGAACTGATCGGATGGGAATCGGACACGAATCATTCTCAGCATGATGCCGATAAATTCGGGGTAGGACATCTCAGCGAAAAATGTTTGGAGCGGTGATTCACCCGGTGTTGTTTTCCGAATGGCTGCGTGGAAGGAACGCCCTTGCTCATGGTTGGGTTTGACCATACTCCACGCCCGGATTTTGGCAACGATTGCCTGAAGGGCTTTGTTGGCTTGAATATAAAGATCGGCAGTTTTGTTGTATGCCTGGTAGGCCGCATCGGTGTCTTTTTTTTGGGCAAGAAAATCCGCATATTCTCTATAAATATCTGGATTGTCATGGAACTGTTCAATCAGTTCTTCAAATTCTTCTGCTGAGGACAGCCGCAGGGATCCTTCGACAATCCGCTGAATGATATTTTTCCGGCTTTCATTTTGGCTATTCAATTTGGCACCCCACGTGTTGTTTAGAGTCAACTACCACCCGTGAAACGGGTGGGTTGGAGTTCCCCCAAAATGGTGGAAATCCAAAGGGGACGGCACGTCTCCGCAAGTTCAGATTCGGAACCGCGTGCCAAGCACGCGGTTTGTAGAACAATCAATTTCAAAAATGACTCTTGTCCCAATCTATGTTCTGCTCTTTCGTTTCAATGCTTAAAAATAAGTTCATTGCTACGGCGCGATGTCACCCCATGGAAAAGGCGGATAACCGCGGCCTAGTCGAAGGCGAAGACGGGTATTTAAATGGGACCACGGCTTTACCCGTGGGGATCCATCTATAAAGCTTCCCTTATTTCATCTATTCGAGCGTTGAGCATTTCGCTTTTTTGATGCATGAGCCGCATGATTTCATACAACGAATCAACCCGATCATTTATTTTCAGAATGACATCCCCGAGCTGTTCGAATCGATCTTTCATGACTTTCAGTTGATTTTCATGGTCCGGATTTTCCAGATGTGTATTTCGTTCTCGATTAAAATCCTTTATCATTTGGTCGAGATCGTCTTTTTCTTCATCCGAAAGACTGAAGTCGATTTCTTTGGCGTTTTTATTCGTCATATTTCATAAGCTTTTCTTTTATTTTCGTATCGATGGCACGCATCATGTCATCGGCTTTCCCTGCTGTCTCAGGGCTTCCTGCCAAGCTACTTTCAGACAGACCTCTTTTTTGAAAAATGATCAGAGCGATCAACACAACGATAGTGCCTGTAATGGCTGCCAGCAGCAGGAGCAGATATTTCTGGGAATTATCCCTTTTGGAAGAGGGTTCTTGTTTTTGGGCAATCTGATCCACTTTGATTGCGGGTTGTGCCTGTTCGATCAATGGGCGCGTTGCTACCGGTTTTTCCTTGGCAGTTTCAGCGACCGTGATCGGTGTCGGTTCAATCTCTCCGGGTTCGGACAGAGAGACGGGTGCTACCGGTTCAGCATTGCAAAACACATCCAGCACCACCCTGTCCGGATCCCTTATCGTGAAAGGGTTTAACGTAACCTCTTTTGGGGCGAACGAGATTTTGGCAATGGTGTGGCCGTTATCCTGTACTATCGAAAGTGTGTCGATACAATCAGGCATGCTCGGCACGGGCATGTCCGGCAGTTGGGGTGTTGTTTCAAGGAATCGTATGGAAACCATTCCAACGGCAGTGTCCTCGGAAAGCTCATATTGAACCGGCGCCGAGAATTCACACACTACCCGGGTATACTTGCCATGGTCCCCCATGCGGATTTTTCTCAGAATCGCTGTTTCAGCCGAGGCTGGGTCCGACAGACCAACAACACTTATCATAAACCCAAACAACAGGATTTGCAAGATAACGGGTACACGGGTAAGGTCATGTACCTGTTGCCCGTTGGCTTTGTCGGGGTACAGCATATCGTCCTTATCGCTTGATTTATAGATAGAATTGGACAGATAACCTGAAAGTTATATGACGATAACCAAAAAAAGGTGAGATGTCAATTTTTTGTGATGTAAATATGTGCGGCCAAAGCAATTTGTTCTGACCTGACGCGGATAATTCACACACCGGATCGACCTTTGCGAAAGGCATTTCAGCCTGGGGCCGCAGAAATTTACGGCAAATGTTAAAAGGCCGGGATATAATTACAGAGGGGTTCTTCGGTCATGTAGTCACCGGTGGCCTCAAACGCTCGAGCTCGGCAGCCGCCACAGACTTTTTTATATTCACACGCACCACATTTCCCGCTTAGGCAGTCATAGTCACGCAGTTTCAGAAACACATCCGACTGATTCCAGATTTCCTGGAACGGTTTCTGCGTAACGTCACCACATGCCACATTGAGGAAGCCGCACGGCTGGACGATACCGGTGTGCGATATGAAGCAGAACCCAACCCCTCCGAGACAGCCACGACTGACTGCATCCAGACCGTGGGTCTGAAAGGTCACCTTCTGCCCATCCTTTTTGGCGCGCTGTCTGAGGATGCGGTAATAATGGGGAGCACAGGTGGCTTTGAGCTGCAGGGGAGCCTTGTCTCTCTGGTCATAGAACCAGTTCAGTGTTTCTTCGTACTCCTGGGCATCGATTTCCGTATCTACGATGTATTTTCCTCTACCGGTGGGAACCAGCAGGAAGATGTGGTGGGCAACCGCACCCAGGTTTACGGCCAGTTTCTGAATGGCGGGAATCTGATCGAGGTTCGATTTTGTGATGGTCGTGTTGACCTGGAATTCGACACCGGCTTTTTTTGCCATGGCGACGCCCTGAAGGGCGCCGTCAAAAGCGCCGACCACGCCCCGGAAGCGATCATGGATTTCACGAGTGGCACCGTCCAGGCTGATGCTGATTCTCTTGATCCCGGCATCCACCATCTGACGGGCTTTATCCTCGGTGATGAGTGTTCCGTTGGGAGCCATCACCATGCGAAACCCCTTGTCGGACCCATACCGCGCGATCTCGAAAATATCCTGTCTCAGCAAGGGCTCGCCACCCGTGAGAATAATGATGGGGTTTCCCACAAGGTGTATCTGATCGAGAAGATTCAAGCAGGCTGTGGTGTCGAGTTCACCCTTGTAAGGACCCATGGTTGCGGACGCACGGCAATGAACACAGGACAGGTTGCAGTTTCTGGTGATCTCCCAGGCGACCAGGCGCAGATTCGCTCGTTTGGATTGCTCTTTGGAAGCATGGGGATGGTTCTTTACCGACATGTCGTTCTTGTTGTCCATAATTTAAATCCGAAACACGAAATTCTAAATCCCAAGCCGTATAAACCGGGAAAGATAAGGATTTTTTATCACGAAATCACGAAAGAACGAAAACGCGAAAAAGATCACAAAAATTTCTGTGAATGCTTTTGTCATTTTACAGCAAAAACACAAAACCATTTATCAATTTAACCATCTGAGATGGGAAAGTAAAAAGTCCAGGTTCAAGGCGTCACAAGACCCGTGTCACGAGGCCTACTTTGGTACGTCGAGTGACAGCGGGACGACGTGCAACGCAGAAATTGGGCTTTTTTACTTTTCCATTAATATGCCGGCAGTTTCGATGGCAAAGTACGTCAATATAATGTCTGCACCGGCGCGTTTGATGGCGGTCAAAGTTTCCAGCATCACTTTTTTACCGTCCAGCCAGCCCATCTGTTCGGCCGCCTTGATCATGGCATATTCACCACTCACATTATAGGCCGCAACAGGAAGGTCGATCTCTTCCCGGATTCTGTTGATCACATCCAAATATGCCAGAGCCGGTTTCACCATGATGATATCCGCACCTTCCTCAATGTCCATGGTTGTTTCCCGAATGGCTTCGATGGCATTGGCAGGATCCATCTGGTACGTTCTTCGGTCCCCAAACTGTGGAGCAGAGTCAGCCGCTTCCCGGAACGGGCCGTAATAGGCCGAGCAGTATTTTGCTGCGTAGGACATGATGGGAATCCGACTGAAATTGTTCTCATCCAGGAGATTTCTTATTTCAGAGACGCGGCCATCCATCATGTCTGAAGGTGCTACCATATCTGCCCCGGCGTGACAATGCGACAATGCTGTTCTGGCAATCAGATCCAGGGAGGCGTCGTTGTCCACGGTGTTGCCCTCCACAATACCGCAATGGCCATGATCCGTGTACTGGCATAGACAAACATCCGTAATGACAGCCAGGTCCGGTTGACTGTTCTTAACCGCCTTGACCGCCTGCTGCACGATGCCGTTTTTGGCATAAGCCCCGGTTCCCAGCGCATCTTTGTTGTCAGGCAGACCAAACAGTATAATACCCGGTATGCCCAGATCATGGGTTGTCTTGGCCAGTTTGACGATATTGTCTATGGAAAGCTGGTACTGCCCCGGCATTGATGGAATGGGGTTTTTGACATTTTTGCCCCCGACGGCGAAAATTGGCAGAATCAAGTCATCCACAGAGAGTCGTGTTTCACGGATCATGCGCCGAAATGCGCTGCTTTGTCTCAATCGCCTGGGTCGATAGTCTGGGAAGAGCATGGCTTACCTCATAAAAAGATTGCGCGATATTATCATGTGCGGCTGTGCCGCTTTTTTAGATGACATTTACCTTTTAGGCACCATTGGACAAGGTAGCAGGAAGGCCTGGAAGCTGGGAAGCTGCTTATGGCTTATCATTCAAAGCCAAGGGCCTACCCTCCAACCCTTGTATCACCCTACAACCCTCATATCCTGCCGTCAGGCTATTCCTATCTCATGATCCGTCAGATAACAGGCCGGGTCCGGTGCCCATACATCGCCGCTGACCGCTTCCGCTCTCACTCTGAAATTGCCACCGCAGATGTCAAGCCACCGGCAGGCGGCACATCGTCCCTTGACATGTTTCTTTTTTTCTTTCAGCTTTTTCATCAGTTCATTGGAAGTGTCGGTCCAGATTTCGGAAAAGGGCCGCAGCCTGACATTGCCAAAGCTGAAATGCCGCCAGAATTGATCGGCATATACCTCGCCATCCCAACTGATACAACCGATACCTCTACCGGAACTGTTGCCCTCGTTCATTTGCAGCAGTTCAAGAACATCCTTGGCGCGCTGGGGATTTTCCTTGAGAAGCCGCAGATAGAGATAGGGGCCGTCGGCATGGTTGTCGACCGTAAGCACTTCTTTGGAGATACCGCGATCGTGAAGGTCTTTGGTGCGGTCGATAATTAAATCCACGACTTTTCGGGAATCCTCATGCGAAAGGTCTTCCTCAACGAGTTTTGAGCCGCGACCGGCATAGACCAGGTGGTAAAAGCAGACTCTGGGAATCTCTTTCTCCTCCAAAAGATCAAATATCTTCTCGATTTCATTGGCATTGGCTTTGTTGATGGTAAACCGGAGTCCTACCTTGATCCCAACAGCCTGGCAATTTTCAATCCCCTTCATGGCTGCATTGAAAGCGCCCTTCACACCCCGGAACGTATCGTTGATGGATGTCATCCCGTCAAGACTAATGCCGACATACGAAAGACCAATGTCTTTCAATTTACGGGCCATCTGGGATGTAATGAGAGTGCCGTTGGTGGAGATGACCGCACGCATGCCTTTTTGAACCGCATACTCAGCAAGATCAGGCAGATCTTTTCTAACCAGAGGTTCTCCGCCGGAAAAGAGGAGAACCGGGACACCAAATGCGGCCAGGTCGTCGATGAGTTTTTTACCCTCCCGGGTTGAGAGTTCATTGCTTTCGGCATCTTTTGTTGCCTGGGCATAACAGTGAACGCATTTCAAGTTGCAGCGGCGTGTAACATTCCAGACCACTACGGGTCTCTTATCTGCCGAGAACTGAAGAAGATGCGAAGGCAATGACGCAGATAGCCTACCGTAGCGCAGCGCATCGGAAGGCTCCACGGTACCGCAGTAGAGTTTTGATATACCGATCATGGGTGTTTCCTTGAAAAATCCGAATCTACTGTTTTGAAATAAGGATCCTGAGGGCATATTAGGAGGTTAAAGGTTTG
>JAHEIB010000231.1 GCA_024639645.1 Deltaproteobacteria bacterium
CAACGTGACGATAACGGCCGAACTGATCACACCCATTGCCATGGAAAAAGAACTCAGGTTTGCTATACGTGAAGGCGGTCGAACCGTCGGTGCCGGAGTGGTCAGCGAAATAATCGAATAACGGCGAAGGAGTTTACTGGTGAGAATTATAGTTACCCTTGCATGTACCGAATGCAAAAGAAGAAATTATACAACGACAAAGAACAAAAGGACGACACCGGACAAGCTGGGATTCAATAAATACTGCCGCTTCTGTCGCAAACACACGTTACACAAGGAAACGAAATAACGTGAGCGATATTTGTGATAATGTTTTTGATTACTTACCCATGCAGGCCAGTAGCTCTAACGGTAGAGCGTCGGACTCCAAATCCGGGTGTTGGGGGTTCGAATCCCTCCTGGCCTGCCACTTTTATGGGCAGATAATAGCAAACTAAAAAAGGATTTATTCGTGAACGCCCAAAAGATTAGCTTAATGCTTCTTTGGTGAAAGTTCATGTTTTCAGGAGACCAATGGGACGGTTAAAACGGAAAAAGTCTTCGGGCCAGAAAAAAACATCGGCAGCGGCTGCAAAAGGCGCACTTTCTACAAAATCGGCAGGGGCTGGCGCATCGGAAACGAGCCTGGCAAAAAAGAAGGCCGATACGGGGAGAAAAGCCAAGAAACCCGTACCGATAAAGAAATCTTCTAAGCCAGTTAAGGCCCTGAGTGTCAAGAAGGAACCCAATATTATTGATAAGGGTCTCCAATTTCTCAGAGAGGTCAAGGTAGAGCTTAAAAAGGTGACGTGGCCCTCCAGGAAACAAACCATCGGATCAACTGTTGTTGTGGTGATACTTGCCATGATCATATCCCTTTTCCTCGGTGTTGTTGATATGGGGTTGTCAGGACTGATCCGGGTCATCCTCAATTAAATATCAGGAGAAAAACGAGATGGCACATAAATGGTATATCGTCCATGTTTATTCGGGGTTTGAAAGCAAAGTCAAGGTTGCGTTGGAAGAGCGGGTTGCTTCATCTTCTCATCCCGAAAAATTTGGTGAGGTACTCGTGCCCACAGAGGAAATCGTCGAATTGGTCAAGGGTAAACGAAAGACATCCTCTCGGAAATTTTATCCCGGATATATTCTGGTACGGATGGAACTTGATGACGAAACATGGCACATTGTCAACGACACTGCCAAAGTCAGTGGGTTTTTAGGTGGCCGAGAAAGACCGACACCCATATCGGATGAAGAGGCGGAACAGATCATCAACCGTATGGAAGCTGGCAAAGAGAAACCCCAGCCCAAGTACTATTTTGAATCGGGTGATGAAATAAGAGTTATTGACGGTCCCTTTTCAAATTTCAATGGTACCGTAGAAGATGTGAACCCGGAAAAGGGAAAAATCAAAGTTCTCGTAAGTATTTTCGGCAGGTCTACACCGGTCGAACTGGAGTTTGTACAAGTTCAAAAAATTTAGAAACAGGAATCAGGAGTATACTAAATGGCAAAAAAAGTTATGGCTTTAATTAAACTTCAGGTCGAGGCTGGGAAAGCCAATCCTTCCCCTCCAATAGGACCCGCATTGGGGCAGCACGGCGTCAATATCATGGATTTCTGCAAGGCCTTTAACGCCAGGACGGCCAATGATGAGGGGATGATTATACCTGTCGTGATAACGGTTTTCCAGGACAGAACATTCAAGTTTATCACCAAGACACCACCGGCGGCTGTTCTTCTAAAAAAAGCGGCAGCGGTTGCAAAAGGTGCCGGTGATCCCAAACGTGAACGTGTCGGCTCTGTTACGCGTGCGCAGGTAGAAGAGATCGCTAATCTCAAGATGGTCGATCTGAACGCAAATGATCTGGACGCGGCATGCAAGATCATCAGTGGAACCGCCAGAAGTATGGGGATAGAGGTGGAATAGTCTGTTTTGTATAGGACATGGCAGCCCGAATTTACAGAGGGGTTGTGATAATTTAATGGCAAAAGGGAGTAAGTGAGCAAAATGCCAAAACGGGGTAAAAATTATTTAGGTGTTGCAAAGAACCTTACCGGCGAGAGACAGAGCATGTTAGATGCCTTGAAAACAGCCATCGATGCTTCGTTCGCCAAGTTTGATGAAACCATAGACGTTGCTGTACGTCTGGGTGTCGATCCCAGACATGCGGACCAGATGATACGGGGCTCTGTCATTCTTCCCAATGGTCTCGGGAAAAAGGTAACCGTTCTTGTTTTTGCCAAGGGAGAAAAAGAAACCGAGGCGCAGGAAGCGGGAGCCGATTTTGTAGGCAACGACGATTTGATCGAAAAAATTAAAGACGGATGGTTTGGTTTTGACAAAGCAGTGGCTACGCCGGACATCATGGGTTCTGTCGGAAAAATAGGAAAACTGCTCGGTCCGCGTGGTCTGATGCCGAATGCCAAGACAGGCACCGTGACCTTCGATCTGGCCCGGGCTATCCAGGAGCTAAAGGCTGGAAAAATTGATTTTCGCGTCGAAAAGGCGGGGATCATTCACGCGCCTATGGGAAAAGTGTCATTTGGTGTAGACAAGATATTTCAAAATGTAACCGCATTTTTGGAAACCATCGTTCGGCTGAAACCGGCGTCAAGTAAAGGAACCTATCTTAAGGGAATTGCTGTCTCTACGACAATGGGGCCTGGAATCAAGATCGACATTTCCTCAATCAAAGACCTGATCAAATAGACTGTTCCAAAAAAGGATATCATAAGTTTGAATCTGCGAAGACCACCCAACGCACAGCACAGGTGTCGTTTTGATGCCCCTGTTGGGATGGATGGTCTTTTGTGCAGTTAACATCAATGAAAAAAGCCTGTCAAAGACAGTAGGTGCACCTATGCGTGTCTAAGTGGCCATGCCATCCTACCGAGGCGGCTTGTTGAAGCAAACGCTACAAAAGTTTGTCTCCTCCGGTTTTTTTCAGAAAAAAGGAAGGAGGTGTGAGTTAACATTGAAAAAAGAAGATAAGAAACAAATCGCTGAGAATCTCAAGGAAAGATTTTCGAAATCAAAGGTTGTCATCGTCACGGACTATAAGGGTCTGGATGTCATGGCCATCAACGCTTTGCGACGGAAACTCAGGGAAGCGGACATTGATTATCAGGTTGCCAAGAACACGCTTCTCATCAGGGCATCTGAAGGCACTGACGTTGCCGTGGTCAAAGATTATTTTGTCGGCCCCAGTGCGATAGCCATTAGTTATGAGGATCCGGTTGCGCCGGCAAAAGTGCTCACTGAATTTGCCAAGGAGAATCAAAAGCTTGAGATCAAGGCAGGTGTTATGGGCGACAAGATGCTGGACATCGCTGCTATCAAGTCTCTGGCAGCGCTTCCATCCCGGGAAGTTCTTCTGGGACAGGTGCTCTCTGCTATGAATGGCGTGCCGACAGCATTTGTGAGAGTTCTCAATGGTGTTATGGGGAATTTCCTCAATGTCCTGACTGCGATAAAGGATCAAAAGGAAGCCGGATAATTAAAAGAAAAAACAATTGGAGGATACATTAAAATGGCTGATATCACAAAAGAAGATGTTATTGAGTTTATAGCGAGTATGTCTGTTCTGGATCTATCGGAACTTGTCAAGGAAATGGAAGAAAAGTTTGGCGTTTCAGCAGCAGCTCCTGTGGCCATGATGGCAATGGGTGGTGGTGACGCAGGTGCCGGTGCCCAGGAAGAGGAGCAGACCGAATTCGATGTTATCCTGGTAGCCCCAGGTGATAAGAAAATAGCGGTTATCAAGGAAGTCCGGGCAATTACAGGACTCGGACTGAAAGACGCCAAAGCGCTTGTTGATGAAGCGCCCAAACCTGTCAAAGAGGGCATTGCCAAGGAAGAAGCAGCCAAACTGGTTGCTCAGCTTGAAGAAGCCGGTGCCCAGGTAGAAATGAAATAGCAGTTTGTATACTGATCAATTTATCCGTTAAGTCGGTTCGAACAACCAGCGAACCGACTTAACGGGCCGGCAGGCCAGATCGGCTTGTTTCAAAGACTTATAAAGTAAAAGATAGGAACTGTAATTTTAACCGATACAGAACCTTTTTAAAAAATTGGAGATGCCATGTCGAATAGACCTTCGGCCACAAAGCGCATTCGAAAGAATTTTGGTAAAATACGTAAGATAGTGGACATTCCAGACCTGATCGGTATGCAGAGGGAGTCCTTTGCAAG
>JAHEIB010000081.1 GCA_024639645.1 Deltaproteobacteria bacterium
GAGACAGTCTCGGCACCAAAATGGATGCCACGACATTTGGCCGTATCGCGGCCCAGTCTGCAAAGCAGGTTATCATTCAAAAAATGAAGGATGCCGAAAGGGATGTGGTCTATTCCAGTTTTATCGATCGCAAAGGAGACATTGTCAACGGTATTGTTCAACGGGTCGATCGTGGCGATATTATCGTCAACCTGGGTCACACCGAAGGTGTTCTGCCGAACCGGGAACAGGTTCCCAGAGAGTCTTATCGCCGTGGCGATCGGATTCGTGCGCTGATATTGGATGTTCTGCATGAATCGCGTGGTCCGCAAATTCTCTTGTCCAGAACACACCCGGATTTTCTGGTACACCTTTTCAAGACGGAAGTACCTGAAATCAGTGAAGGTATCGTTGAAATCAAGGGGGCTGCACGTGAACCCGGCGTCAGAGCCAAGTTTGCGGTTTCATCCAACGACTCGGATATCGACCCTGTGGGTGCATGTGTCGGAATGAAAGGCTCGCGTGTTCAGAATGTCGTCCAGGAGCTTCGTGGAGAAAAAATAGATATTATACCCTGGCATGTGGATGCTGCCAAATTCGTGTGCAATGCCTTGGCGCCCGCTGAAATATCCAGGGTGATTATCGATGAAGATAATAGGTCCATGGAGGTAATCGTTCCGGATGAATTTCTCTCTGTGGCCATTGGAAAGCGGGGTCAAAATGTGAGGCTCGCGTCCAAACTGACCGGCTGGCACCTGGATGTCAACAGTGAGTCCAGCTACAGCGAAGCCATGAAAAGCGGGTACGACTCCCTGGTTGCCCTGCCTGGTGTGGGCATCAGCATGGCAGATTCATTGTTCGAAAAAGGACTTTATTCAGCCGAGGAACTTGTCAAAGTCTCCGTTGATGATCTCACGCAGATACGGGGTATCGGAGAAGAAAAAGCAGCATTGTTGATCGAAAACGCAAAAATCTATCTGGCTGAAGAAAAACAGGCCGCTATGGAAAATGTCACTGCGGACAAGGAAGAACAGGAACGTTTGGATCTGGAAGCAACGACCGACGACGGGTCCTCAAGCACGGAAACGGTTTCTGATGAAACGTTGCTGAACGATACCGATAAAAATGAAAATGCCGAAGCGGAAAACACCCAAGAAAAATAAGCGTATTACCATGTGAAGGTTAAGGGGGATGGATGGGAAAGATCAGGATATATGAACTTGCCCGGGAATTAAACATGACCAACACCGAGCTGGTCGACAGGCTTCATAAAATTGAATACCCTGTAAAAAGCCACATGAGTTCCGTTGATGAATCAGAGTTGCCTGATATCAAAGCAAAACTCAGTGGCAGCAAAAAGAAAGCGGCAAAGCTGGAAGAAAAACGAATCAAGCCGACCGTTATACGCAGGCGCCGGGTCAAAACCGTCAAAAAACCCGAGACCATCGCGGAGCCTTCTCAGCCAGAAGTGGTTGTGGAAGAAGCCACTCCCATAACTGAAAAAGAAACGACAGCCAAAGAACCCGAGGCCGAAGAAACGACCGAGAAAGCGGTTCCAAAGAAAAAGCCGCCCAAGGAAGTCGTTGTTGAAAAACCCGAAGAGACGGTTGCGCCGGTTGAAACAAAGGCACCGGAAAAAGCAGTCGTGGAGCCCGAAGCAAAAAAGCCCGAGCCTGTCAAGCCGCTTAAAAAGAAAAAGAAGGAAACACCGGCAAAAATAATCAAGCCACCGCCGCCACCCAAAGAGACAGACCCGGCGGAAGCCAAAAAAGCACCTGCCAGACCAAAGAAAACGGTTCGCAAGCCCATTGCCGCCAAACAGACACCATCCGTTGCTCAGGAACCGTCCTTAAAAGACAAGAAAAAGAAAGGACGTAAAAAAGCAGAGGCTGTGGAACCGGACAGGAAGTTTTTTAAGAAGAAAATAGCCTTCCGGAAAAAAGAGGTGGTCGAGGGCAAGGATCTTTATTCAGGCGGTTCCAAACGCCTCCGCAAGGGTAAAAAAGGCCCCAAATCCAAAATGGATCGGGGATTAAAGCCACAGATTACCACGCCAAAAGCCATCAAACGTCGGATCAAAATAGACGATACCATTATTTTGGCAGAACTGGCCAAACGAATGGGGATCAAGGCCAATGAAATGATCGCCAAGTTGATGGGCCTGGGTGTCATGGCAACGGTTAATCAAACCATCGATTTTGATACGGCCGTTCTTGTTTCCACAGAGTTTGGATACGAACTGGAAAAGGCATCCTTTGAAGAGGATAATTTGCTTAAGGCCGTCGAGGATGATCCAAAAAATCTCAGCGCAAGGCCCCCTGTTGTCACCATCATGGGGCATGTGGACCATGGAAAAACCTCCCTGCTGGATGTTATTCGTGAAACAAGAGTAACAGAGCTTGAAGCCGGCGGTATTACACAGCATATTGGTGCATACAATGTCAGCACGCCAAAAGGACAGGTTGTATTCCTCGACACACCCGGACATGAGGCTTTTTCAGCAATGCGGTCTCGGGGTGCAAGCGTCACGGATATCGTCGTTCTCGTGGTCGCCGCCGACGATGGTGTCATGCCACAAACCATCGAAGCCATCAATCACTCCAAGGCGGCCGGCGTACCCATCATCGTGGCTGTTAACAAGATCGACAAAGACAATGCAGATCCGGAGCGTGTTCTGCGGGAACTATCTGAAAATGGACTGGTAACCGAAGAATGGGGGGGCGACACCATCTTCGTTAAAGTTTCAGCAAAGAAAAACATCGGTATCGATGACCTGCTGGAAATGATCCTCCTGCAAACAGAAATGCTTGAGTTGAAAGCCAATCCGAACAAACTGGCCAGAGGTCATGTTGTGGAGGCCAAACTCGATGCCGGTCGAGGTCCAGTAGCCACGGTTCTGGTTCAGGAGGGGACACTTCGCGCCGGTGATTCCGTTGTTTGTGGCATACATTATGGAAAGCTCCGCGCTCTTTTGAATGACATGGGACAGCAGGTCTCTTCCGCAGGACCATCTCTGCCAGTTGAAGTGATCGGTCTGTCAGGTGTACCTTCAGCCGGTGACGAGCTCGTCTCCGTAACCGATGAGAAAGATGCCAAACAGATCAGCCAGCACAGGGTCCGAAAACAGCGCTCGGTGGATCTGGCCAAGACCAGCCGTCTGAGTCTGGACGGCCTGTTCGAAAAAATGAAAACCGGCGAGGTAAAAGACCTCAACCTGATCCTGAAAGGAGATGTTCACGGATCCATTGAAGCGCTCAAGGAATCGCTGTCCGGTCTCAGCAATGATGAGGTCAATATAAACATCGTTCATGGCGCAACCGGTACCATTACTGAATCCGATATTTCTCTGGCAGCCGTATCCAACGCCATCATTATCGGCTTCAATGTACGATCCAGCCCAAAGGTGCAGGAAATGGCCAATGAAGAACAGGTCGATATCCGCTATCACAATGTCATTTATGATGTGATCAAGGAAATCCGGGATGCCATGCTGGGATTGATGTCTTCGACATTTAAAGACCGGACCCAGGGATGGGCGGAAGTTCGTGATATTTTCCATATTCCCAAAATCGGCACGATTGCCGGCAGTTATATCACTGAAGGCAGTTTTGAAAGGGGCAAGCTGGTTCGGTTGCTGCGGGATGGCATCGTCATATATGAAGGAAAGGTTTCTTCCCTCAGACGCTTCAAAGATGATGTCAAAGAAGTCCAGAACGGCTATGAATGCGGCATCGGCATCGAAAATTTCAACGATCTCAAGATCGGCGACACCCTGGAGTGCTATTATACGGAAGAAATCAAACCGGAATTGGATTAAAATAATAGGTTTTACGCTTTAGATTGTTAGGTGCGGACGGATGTTGTATCGACTCTTTTTCCATATCTTAAAACCTAACACCTAAAACTTAACACGGGTTTTTGATATGATTGTCGGCATATGCGGCGTCATTTTCCGGATCCATGGCTGCCGTTCATTGAAAGAAAAAAGAAGCGTTGTCAAAGCACTGATTCGCCAGGTTCAAAATAATTTCAACGCGTCCGTGGCGGAGGTGGGCGCCCATGATATCTATCAAAAAGCGGAAATCGGTTTTTCCCTGGTGGGCACAGACCTGCGCGCTATCAACTCAAAGAGCGACAAGATATTGAATATGCTTGATAAGACAGGATTGGCCGAAATCGTCGACAGTGAGCTGGAGATCATCCATTTATGAATATGAAGCCATTTTCACGTTCAGAACGGGTCGGCGGCATGATACAGAAGGTGCTTTCTGACCTTCTCCGTAAAGGTGTCAGCGATCCACGACTGGAAAACACAACCATCACCGGTGTTAAAATGGGATCGGACCTGAAGACCGCCTATGTTTATTATTCCACCTATCTGGGGGAAAAGGAACGCGAGAACGCTGCCAAAGGCTTTCAAAGCGCAAAAGGGCATGTCAAGCGCCATCTCGCCGGCAAACTGGGACTTCGGTATATGCCGGAGCTTAAATTTATTTATGACACGTCGTTTGACTACGGCATGAAAATAGAGAAACTACTGAAATCGGTTGTACCCGAAAATGAAACAGATCATTCAACAACTGAAGAATAGTCGCAGTGTTTTGATCGCTTCCCATATCAATCCGGATGGGGATGCCCTGGGATCTCTCTTGGCATTAGGTCTGGCAATGGAAGCATTAGATATTAAAGCGACGTTATATAATGAAAGCGACATCCCGGCTGTTTACCGCTTCCTGCCGGAGATTGACCGCATTCAAAACCAGATCAGCCGGGTTCATGCCTATGAAACAGCTATCATTCTTGACTGCAGCAACCTGGATCGCATCGGTCGCGCCACAGACATCGTCACTCAGATTCCCATGGTTATCAATATCGATCATCATACCACCAACACGCGCTTCGGTGAACGACATCTCATTGACAACAAAGCCTGTGCCACGGTGGAACTGGTTTTCCGTCTGTTGAAAGAGATGGCCATACCCATAAGCACCGCCATGGCAACATCCATTTACACCGGCATCGTTACGGATACTGGATCCTTTCGTTTCTCAAATACCAATGCTTCCGCCTTTGCGATATGCAACGAAATGGTTCAGTTGGGCGTTAAACCGATTCATATTGCCCAGCATCTGTACGGGTCCTATTCTCTGGGTCGCATCAAGCTGTTGAATCAGGCACTTGAATCGATCGAAATATCAAACAACGGCAGTCTTTCCCTAATGACCCTTACCCAGAAAATGTTAAAGGAAACCGGGACACAACCTGGGGATGCAGAAGGGCTGATTCATTATGCTCGCAGAATAGAAGATGTCAAGATGGCCGCGTTGATACAGGAACAGGCCAACGGCAGAAAATATAATGCGGGAGAAAAAAATTATCACGTAAGTCTCCGTTCGGACGGATCAATCGATGTCGCCGCAATTGCATCCACATTCGGCGGAGGGGGGCATCCGAGCGCAGCTGGATTCAGTATCGAATCCACGATTAAAAAAATAAAGGAAACCATCAAGGCGATTCCTGAACTCAATTGAAAGAAATGTCTTTAGATCACCACGGGTTTGTCGTTATCGACAAGCAGGAAAACGTGTCCTCTGCACGTGTTGTGTCACATGTGAAAAGGACGCTGGGTGTTAAAAAGGTCGGTCATACAGGAACCCTTGATCCTTTTGCAACCGGTGTCATGGTATGCTGTATCAACCGTGCCACCCGACTGGCCAGATTTTTTCTGGGAGGTGACAAAAAATACGAAGCGCTGCTGCATCTGGGTATAGAAACCGATACACAGGATGCTACCGGCAACAGGATATCGGAGAGACAGGTTCCGGATTTTTCCGAAGCTGAGATTCAGAATGTTTTTGGATCTTTTACAGGGCCTCTTGATCAAATACCACCCGTTTATTCTGCACTCAAGCACAAAGGGGTTCCACTGTACAAACACGCACGGCGCGGCAAACCGATTCAAAAACCGGCCCGGCAGGTTGTGGTATTGGTTTTAGAGATATCTGAGATTCGGCTACCGTATATCCAGTTTGAGGTGACCTGCTCTGCGGGAACGTATATTCGAACGCTTGGCGCGGACATCGGCAACGCGCTGGGTTGCGGTGGACATTTAAAAACATTGAGACGCATCCAAAGCTCTGGGTTTTCCATTGGCGATGCAATGACGCTTGAAGCATTTGAGAAACGTGCGGCCAATGAAACCTTTTCACAGTATGCCGTGGGTATGACGGAAGCGCTCGGGTATATGCCGGAATGGACGGCTGGTAAAAACTTGAAAAATAAAATCGTCAACGGTGTTCCATTGACGCAAAAGGATGTTCCTGTGAATGTACTGCCGGACAAGGATAAATTCATTAAAATTATCGATGGAAACAGAACGCTTATCGCAGTGCTAGAACAAAATGAAACAGGCAGTGAATATCATTACTGCTGTGTTTTCAATTAAAACAAAGAAAAATGCTATTTTTTACTTTCTCTATTTCGTGTATCCATTAATAATGCTATTTTTCAAAACAAACAAATTTTTAAATAGGAGGCTTAAAGAAAGTGGTGTTTACAACAGAAAATAAAAAAGAACTGATCGATCAGTATAAGACGCATGACAGTGATACCGGATCTCCGGAAGTTCAGGTTGGTCTTCTGACCCACCGCATCAGCTACCTGACCGAACATCTTAAAATACACAAAAAGGACCACCATTCCAGGAGAGGCTTGCTGAAGATGGTCGGCCGGCGACGAAGACTATTAAATTATGTAAAAAAGAACGATGTTAAACGATACCGATCCATCATTGAAGCTCTGGGGCTTCGGCGGTAAGATCAAATAAAAAAACAAATCTTCAGTTTAGGGCCTCAGACCTGTCGAGGATGTCTTTGCGTCACGACAGCGTGCCCTTGCAGCTGAGTTAGGAACACTATATGGAAATTTTATTAGAAGCAGACGTGGGCGGAAAAACCCTCAGTATTCAGACCGGCAAGGTCGCCAAGCAGGCCTCCGGATCGGTTGTTGTCAAATACGGAGATTCGACCGTTCTGGTCACCGCTGTATCGTCCAACGATGAGCGCAATGTCGGATTTCTCCCTTTATCCGTTGAATATCAGGAAAAGATTTATGCTGCTGGGAGAATACCTGGAAACTATTTCAGACGAGAAATTGGACGCCCAAGTGAAAAAGAGACGCTGACAGCACGACTGATCGATCGTCCCATACGTCCTCTTTTCCCAAAATACTATAATTTTGAAACCCAGATCATTGCCACCGTTCTGGCAATGGATCAGGAGAATGATGCCGATGTGATGGCCATGGTAGGCGCTTCGGCGGCTCTCACCATTTCAGATATCCCGTTTGCAGGCCCTATTGCATGTGTCCGGGTAGGCCGAATCCAGGGAGAACTTAAAATCAACCCCACCATTGATGAATGCGTCGAAGCCGATATCAATATTATTGTTGCCGGCTCCAAAACAGGTGTTGTCATGGTGGAAGGCGGCGGGAACGTCGTCAGTGAAAAAGAGATGCTCGATGCCATATTTTTTGGGCATCAGGGGCTCCAGCCGCTAATTGATCTTCAGGAAAAGATGCGGGAAACCTGCGGAAAAAGAAAAAGAGTTTTTACGCCGCCCGAAGTAGATGAAGCGCTGGTAACGGTTGTTCATGAAGCCGCTAGAGGAAAAATTCGCAAGGCACTGTCCATACCGGACAAAATGCCCCGCTATGATGCCATGAGACAAGTGAAAAAAGATCTCATGGAATCATTGGGAGAGGACTATGCGGACAGAGGCGAAGAGATTTCGAAAATCTTTAGCGATCTGAAAAAATCCATCAGCAGAGATATTATTCTCAAGGAAAAAAGCCGCATCGACAACCGCAAATTCGATGAGATCCGGCCCATTTCCTGCGAGGTGGGGCTTCTCTCCCGACCCCATGGAAGTGCACTCTTCACCAGAGGTGAAACACAGGTTCTGGGCGTGTTGACACTGGGATCCGGTCCGGACGAACAACGTGTTGAAACCCTCAGTGGAGAGGAATTTCGTCCATTCATGCTGCACTATAATTTCCCGCCGTTTTCGGTCGGGGAAGTCAAGCGCGTGGGTGGACCCAGTCGAAGGGATATCGGGCACGGCGGTCTTTCCACGAGAGCCATCGAAAAGGTTCTGCCGGAAAAGGATGTCTTTGACTATACCATCCGCCTCGTTTCAGAAGTACTGGAATCGAACGGTTCTTCCTCAATGGGTACGGTTTGTGCGGGAACGCTGGCATTGATGGATGGGGGTGTTCCCATCAAAGCACCTGTTTCCGGTATCGCTATGGGTCTTGTCAAGGATGAGGACCAGACGATCATTCTGTCCGATATCCTCGGAGATGAGGACCATACCGGAGATATGGATTTCAAGGTTGCCGGAACCACCGAAGGAATTACAGCACTTCAGATGGACATCAAAATTCTGGAACTCTCCAAGGAAATCATGGAAAATGCCCTGGAGCAGGCCCGCAAGGGTCGTTTGCACATCCTGGAACAGATGATGAAAGCCCTGGACAAACCCAGGGAAGAGATCTCCCCCTTTGCACCCAAGATACACGCCATTGAAATCAACCCGGATAAAATCAGAGAAATCATCGGCCCGGGAGGCAAGGTAATTCGTGCGATCCAGAGCGAAACCAACACCAAGGTTGAAGTCGATGATTCCGGCGTCGTTAAGGTCGCCGCGGCATCTTCCGAAGATCTGGAAGCAGCCCTGACAATGATAAAGGATATTACCAGGGAAGCCGAGGTAGGCGCCATCTATGAAGGCACCGTGGTTAAAACTACCGATTTCGGGGCCTTTGTGCAGATTTTGCCGGGAACGGACGGTCTGGTTCATATTTCTCAGCTGGCAAACTACCGTGTAAAAAAAGTCACCGACATTGTCAAAGAAGGCGATACCCTTAAGGTTAAGGTATTGGAAGTCGGAAGGGATGGTAAGATCCGCCTAAGCCATAAAGCTGTACAGGAAGATGAATAACTACCCAGGGACAAACAAAACCGACCTGAACAACGGTGTTAAAATCATTACCAAGCAAATGCCGTATGTCCGTTCGGTGACCATGGGTATCTGGGTCAATGCCGGGTCCAGGGATGAAACGCTTGCTGAAAACGGTCTGTCTCACCTCATCGAACATCTGATCTTCAAAGGAACAGAGAAGCGATCCGCATTTCAAATCGCCAAAGAGTTCGATGATATTGGTGGGCAGACCAATGCATTTACAACCATGGAAAATACCTGTTTTCATGCCAAGGTGATGGATTCACACCTGGAAACCATGGTTGACGTCATGTCCGACATTTTTTTGAATTCACTGTTTGATGAAACAGAAGTGATCAAGGAGCGGCCTGTTATTTTGCAGGAAATCGGGATGGTTGAAGACAGCCCCGATGAATATATTCATGTCCTTTCCGGAAGACACTTCTGGGGAAACCATCCTTTGGGCCGCTCCATTCTCGGTACCCGTGAAAACATCCTTCGATTTGATGCTGAAACCATCAAGCAATTTTTTAAACGTCTATATCAGCCGGATCGTATCATCATCTCGGCCTCCGGGAATGTGGACCATCAGAACTTTGTCGATCTAATCGGCCCGGCTTTCGAATCCATCCATAAGAGCGATGATTTTCCTGAGCGAAAGACGCCTGCCGGTAACACCAACGTCAATCTTCACACCAGAAAACTTGAGCAGACCCATATCTGTATCGGGGTCAACGGCCTTTCAACAGGCCACCCCCTGCGATATGGTTTCTCTCTCATGAGTACCCTTTTAGGCGGCAACATGAGCTCACGCCTGTTTCAGGACATTCGGGAAAAAAGAGGTCTGGCATATACGGTCTACTCGTTTGTGTCCACCCATGTTGACAGTGGGATGTTTGGCGCCTACGCCGCGGTAGATCCTTTACGGGCCGTTGAAACAGCCCAGTTACTGATAAGCCATATGCATCGTCTGAAAGAGCAGCGGGTCCAGGAATCTGAACTCACGGGCGCCAAAGAATATATCAAGGGGAATCTGCTGCTGTCATCCGAAAGCAGTGAAAACCAGATGGTCCGGCTGGCTCAGAATGAAATGCATTTCCAGCGCCAGGTTCCACTTCAGGAAGTGGTGGAAAAGATCGATGCCGTTACCACAGATGATATTCAAGATATCGCTGACAGACTTTTCAGCAACAGCAAGACATCCCTGACCGTGCTGGGACCGACCAAAGACAAAAAAGACTACGAAAACATATCGAAACCTTTAATTTGATTTCAGCCCACGCTGAAAAGAGCGGGGTACAAGCAGATTTCATGAGTCATCAGCCCGCCATTCAACTTCGCCGCCTTCAACCCGAGAGAGACATGGATATCCCCCTGCCGGCTTATATGACACCCCTGGCAGCCGGCATGGATGTCTGCGCAGCCATCGAATCAGACCAGCATCTTGCACCCGGAGACATAGCCCTTATCCCCACGGGCCTCGCCATGGCGATTCCAAAAGGATTTGAAGTTCAGGTGCGGCCCCGAAGCGGATTGGCTATCAAACACGGCATCAGTATTGTCAATGCGCCGGGCACCATCGATGCGGACTACCGCGGCGAAGTCAAAATCGGGATAATCAACCTGAGCCCAAATCCCTATACAATTCACAGGGGCGACCGTATTGCCCAGCTGATCGTACAAAAGATATACCAGGCAAGTATCACGCTGGTGGATGAACTCGATGAAACCGAACGCAATGAAGGGGGCTTTGGGCATACGGGAAAGTAGAGCAGGGTTGGGGGTCTGAGGGTTGGAGGGCTGAAGGGTAGCATTAAGCATTAAGCGGTAAGTGTCTAACAGCCTACAGTCTAAACGCCTAATGGCCTAAAACATCTATAGGATATTAAACGCTTAAATGAATCCGAGCAAAGAATCAAGCCCAACAATTGCCGTGCCGGCAAACAGTCACTTGACCGTCTGTATGCTGGCCAGCGGCAGTAAGGGAAATGCCATCCTGGTGGCAGACCAGCAGACCAGGGTTCTTTTTGACGCGGGTCTGTCCGGAATCGAGATTGAACGTCGATGCAAATCAAGAGGTTTCCATCCTGACCAGTTAGACGCCATTGTCGTTTCTCACGAGCACTCGGATCACATTCAGGGTGTGGGTGTCCTGGCCCGGAGATTTGGTCTGCCGGTTCATATCTCCAAAAAAACCGGCCGAACCGCCGGTTCCATGTTAGGAAAAATAGCCGACATTCGATTTTTTGAATGCGGAAACCCTTTTATGGTCAACAATTGGACCCTTTCGCCATTTTCCATTTCCCACGATGCAGAAGACCCAGCTGGATTTACCATTCACAACAATGGCATGAAAATAGGCATTGCCACCGACCTGGGTGTGGTGACCGCCATGGTTAGAGAACGTCTCAAGGCGTGCCAGATACTCATTCTCGAAGCGAATCACGATCCTGAGATGCTCATCAATGGACCCTATCCATGGCCCTTGAAACAGCGCATTCAAAGCAGAACGGGCCACCTCTCCAATGAGGCTTCCCGGGAGCTTGTATCGGCCCTGAAACACAACGGCCTTCAGCATGTGGTTCTTGCACACCTGAGCGAAACCAACAACACGCCCGAAAAGGCCTTGCAAGAAGTCGGTCTGGCCCTGAAAGACTGCAATACTCAACTGCATGTGGCAACCCAGGATGTTTGCGCGGAGATAGTGCAAATATGGGGTCCGAGGGTTTGAGGGTGATACAAGGATTTAAGGTTCAAGCTGTTAGCCATAAGCTTTAAGCTGCTTACGGCTTATCGCTTAAAGCTTAATTCTTTGAACCGTGTCTCAATAAAATTAGGATATAAACAATACCAGCGAATATGGAGCAGAAAATGTCAGATACCATTTACGATGTCATTATCATTGGCGGCGGCCCAGGGGGGTTGACGGCCGGTATTTATGCTAAAAGAGCCGCCATGAATGCGGTCTTGATCGAAAAAGGCGTCCCGGGTGGTCAGATTATCAATTCAGATGAAGTTGAAAATTATCCGGGATTCGAGCACATCAGTGGTGCCGAGCTGGGTATGAAATTCAGCCAGCATGCCGACACTTACGGCCTGGAGGTGGAGGGCCGCGAAGTTGCGGCGATTGTACCCGGTGCAGAATTACACACCGTGCAATTAGACAATGGTACCATACTCAAATCCCATGCAGTGATACTGGGTACCGGTGGAAACCCTCGAAAATTAGGCATTCCCGGAGAAAGCGAATTCTATGGGAAAGGTGTGTCTTATTGCGCGGTGTGCGATGGCTTTTTTTTCAGGGGCAAGACAGTCGTGGTGGTGGGTGGCGGTGACTCAGCAGCAGAAGAAGCCCTCTATCTGGCCAAGATAGCGGAAAAAGTATACATTGCCCACCGCAGAGATGCCCTGCGGGCCGGGATGCTACTGCAGCAACGTGTTTTCGATGAATGTAAAATAGAGATGCTATGGAACACCGTTTTGACCCGTATCAAGGCCAATGACGAAGGTGTCTATGCGGTTGATTTGAAAGACACACAGACAAACGATCAGAGGGAGTTGCCAATAAACGGCGTGTTTATTTTTATCGGGTTTGTACCCAACAACGCTATCGTACCGGCCGGTATCAAGATGTCGGTGGAGGGGAACGTCATCACCGATGAAAAGTGCGAAACCGCTATTCCCGGTATATATGCTATCGGTGATATCAGGGAAAAATATGCCCGGCAGATCATCACGGCGGCGGCAGATGGATGTACGGCGGCTCTGGCAGCCGCTCATTACGTGGAGGCAAAAAAAGCGAAGGATGCGTGTACGTTGTAAATAGGGTTTAAGGGTCCGAGGGTGATACAAAGGTTTAAGGGTGACTGACCGCTAAAAGCGGACAGCGCATCTCAGCATACAAGGGTCCGAGGGTGATACAAGGGTTTAGCAATGAGCTATAAGCTGTAAGTGCCTAATAGTCTACAGCCTGAACCACCTAAAAGGCTAACATATTCCGAAGATGTTTAATCGTCTGTCATTCTCGCAGGTTGGAATCCATATATCATTTTAAGCAATTCATTGCTATAACATCATAACCACTTCATTTAAATAGAATTATTCTTATTAATACAAGCCATTTTGTGACGGTTTTGTAAAACTTTCGAGATCAAGGCTTGCAAGTCCCGAGGAATGAAATCGTACTTATGGGTACGTTGAAATGACGAGGGATGCAGCATAACGAAGATATCGGACGTTTGACGAAACCGTCACAAAAAAAATGGGCGGCCTGACCAGGGCCGCCCTTTGAAAAGAAGAAGGAGGTATGGATAAAAAGGAATCGATGATGAGTCAATTCCATGGATCCTGAATGGCTTCCCAAAAATGCCGTTGTTTGTCCGGGTCACATCTCTTTTC
>JAHEIB010000232.1 GCA_024639645.1 Deltaproteobacteria bacterium
CTCGTCCACCACCGGTGCGATAGCCTCGATGTGTTTGCGGGAAGCCAGTTCGGGTACAACGCCGCCGTAGGGGCTGTGAACCTCGATCTGGGATGCCACAATGGAGGAAAGGATCCGGGTGCCGTTCTCAAGAATTGCCGCTGCGGTTTCATCACAGGATGATTCAATACCGAGTGTGATCATGACAATAAAATCGTGTAAGGGGGTCTGCCTAATAAAGTCAGGTTAGGGTTTTTTGTTCTACAAACCGCGTGCTTGGCACGCGGTTCCGAACCTGAACTTGCGGAGACGTGCCGTCTACTTTGTTTTTCCCCCATTTGGGGGAAAATCCAAGCCACCCGTTACCCGGGTGGTAGTTGACTCCTGTGATTCTGTCTCTTTTTGCTGGTCACCTGCCAGGTTCCCGTTGTATTTGCATTTCAACTGCGGCAAACAGCACCCCAACGCTGACCATTTGTCAGCCATGTCAATAATTTCTGGTATGGGGTCTTAAGGACACGGTGCCACAGCCGCCTTGTTTGAAAGGTTTGATTGACGGGCTTAGGCCCATACGATCCGGTTTTTAGCGGCTTTTCGATCGACGATTTCTCCAATGAAATATGCCCTTTCATCCATGGCGTTGATGCGCTCAAAAACATCCTGGGCTATGTTTTCCGGCACAATTGCGATCATCCCCAGGCCGTTGTTGAACGTGCGTTTCATTTCCGTGTCTTCGATACCACCGGCTTCCTTAAGGAAGGTAAAAATCGGGGGAACTTCCCAGCTGTTTTCTTTGATAACGATACCACAGGCTTCGGGAATGATTCGGACCAGATTGTCTTCGAAACCACCTCCCGTGATATGGCAGAGACCGTTAATCGGCAGATCCCGGGTCATGCTCAGGAGGGTTTCCGTATATATCTTCGTGGGCGTCAACAATTCTTCCGCCAGGGTTTTTCCCAACTCTGGCAGGTGCTCATCCAAATCCATTTTGAGTATGTCGAAACAGATTTTACGTACCAGGGAATACCCATTGCTGTGCAGGCCGCTGGAAGCGATGCCGATAATCTGGTTTCCACCCCGTATATCAGAGCCGTCGATGATTTTATCGTTGTCAACAATACCGACGGTGAACCCGGCCAGATCATATTCGTTTTCCTTGTATATTCCGGGCATTTCCGCTGTTTCACCACCAATAAGAGCGCAGCCGGCAAGTTTACAGCCATCGCCGATACCGGAAATGATCGCCATCGCCGTGGTATTGTCGAGCTTGCCCATGGAGATGTAATCGAGAAAGAATAATGGTTTTGCCCCCTGGACGACGATATCGTTGACGCACATGGCCACCAGGTCGATGCCGATGGTGTCATGCTTTCCCGTAAGAAAGGCTATTTTGAGCTTGGTACCCACGCCGTCGGTTGAGCTTACCAGTACAGGTCTCTTCAACCTTTCCAAGTTCAGGGAATACATGCTCCCGAATCCACCGATGTCACTGAGAACATTGGATTTGAAAGTACTTTTAGCAACTGCTTTTATCTGGTCGACCAAAGCGTTGCCTTTATCGATGTCAACGCCGGCATCAGCGTATGTCAGTGGCTTTTTCATAGTGATATCGCTTTCTCCTCATCCTGTCAGTCAGGATACAGGTGTTTGCACACCTGATAAATTACCCTGTCATGACCTCCGCCATTCTCTGGCTGGTCTGTGGATAGGGCCGTTTCATGGGTGGTCGGTTTGCTGTTTGCTGCATGGTGACAGATATGAAATTTAATCTTCGCCCGTCTAAAAGTCAAAACAATTTTTTGATATTGTTCTGGAACCGTAATTGGGATTTTAAACCTTGACTTGTGAATGAAAAGTTAAGAAAGTAGCTATTCTGAAACGCAGTGGATAATAAAACAGGGTCTCCGGTTTGCCCTGGTAGGGTGTCGCAGATGAAAAAATCTATTCAAATTGGTTTGTTGGGCTTGGGAACGGTGGGCACGGGTGTTGCCAGGATGTTGATGGAAAATATGGAGATTCTGGTGGCGCGTGTGGGTGTGCCACTGAAGCTAAAATATATTGCCGATATCGACCTGGAAAGGGATCGGGGGCTTCAACTGGATGAATTTCTGCTGACATCGAATGCATTTGAGGTCGTCGATGACCCGGAAGTGGATATCGTTGTGGAGATGATCGGTGGGGAGGGTATTGCCAGGACATTGATTCTGAAGGCTCTGGAAAACGGGAAGCAGGTTGTTACCGCAAACAAGGCTCTCCTGGCAAAGCATGGCAACCAATTGTTCAAAAACGCCATGGACAATGGTGCGGACCTGGCCTATGAGGCAAGTGTTGGTGGCTGTATGCCCATTATCAAAACCCTGCGGGAGTCGCTGGTGGGAAACCGCATCCAGTCCATGACAGGTATTCTGAACGGCACCTGCAACTACATTTTGTCCAAGATTACCGACGAGGGTATCGAATTTGATGCTGCACTGGCTAAAGCCAAAGCCAACGGTTATGCAGAAGCTGATCCGACCTTGGATGTGGAAGGGTTTGACACCGCCCATAAACTGGCAATATTGACATCCCTGGGATATGGTATGGAGATCAATTTCGATGACATATATATTGAGGGCATTTCCAAAATCACACCGCTGGACATTGCTTTTGCAGGGCAGTTCGGCTATCGCATCAAGCTTTTGGCCATTACCAAGGCCGGTGATAACACGGTGGAGGCGCGCGTACACCCGGCCATGATTCCCTTTGACAATCTTTTGTCGAATGTCAACAGCACCTTGAATGCCATTACCGTCACGGCAGATGCCGTGGGTGATATCCTCCTGTACGGTCATGGTGCCGGCATGATGCCGACAGCCAGTGCCGTCATCGGTGATATCGTGGACATTGCCCGGAATCTTCTGATGAACGCCAACGGGCGTGTGCCTCTGATGTCTTATCAAATGGATCATGTGAAGCAGGTCCCTGTAACACCCATCCGGGATATTACAACCCATTACTATTTTCGCTTTTTCGCCCAGGACAAACCCGGGGTTTTGTCCACCATCTCCGGGGTTCTCGGCCAACACGGCATCAGTATTAAATCGGTAAATCAAAAAGGGCGTAAAACAGAAGGATCTGTACCGGTCGTGATGCTGTCCCATCTGGCAAAGGAAGAGGATGTCCAGAATGCCCTGGCAGAGATACGGGTTCTTGATGTTGTGAGCCGGGCACCCATGCTTATTCGTATTGAGGATGACAATTACGAGGAGTAAGAAAAGGGTACAAGGGCCCGAGGGTGATACAAGGGTGGAGGGTAGCTGACAGCTATGAGCGGGCAGCAGCATCCCAGCCTCCAAGCATTCCAGCGTTCCAGCATACAAGGGTCCAAGGGACATACGGGGGTGGCTGAGGGCTTTCAGCGATTTGCACCTAACAGTCTGCAGCCTAAACAGCTAATAGCCTATAAGCCATCTCAAAAAAAGGGTTTTGGTTGAAGTTCAAGGCGGGCCTGAACTTCAGCCCGCAGGCGCCCCGAAGGAAGTGTCCTTGGGGTGTATACTGAATTATTCCGAGCAGTTGAAGCAGGTGACCAACACAGAAATTGGGCCAAAAAACTTTTTTGAGATAGCTTCTAATATGGCAAGGGCCCTCGTAATGTGTGTAACGGGTTAAAAGGTAAAAACGTTTCGAAGAAGAAGCATATTTTTGTTAGATTAGATAGAGCTGAAAGGGATTGAACTGAATGATGAAAATCATTTGTGCGGATATGGAAGGTATTTTTACACCCGAAATATGGATTCGGGTTGCCAAGAGAACCGGTATCGAAGAACTGAAACTGACCACCCGGGATATTTCCGATTATGACGTCCTGATGAAAAAACGTCTGGGGATTCTGGCTGAGAATGGTCTCAAGCTGAAAGATATAACAGATGTCATTGAAACCATGGATCCCCTTGAGGGGGCTCTGGATTTTCTAAACTGGGTCCGGGAACAGACCCAGATTATTGTCGTGTCTGATACCTATGTTGAATTTGCCCGACCCCTATTGCAAAAGCTGGGTTGGCCCACCCTTTTTTGCAACACCCTGACCATTGCTCCGGATGGGTCCATCGCCGGCTACAACCTGCGTCAGCAGGACGGCAAACGTAAGACGGTGCAGAGCCTGAA
>JAHEIB010000082.1 GCA_024639645.1 Deltaproteobacteria bacterium
ACGGAGGGATAGCATGACAGAAGACAGAGGAGCCCCTGCTAGTGAAAGTATCATGGTCGTGGGTGGCGGAATCAGTGGGCTGACCACAGCCATAGAGGCCGCTGAAGTGGGGTACGAAGTGTTCCTGGTCGAAAAAAATCCTTACCTAGGTGGAAGGGTATCGCAGTTGAATCAATATTTTCCCAAGCTGTGTCCACCTTCCTGCGGTCTGGAAATCAATTTCCGCCGGATCAAAGACAACCCCAAGATCAAGGTTTTTACACTTGCTGAAGTGGAAAGCGTGACAGGAACACCTGGTGACTACGATGTTTCGATCAAATTGGCACCCCGCTATGTGAATGAAAACTGTACCTGTTGCGGTGACTGTGCCGCGGTCTGTGAAGCAGAAATTGAGAGTGATTTCGATCTGGGCATGAAAAAGATCAAGGCAGCTTATCAGCCCTTTGAAATGGCGTTTCCTGCCCAGTATGTCCTGTCTCCCCAGATCATCGGAACCGGTGATGCCGTGCGGTGTAAAGAAGCTTGTAAGTACGATGCCATCGATCTCGAAATGGAAACCAGTACCGTGAACTTGAAGGTGGGTGCCCTGGTCTGGGCCACCGGATGGGAGCCGTACGATGCATCCAAAATAGACAATCTAGGCTTTGGTCAATATGAGAATGTGATTACCAATATGATGCTTGAGCGACTGGCCTCCCCCAATGGGCCCACAAAAGGAACCATTCAACGCCCATCCGACAATAAAGACATCGAGAGCATCGCCTTTGTCCAATGTGCCGGGTCAAGGGATGAAAATCATCTCCCATATTGTTCTTATATCTGCTGCATGGCTTCTCTCAAGCATGCCACTTATATCCGGGAAAGATATCCAGATGCCAAGATATACATTTTTTACATCGATCTCCGGGCTCCGGGCTCTCGGTATGAAAAATTTTACAATCGCATAAAAGAAGATGAGAATGTCTTTTTTATCAAGGGTAAAGTTGCCGAGGTCAATGAAGATCCGGAAACCAAAAACATCACCGTGGTTGCAGAGAATGCGGTAACCGGCGAAAAGGTTCACCAAACGGTTGAGATGGCGGTTCTGGCAACCGGCATGCAACCGACTGCGGCCAATGCAAAGCTTCCTGCCGAGCTGGCATACACCGAAGACGGATTTATCATCAATGACTTCGAAAAAGGCGGCATGTTTGCAGCCGGTTGTGCCAACAAACCGGCGGACGTTGTTTCATCGAATCAGAATGCAACCGGAATGGCTTTGAAA
The DNA here is from genome assembly GCA_024639645.1 of Deltaproteobacteria bacterium. GTDB lineage: Bacteria > Desulfobacterota > Desulfobacteria > Desulfobacterales > B30-G6 > B30-G6. The sequence goes on from JAHEIB010000082.1 coordinate 1,265, forward strand.
GCGATTCAAACCTTGGTGAACGGGTAGGAGGGTATCCATGGATAAAAAGTATGGTGTGTATATATGTGAAGGCTGTGGCATCGGAGATGCCCTGGACATGAAAGCACTGTGTGAAATCCCGGAGGAAGAGGGCGTTCCGGTAAAAACGCACCCCTTTCTCTGTGGCAAAGACGGTGTTGCCCTTCTAGAGAAGGATATCGAGGAAGGTACCAATACCCTCGTTATCGCGGCATGTTCACGGCGGGTGAATTTTGACGTGTTCCGGTTTGACGGCTGTATCGTGGACCGGGTAAATTTACGGGAGCAGGTGGTCTGGTCTCATCCCCGCTCTGAATTTCCAGCATTGACCGAAGATCAAAAGGGAGATGAGGAGCATTTTGACCGGCTGGAGATGCTGGCCCAGGATTATATCCGTATGGGAATGGCGAAAGTTGAGAAAATTGATTTGCCGGAACCCTACAAGCTGGACAATTTCAGCCGTAAAATACTGGTCATCGGGGGGGGCGTCACAGGTATGTCGGCAGCCCTCGATGCGGCCAAAGCAGGCTACGAGGTAACCATTCTTGAAAAAGAGGCAGTCTTGGGCGGAAATGCCATCAACTGGCGTAAGCAACTGCCGCTGCAAAGCCCCTATGAAGAATTGATCCCACCGGTCGTGTCAGACATGATACAGGCGGTGGAATCCACGTCAAATATCACGGTGAAATTAGAAACGGTGGCAGCCCGAATTGCCGGCGAGCCGGGAAATTTTATTGTTACCCAGAAAAAACCTGGGGAGAAAATAGAATTCGATGTTCCCTTTCCGCTTCCTGAAGAGATGAAAGTGGATGAGAAAGGCAAAGAACTGACGGCCGAGCAACTGCATGAAAAATTCTTGGAGTACAATGTGGGTAAGAACGATATCCTGACCATGGATTCGGATGGCGAAGCTTTTGGCGCCGTAATTTTGGCGGCAGGCTGGCGGCCTTATGAACCCAAAGAAGGTGAGTTTGCCCACCTGGGATATGGAGAACTGCCGGATGTTGTGACCAATGTCCAATTTGAAGAAATTGCCAATAGGGGCAAGCTTATCCGACCCTCAGACGGCAAAGAGGCCTCGTCAGTGGTATTTATCCAGAGCCCGGGGGGCGGCGATGATGATGGCGATTTCGAATATGCCGGGTCCGTCACAAGTCTGGTGGCGCTGAAACAGGCCAAATATGTCAGGGAAGATTTTCCCGAAGGCAAGTCCTTTCTGTTTTACCAGCATATGCGGACGCCCGGTCTGGCCGAAAACTTCTATAAGAGTTTACAGCAGGATCCCGGTATTTTTTTGACCAAAGGTGAGGTGACGCAGGTTTCTAAAAACGGAGACGGCCTCATTGTCGAGGCCGAGAATACCCTTTTGGGAGAAAAAGTTCAGGTCAAGGCAGATATGGTTGTGCTCGGTACTGGTATGGTACCGGTCACCAAAGACGATCCAGTGGTCAACCTGGCCTATCGTCAGGGACCCGGTTTCAGAGACAATGACATTTTCCAGGACTATGCGGATTCGAATTTTATCTGTTTTCCATACGAGACCCAGCGGACCGGTATTTATGCAGCCGGTGGTATCCGGCGCTCGCTTACCGTGGAAGAGTCCATGGAAGATGCCTCGGGAGCGGCCTTAAAGGCTATTCAATGCATTAACTCGGCCAACCGGGGTGTTTCCGTTCATCCAAGATCCGGGGATATGACCTTTCCGGACTTCTTTTTCCAGAGGTGTACCCAGTGCAAGCGCTGTACCGAGGAATGTCCTTTTGGCGCTCTGGATGATGATGAAAAGGGAACACCCAAACCGAATCCAACCCGTTGCCGGCGATGTGGAACCTGCATGGGCGCCTGTCCGGAGCGGATCATCGGGTTTGCCGATTACAATATCGACAGTGTGGGCTCCATGGTTAAATCCATCGACGTGCCTTCCGAAGATGATTATGACGAACCCCCCATGCGTATACTGGCGCTTGTCTGTGAAAATGATGCCTACCCGGCCCTGGATATTGTTGGGCTCAACAGAATGTCCTATTCTGCAGAGATCCGATTTATTCCGGTTCGGTGTCTGGGATCTGTAAATGTTATCTGGATAAAAGATGCCCTGTCACAGGGTATGGACGGTGTCTTCTTGCTTGGATGCAAACATGGCGACGATTACCAGTGCCATTTTGTCAAGGGTAGCGAACTTGCAGAGATCCGTATGAAGAAGATCGGTGAAGCCCTGTCGAGTCTGGCCCTGGAGACAGAACGCGTGGCGCAGTTCCAGATAGCCATCGATGAATACGACAAAATTCCGCAGATCGTGAATGATTTTGCTGAAATGATTGAAGAGCTAGGCCCGAACCCGTTCAAGGGCTTTTAATCCGGATGGTTGGCGTTCTTGTTTCGCGAACGTGAACACGTCATCGAAAGAGGAGGTACTCATATGGCGGATGCATATGTTATTGAGCCTGATATAGGCTTTATTCATGAGGTTAAAGGGCTTGGCGGGGGAGATCTGAAAAAATGTTTTCAGTGTGCGACCTGTTCGGTAGCGTGCCCGATTTCACCCGACAATAAACCGTTTCCCAGAAAAGAAATGATCGCAGCGTCCTGGGGACTTAAGGATAAACTGGTAGGAAACGGCGATGTGTGGTTATGCCATAACTGCGGGGATTGTACGACCCTGTGTCCCCGTGGGGCAAAACCCGGCGATGTGCTGGGAGCGATCCGGGCCTATGCAGTCACCGAGTATGGACCGGTAAAGGCCATGGGTAAGCTCATCAATGATCCCAAAATGCTACCGGTTGTCCTGGGTATTCCAGCTGTTTTGTTTCTGGTGCTGGGGCTCATCACGGGCTTGCTCAACTTTAACCCGGAGGGCGACAGGATCGTTCACGCCCATTTTTTCTCCACCTGGCTGGTGGACATGGTGATGCTACCGGCCGCTGCCTGGGCTGTTATTAATTTTGCAATAGGCCTAAAGCGGTTCCTGAACGACATGCATCAGAATGCATTGCAGGAAGGAAAAACAGATATAGAAAAAATCGATCCCAAAGGGATGGTTATGGGACTGCTCCGGATGATACCGGCCATCCTGAAACACGACAAGTTTAATGAATGCAGTGAAAACAAGGATCGAGCCACGGCACACATGATGGTCCTGTTTGGATTTATCGGATTGTTTATCGTGACCAACATCTTCTTTGTGGCCATATATGGTCTCCAGATACATGGACCCTACAGCCAGATGAATCCGGTTAAATGGCTCGGAAATGTGAGTGGTGTGGCCCTGATCATCGGTAGTATCCTGATGATCCGCAGCCGGTTGTCCAAAAAAGACCAGGTATCGGCATACAAAGACTGGTGGCTGGTGGGCTGGGCCCTTGCGTTGGGTGTTACCGGTATGAGCGCCCAGGTGACACGTCTGTTAGGACTGGCAGGAATTTCCTATACCGTTTATTATGTTCATTTGATGTTTATCTGGAGTCTTTTCTTTTTCATTCCCTACTCCAAGCTGGCCCACCTGGTGTATCGCACCACGGCCATGGCGTATAACGAGTACATCGGTAGAAAATAATATCGCCCGACGATATTATTTTCTGCAGCAGCAGCGTTGCCGCTGAACATCTCAAAAAAAAAGGGGAGACAAATCGTCTCCCCTTTTTTCATGCTTCTTAAAACCGAACACATAAAACTTAAAACCAACCCGTTTTAGTCGCCAGTCGCGGCCTTGTGGGTCTTGATCTCGACCTTTTCGGTCAATCCTTCGTAGTATTCTCTGAGAATTGCCACAACTTCGTCACGGCCAAAGTGATCCGGCAGTTCCTTGCCTTCGGAAAGCATCTTTCTCAGCATGGTTCCTGAAAGCAGTACGCGGTCTTCTTTATCGTGCGGGCAGGTTCTCAGGGAAGCCATGCCATCGCATTTGTAACAATAGAAGGTCCAGTCGATTTTGAGCGGTGTACAAAGCAGGGCCTTGCCAGGTTCTTCCGGAGTTGGAATCTTGTCAAAAATGGTTTGGGCCTCAAACATGCCATAAAAATCACCCACACCAGCATGGTCACGGCCGATAATCATTTTTGAACAGCCATAATTCTGGCGGAAGGTCGCATGGAGCAGGCCTTCTCTTGGACCGGCATAACGCATGTCCAGAGGGTAGCCACCCTGGATGACATTCTTTTCCACAAAATAATTTTTTACCAGGGCGTCGATGCATTTGACACGGACCGAAGCCGGAATATCGCCAGGTTTCAAATTGCCCACCAGGGAGTGAATGTAGACACCGTCACAGACCTCAACGGCAATCTTGCAAAGGTATTCATGGGAGCGATGCATGGGATTTCGCAGCTGCAGGGCGGCGACCTCACTCCATCCTCTTTCTTCGAACATCTTCCGGGATTCTTCGGGACGTACGTAGACACCCTTGTATCGGGTGGGGTATTCGGCTTCACTCAACACTTTGACCGGACCTGCCAGATTGACCGCTTTTTGGTCCATTACCATCTGGACGCCGGGATGATCTTCCTTGGCAATTTTCCAGAAATCATCGGCCGTGGGGGTTCCTTCACCCATATAGCATTTTTCACACTCAAAGGTTTTGTCTGCCTCGGTCATCTCAAACTTTTCGGTGACCTGCATGGTTGCCATGATTTCGTCCCCTTCAGAATCGTACAGGGCAATTTCGTCGCCGATGTTGATGGCATCCGCATCTTCCTTGGAGGCATCCATGGTGACGGGAATCGGCCAGAAGGTGCCGTCCGCCATCAGATATTCTTCGCAGACACCCTTCCAGTCGGCTTTGGTCATAAAACCGGTAAGGGGGCTGAATCCGCCGATGCCCATCATAATCAAGTCACCTTTTACGCGTGGAGAAATCTCGATTTTCTTGAGACCTTCCGCTTTTGTCTTTTCCGCATCCAACGCAGCGCCTTCAAGCAGGCAGCAGGTCAGACCTTTTCCACCATGAGGGGGAATCAATTGTGCCATTGTTTCTTTCTCCTTTCACTGTTTTAATATTTATCTGTGAGCACAGATATACCATCATATGATAACCGAAGGCTATGAGTTATAAAGGAAGTATGGATTTGTCAAGCGGAATCGGTTGGCCTGTTCAGCATGGAAGACAACACCCTCTCTCCGGTCAAAAGAAAACAGCAGTTTTTAGCGATTCTCAAATTAGGCTTAATATTTATTGATCTTCTCCCAATTGGTTGGGAGAAAGGGTTCAAGGCGTCCAGGATTAAAGTGTTTGTTTGGCGTTATTTGCCGAAGCAGTTTCGGAACGTTATTCATGCATGCTGGCGGCACATTCATTTTTGCCCAGATCCATGGTGTCTGCTTCCTCGTCATCGACCTGAACGAGTCCGGCATTGATTTCGCGGATCTTGGCATATTCTTCGGGCTGGGGCCGCATGTTCGACTGGATAAAATCGTAAAACGCATCTTCATCGGTGATACCGTAAATCGACGCATTGATTTCTTTGATCTTGCCGATCGTTTCGGCAAAAACAAGTTCCTGGTTGGCCTCTTTCCAATCCATGTAGTGACCGGGCAGAACCAGGATCGAATCATCCAGGGTCATGATTGTTTCGGTCATGGTTTGAAACAGCATCTTGGACCAGTCTTTTGCCATGCCTCCCAGATCCGGCCGCCCCATGGAAAAGATAAAAATCGTATCCCCGGACACAATGAATTTGTCATCGATGAGGTAGGACGTGCTGCCGGGTGTATGACCGGGTGTATGGATGACTTTGACGATAGGGCCGCCATGGGTGAAACTGAACTGATCGTCATTGTTTACTGGGGTGTAGTCAAAGGCCGCCCCTTGAAAATCGGCCGGTGGGACAAGAACTTCCGTCCCCATCGTCTGTTGAAGCATGGGGCTCCCGGAGATATAATCCGCCTGCCTGTGGGTTTCGAATGTCCTGGTAATGGTACACCCTTTTTCATTGGCAAATGCTTGATACGCAGCGACATTTTTGGCTGGGTCAAAAAGCATCATTTCTTTTCCGCAAACCAACCCATAGCTGCAGGATGCTTTTCCAGGGCGTCGAAATTGATACAGTTCATAGTCGGCACCTGCGGCGACGCGAACAGGGGCCAGCAGATTTCCCCAGGCTTTGATGCCCACCAGCATGTGAGCCACATCTGTGTGCCCATGATTGACAAGGATTTCCCCCACATATTTGGAAGAGCCTTCCTTGGCGCAGACAATACGCAGCTTTTTACCCGTGGGCACTTTTGCGACACTTTCTTCTTCATGCTCGATAAATTCCATGTAGGGAACATTTAACATCTCGAAGGGATAGGGTCCTTCCACTTTGAACCTGCCGAACTCTTCCTCGTTACGGACGTCCAGCAGAAGAAAGGTTTCTTTGGAAACGAGCCATTCAAAAAGATCTTGTGCGGTGAAGGGTTGTACGGACATGTGTGCACCTCATAACATGGATAATTTCGTAAAACCCGAAATTATCTGGTTTTAAGTTTTAAGTGTTCGCTTTTATGATATGGCATATCCATATTTAATCAGTCAGTTAAAGTCTAAAACCTCAAATGTAAATTGCTCATGTTGAGAACTATTATGAAATGTTGCAGAAAAACGCCATTGAAACAAGAAAAAAATAGGGAAAGGCAATCCGCCTTTCCCTGTAAGGGTACTATCGCTGTTGCCAAAAGTATGTTCCGAATGACTTTTGGCTCGCGCTTTGGCAGGTGACGGCAAACAGCCGGTCGCCTGTTTGAGGCAAATGTGCGATCGTTAGGAAGACCAGAGGATTGGATTGGTTTTATTGTAATCAAACACACTGTTAACCAGACAATCGTATCTTAATCTTTTGGCACGGGTGTTCCTTACGAACGCATATTTGCAAGTTCGAGCGGTTGCTTGACGTTCTTTGCCGAAGCGGTTTCGGAACGTTATTCTGGCAAACGCTATAATTTAAATTTGTTATTAGAACTGGACCGTAAAACCGACACTCACCGAGTCTTCTTTTAATGAGGACTCCAGCTTCACTTTTTCACCAGCAGGGGGGATTCCTTCAGAGTCTTCTTTGATGGTTTCTTCGAAACCGTGCATATAAGAAATGTTGACAGCCATCTTGTCGGTAAATTTGTAACCGGCACCCAGGGTCAGATGGTGTTCGATGATGGCCGGGAATCCGATAATACGAAAGGTTTCATAATTAACATTGTTAACATCTGTGCCCTGGACATTGGTGCTGTCCAAGGGATTGAAACCCTTATGCTCATTGACGGGATTCTTACCGTAATTGTATCCAATTCTCAAAGAAAAGTCCTGGGTGACTTTGTACTGGGCACCCACGGCAAATACCCACTGATCGTCCCAGTCGAAATCCTCGTATCCCTCGGCATCCGACCAGTTGATCCATTTGGTGTTGACCTCTACCAGCAGGGAGTCGTTGGGCTCCGCCGACACGCCGAAGGCCATGGTCTGGGGCGCCTCCAGGTCCAGATCGTCAAAATCGCCATCCTGATCGAAATCGAACACATCTTCATGGGTCACCTTCTGGGCCATGGTGTAGGACACGCCAAAATTGAACATGTTGAAACGGTAAAGTGCTCCGAGCTGCGCACCATAGGCATACCCATGCGCGCCGCCGCTCCCCAGATCCAGATTCTGGTAGCTGATATTCAGGGATGCGCCCACAGAAAAGTCATTGGTGATCAAATAGGCCAGGTTGGGAGCGAATTTCATGACCTCCAGCTTGGTGTACAGGTCACCAACCGGAATATCCTCTTCCTTATAGTTGACGCCCATACCGGATACGCCATAGGCACCCACGCCAAATCGCAGACGGGATGTCAGGGGTGTGCTGATGCCGATGGCCGGAACCACAAACGGGTCCATCTGGCTGTCAGCATCTCCCTTGGGAAATCCGGGTAAGGCTGTGTAATCGACTTTTCCATCAACAGTGGGATCGAAGTAGGTTCCGGCAAAAGTGGCTTCGGACCCCGGGCAGTAGGCTCCGAAACACATGGCGGCCGGATTGGCAAAGATGGCACTGATGGAATCCTGGGGGGCGGCGACACCGACCCCTCCCATGGCTCTCGACGTGGGGCCGACGCCGATGAGGTTGTCGCCGTTGGTAGCCATGGATAGACCGGCACTCATGGCAATAATGGTGAATATGGCAATAACAATGGTGAAAATTCTCATGTTGATAACTCCTTTGTATGAATATTTTACGTCGTTTAAAACCTGGTCACTTGGGCCAGGGCAAAGATATTTGGCCATGCCCATGGCGGGCGGTTGTTACTAAAATCCAAAGCACGAAAATCGAAATCATAAACAATACCGAATGAGCCAAACTGGAATGATCAAAACAAGACCTTGGGTCTTCCTGTTCAAGCAAGATGTTTGAACGGCAATAGCGAGCGCATTCCCCGTAGGTTCCGCCGTGCGGCAGTGCTTCGCATGCTGCAGGGCACGCTTCAATACGGATGTCTACTCCGAAACCAGGGCATCGGCGATCATGGAGGACAAAAACTTTACCTCCACATTCATCTTGTAATGATCGTTCAGATCGCTCAACTGAGAATGGCAGTTTTCACAGGCCGTGGCGAGAATTCTGGCCTCTGTCTTTTTGACCTGATCGGCTTTGACACGGGCCGATTTCATGCGAAAGTCAATGGTTTCATCCCCCAGTGCCACCAGACCGCCGCCACCGCCACAGCACCAGTTATATGTTGGATCAGGGGTCATGTCTCTGAAGTCTTTTGTCATCTGACTCAGGATATAGCGGGGTTCATCCATGACACCGGCATTGCGAGCCAGCTGGCAGGGATCATGATACGTGATGGCGGTATTGAATTTGCCCGGGTCTATCTTGATACGGCCCTCTTTGAAATAGCGGGCGTGGACTTCAGTAATGGAAGAAACTTTGAACGGCTGCTTTCCGGAAAGCTGTTTCATAACCCTAAAGGCCGTGCCGCATTCGCAGATGCAGACCTCTTTAACCTTGAGACGCAGGGCCTCATTGATAATTCGATCCAGTATAAGTTTGGTCTTGGTGGGATCCCCCACAAAGGCGCCGAAATTGACGGCCTCGAAAAAACTGAGGGTCCAGTTTTCTCCAGCGGCATTGAAAATGGCCGCAGCCGGTATGATGGAATGGGCGCCAGCCAGGGCAACATACAGGATATCAGCCCCCATGACATCGACGGGAATAACGCTGTCACCGGCCTCTGCTTTCCATTTTTTGACGACTTCTTTCTCCAGGTTTTTTATGCCCTGGAGAAACCCTTCCTTGAAAAGATCAATGGATTTGCCCTTTTCAACAGACGTGTCCGCCAAAAGCGTCAGGATTTCAGGTTCGGTATTGGCGCCGATGAGCAGCAGCTTGGCAATGGACATGAGCATCTGGGTGTCGATACCAAAGGGACAATAAACCATGCATCGCCTGCAGCCGGTACAGGAGTATGCCGCTTCAAAAAGTTCTTCAAGCGCCACATCGGTCAATTCCTTGGATTCGCTGAGTGACGGCCAGAGTTTTCCTCTGATTTTGAAATACTTTTTGTAGAGCCTGCGGATAATTTCGGACCGGTAGGCAGCGATGTGCTTGACCTGGCCGGTGGATGCATAGACATGGCAGGCTTCTGTACAGACACCGCACCGGGTGCATGTTTCAAGGTAAAGCCGCATGGCTTCATTGAGTTTACTTTTGAAAAGCTTTAAAAGTTCGTTTCGGGTTTTCTGGTCCATGGGTTTAACCTCTCCGCAGTTTATTTATCGGCAACGATAAAAAGGCGTGCATGCTCTGGCTGAACGGGAAAAAAATGAGAAACAGATTGGCAAGAAAAACATGCAGTATCAGCATAAAAGAATGGCCTGAAAACGTTGCGTTGTAGGGCAGCTCCGGCCTGAATGTCATCAGGCTCATAAAGTAGTCCCGATAATCTTCCAGGGAGAGTTCGCCATATTCATACCACCGCCTGGCCCAATCCATTTGGCTTCCAAACAGAACGATCAAAAACAGCAGGATGAGCAGATAGTAGTCTTCCGGCACAGACAACTCCCGGACTGGGGAAGAAAACCGGCGAAACAGAAAAAAGAGCAGCGATACCGCTAGGGTCAAACCGACAAAACCTTTTCCGAGGAATGGTTCATGGGGGATTATCTGAAAAAGGCTAAGATCCCAGATCAGTTCGAGATGACCGATAAAGAGCAGTATGAGTCCGGCATGGAACAGGATAAGAAACACCCATAAAACCGGTTTGTGCTTTCGGACGGTTGGAAAAAAGAATGTATCATACAGAGCTCCAAGCCATTTGGCTTTTTTCTCAGGATAAATTTGAAGCGTGGTGGGGTGCCTGGGTCCCTTGAAAATCTTAATAATCCGGACAAGGGTCCCCAGGGCGAAGACAGCCACGGACAGATAGACCATGGGTACCAGAATAATGTAGAAAATAGTTTGCAAGACACCTCCTATATATTAGAACTCGTCATGCCTCGTTATGGTCAGCAACACGGAACGCTAAAAATATAGTCGTTAGATGGTGATTAGCTTTTGCGTTGAATATAAAATGTAATTTCGTTGCCATCCTGTTCGCTCTTGAGAATCTCATTTCCGCTGGTTTTTGCCCAGGCGGGAAAATCTGTCAAAGAGCCCGGGTCGGTGGTTACGGCTGCTATAACCTGACCGATTTCAACTTCTTTGATACCCTTGCTGACTTTGACAACCGGCATAGGGCAGGCCAGTCCTTTCAAATCCAGTGATTTATCGACTTTAATGTCATCGCTCATGATATTCCTCCTGTTGTTGTGTGTTCTATTGTTGGTTCGTTTGATAGGTTCTAACCATGGTTATGCCGTTTCCAGATTCTGGATTGCACTATATGAACAACTGAATTTTGCTGTCAGCGGCTTCTGCCAGAAATGTAGCCACACCGACATACTCGACACCTTCATAGCTAATCATTTCTTCACGTTTAAATCCCATGAGGCCCATGGACATTTCACAAATAAAGATTTTGACACCCAACTCTTCTGCCAGCGCAATCATTTCTTCCAGAGAGGCCACATTTTTTTGTTTCATCAGAGATTTCATCATGGCGGTTCCCATGCCACCCATGTTCATTTTGGACAGCTTGACCTTGTCGGCACCTTTTGGCAGCATCGTACCGAACATTTTTCCCATGGTATCCTTTCCACCGACGGTTTTATTTTTGTCCCGCAGAATCGGGGTCCCCCAGAAAGTGAAAAACATCACCACTTCCATGCCCATGGCCGTCGCGCCGGTGGCGATGATAAAAGCAGCCAGCGCCTTGTCCAGATCGCCACTGAAGACAATCATGGACAGTTTGTTGGACGGTGTTTGGCTTTTCATTGCGTCCATTTGTGCCTGTAATTGGGCAACCTGTTCTTCCAAGTTTGACATCTTAGCCTCCTTCAATTGTTGGTAGAATAAACGATATATTAGGTTATAAATAAAGACAGTTAGAAATTTATCGACGTATGTTGGTGCTTATTAAGAACTATATGTATAATTTTTTAAACCATGAGCTCCTTGACAGATTCCATGGAGGCTTTCAAGAGCTCAAGATTGGTAATCATGGTTTTACGTTGCTCCGGTTCTATCTGTTGTAAGACCTCCATGTGCATATCATTCAAAAACTCATTGATATCATTGAGTTTTTTCTGTCCCTTAGCCGTTAGGCTCAACAAGGTGACGCGTGAATCTTCCGGGTCGGAAATTTTTTGAATCAATTTTTTCTGGACCAGCCCCGAAACAATTTTGGATATCCTGCTTTTGACAAGATTCATCTTCAAAGCAATCCCTTTGGGTGTCAGGTACCGTTCTTCACCAAACAGCGACAGGCAGCGCAGTTCGGCGTCTGGAAGACCGAAACGCTCACACTGATATTGCAGTCGTTCCTGGCAGCACTGAAACAGTTTTGTTATAAGTCCCTGAAATTGATAGATTTGGTTGTCTGATGCCTGATTCCGATTGGTTTCTCGT
>JAHEIB010000083.1 GCA_024639645.1 Deltaproteobacteria bacterium
TGCAACCGATAGCTTTTTCCCTTGGACCCTTCTATAATAGTTTTTAACTACTATAAGACCCCCACTCCTCCCTTGTTGATTTTTTTCTGTCCGTGCATAATTTATGTTCAATTAAGGATTGAGAAAAAAACAACGGAGGTGCTACCATGACAAATACAACTGATTATGTTGAAAACGATAGAGAAAGAGAAGAAGGACATGTGGACACTCGCGAGAAAAACTTCGATTGCGAAGACAAAGATCCCAACCTGGGATGTGATATGGGAATCGATGTGGCTGGCTAACCCAAACAAGCCTATTCTTACAACCCAAGCGTTGATGCATTGAAACAAGGCAGAGCCCAAACAGGCTCTGCCTTGTTCATTCCAGCCCGCGGAAACCGGACAAGCTATTATCCTAAGGAAATCCTATAATGAAAACAGACCCAATTTTAGTGACCGGCGCCACCGGATATGTGGGCGGGCGTTTGATTCCAGCCTTGCTTGAAGCAGGGTATCAGGTACGTGCCATGGCACGAAACCTGGAAAAAATGGGATGCCGCCCCTGGTCCGGCAACCCCCGGGTGCAAATGGTGCAAGGCGATGTCCTGGATCTGGAATCACTTACGAGAGCAGCTTCCGGATGCGGGTCTGCTTTTTATCTGGTCCACTCCATGATCGCTCAGAAAGAAAAGTTTGCCGCGGCCGATCGCCGTGCAGCGCAAAACATGGTTTCCGCAGCGGCGAATGCAGGGTTAAAAAGAATCATTTATCTCGGGGGACTGGCGGAAACCAGGGATGGCGTGCTGAGCAAGCATCTGCAATCACGTATCGAGGTGGCAAAAATTCTGCAGGCCGGCCCGGTTCCCACCACCGACTTGAGAACCCCCATGATACTGGGTTCCGGAAGTGCATCATTCGAAATTCTGCGCTACCTGGTGGAACGGCTGCCGGTCATGACGACCCCACGCTGGGTGCGCTCACTGAATCAACCCATCGCCATTCGCAATGTCATCACCTATCTGGTAGGCTGCCTCGAGCATTCTGAAACTATCGGACAAACCTATGATATCGGTGGACCCGACATCCTTACCTATAGAGACCTGCTGGATATTTACTCCGAGGAAGCACGACTCCCCAAACGATGGATCATACCCGTACCCGTTCTGACGCCCACCCTGAGTGCCTTGTGGATCCATCTCATCAGCCCGGTGCCCAAAGCCATTGCCTTGCCTTTGACCGAAGGCTTGACCAGTGACGCCGTCTGTACTGAAAACCGAATTCAATCCATTATACCCCAGAAGTTGCTGAGTTGCCGGGAAGCCATACGAATGGCTCTCGATCGTATTGAACAGGAGCAGGTTCAGACCTGCTGGATGGATGCAGGCAATTTGCTGGCACCTGAATGGGCCCATTGTGGGGATGCGGAATGGGCCGGCGGCACGATCATGCAATGTGGTTATCGGGCTCTTCTGCAGGCAAACACACAGGAAACCTGGAAACCCGTGTCCCGCATCGGAGGAAAAACAGGCTGGTACTTTGGCAACCTTCTTTGGCGCTTGCGCGGGGCCATGGACCGACTGGCTGGGGGCGTAGGCTTGCGGCGTGGACGGCGTCATCCTATTGAACTTAGCGTCGGAGATGCCCTGGACTTCTGGCGGGTGCTCGAAGTCGAACCGCCAAACAGACTCCTGCTTTTGGCTGAAATGAAAATGCCCGGAGAAGCACTACTTGAAATCCAGATCACGGAAAACAAAAATGATCGAACAGAGCTTCAGCTGTTGTCCCGGTTTCTGCCCAAAGGCCTTTTTGGCATCCTCTATTGGTATGCTCTCTATCCCTTCCATCAATGGATTTTCTCCGGTATGCTCCAAGGCATTGCCGGGGCGATTGATAAGCCGGTTCTGCGCGGCCCCGAAAGATTTACGTCCAAGATTACGAAGACATGTGCGTTGCCACCAAACAACATTGAGCGATAAGCTGTAAGCAGTAAGCAGCTTATGGCTTAATGCTTACAGCTTAAAGCTCATAGTGAGAAAAAAGGAAAAACATTGAATACGTTCCCCATTCAACCCGCTCGTATCCAGGCACTGAATAAACACGGCATCAAAAAGGGGCGCTATGTACTTTACTGGATGCAGCAATCCCAACGGGCCGAGTACAACCATGCCCTGGAATATGCCATTCAACAGGCCAACACACTTGGAAAAAGTGTATTGGTGGGCTTTGGTCTGATGGATGACTACCCTGAGGCCAACCTGCGCCATATCACCTTCATGCTTGAAGGATTGCGAGAAACCCAGGCCGCCCTTGCCATGCAGGGTATCAAAATGGTGATCCAACACGGGTCCCCAGTTGAAGTGGCTTTGGCCCTGGGAAAAGACGCTACGTTGATCGTCTGTGATCGGGGTTATCTCAGGCATCAAAAAGCCTGGCGTGCCCATGTGGCTTCCTCGTCAGGCTGCCAGGTTGTGCAGGTGGAAAGTGATGTGGTGGTGCCTATAGCGCTTGTCTCCAACAAAGCCGAGTATGCGGCGCGCACGATTCGCCCCAAAATACACCGGCATCTTGATAACTGTACTGTACCGTTTACATCCAGCAGGGTGAAAAAGAAATCCCTCGGATTGAAAGTACACGGCCTGGATCTAACGGATGTGTACGCCCTCGTTCAAAAGCTATCCCTGGATCAAAGCGTTGCGGCGGTAACCCCATTCTTTAAGGGGGGTACCTCCCAAGCAATGGAAAGATTTGAAAGTTTCATCAAAAATCAGTTTCATCGGTATGTCGAAAACCGCAACCAGCCCCAGACCGATGATATCTCCCACATGAGTCCCTATCTGCATTTCGGGCAAATTTCACCCCTCTACCTTGCGTTGAGAGTGAAAGCAGATGGGGACCGTCTTGTGGAGGCCCAGGAGGCCTATTTGGAAGAATTGATCGTTCGCCGTGAGCTGGCCATGAATTTTACCCATTTCAACCCCAGCTATCATTCGTTTGCATGCCTGCCCCCATGGGCCCGGAACTCATTGCAGCAACACCAGCAAGACCCCCGCGAGAGCATATATACCCGCCGGCAACTGGAAAATGCCAGAACCCACGATGCATATTGGAACGCAGCCATGCAAGAGATGAAGACCACCGGCTTTATGCATAACTATATGCGGATGTACTGGGGGAAAAAGATTTTGGAGTGGTCCAGAACGCCTGCGCATGCCTTCCGAACGACCCTGGCCATCAACAATAAATATTTTATCGATGGCCGAGACCCAAACTCCTATGCCGGGGTAGCCTGGATATTCGGCATGCATGACCGTGCCTGGTTCGAGCGGCCGATATTTGGAAAAGTCCGCTACATGGCGGCATCCGGCTTGGAGCGAAAGTGCGATATCCAGGGCTATGTGAACAAAGTAGACTCCCTGGCAATGCGTATCGAGTAAATCAGCTGCCCCGGGTCAAGTGACCGATAATGTCATTTGCAATCCTGGCTGTCGATTTAACGATACTGAGGGCCATGCTGGCATCTATTATCTGTCCGCGTGTCATGGCGCCGACAGCATATATGGTTGTGGATGGGGTAATTGTATTGTCGGATCCCATTTGCATGATCTTGTGGGATTCTGGATCGATCCAAATACTGCCGGTTTCATGAACCTGTATCGTTGGTTTCGATTCTGCAGCTGTCTTAGCCTTCAAATATTCTTTCTTGACCACAGGTCGGATCTCGGTTGTCTGAACGGTTCCGGACAGACGTAAATTTTTTGCCAGGGCCGAAGGGTCGCTTTTCAATGATTTTTTCTGACCGCGTGCATCGACGATAGTGCGATAGACATCTTTTTTTTCAGTTCCCTCGATGTCTTTGTAGATCAACTCATAACCTACTGGGTCTTGATTTTCTATTAGGCGATAATTCTTGCCCAGCTTGACCACCTCGACAAGCCCGATCTTCATCAGGGCCAGCAGCTTTTCGGCGTTGACAGACGGCTGGATGGCGGCGTGGGTGAAAAAGACAGAACTGTAATTTCTGTCAAAACGCTTTCTCTCTTCAAAGGTCAGAAGCAAATACAGCTCACGCACCACATCAAAAGTCTGATGCAGCACAGTCTGCCAGATGAGTTCCCCGTTGGGGCCATCCCCGTTAATGGCTTCATCCATATATCTTTGCAAAAGAGTTGCGGGGTTATCGCTTGGGTTGATGATTTCCTCCCAATCGATCTTATGACCATAAGCATCCTCCAGTTCCAAATTCAAGAGGTTGAAAATGGCATCCAAGGTCAAATTCTCACCATTATCAGCTAATACCTGAGCAATCTTATCACGATTCATAAACTTATTTTTACGTTTGCCCATCTTGCCTCTAACCTTTGGTAGCAGACCCCGTCTGGAGTATAGGACAAACGTTCTTGAATTATCCGGGGGCTTGTAAACCAGTTCTCCGGTTCGGGAACGCATGAATTCACCCTCCGAAGTCAGTGTCAGAAGGGTCTCGATGGCACTGAGGCTTGTACCGAGAATGGCTACCTTTTCACCCTTGGAAACGTTATCAAGCAACTTTTTGGCCGGCCAGGGAGATGTGAAATAGCCATCCCTATCATTTTTTTCATTCCAATGGCCGGTGGCAAGCAAAACACGATCAGCATTTTTTAAGAAAACCGTTCCCGATTCGAGATCCTTGATACTCAGCTGGATCGTGTCATTTTTCTGTCGCAGATCAATCACTTCGGACCTTGGATACAGGTGTATCTCCAGGCCAATTCTGCGTCCCAAATAAATGGCATTCTGAAATCTATCCTTTAAATACTCTCCCATAATCGCTCTGGGATAATGATGGCAGCCGCCCTTCTCGTCGTCCATCACCGAACACCATTCATGAAACCACGTAAAACGTTCCTTCAGATGATTGAAATTGTCAGATACCCAATCCTGGAAATCTCCGGGTTTGCCGTATATAATACCCATTTCAGATGCGCACATGTTGGTGATATGAAAGGGACATGCAAAGCGGTCGCTGTGGGGAAAGCCTGGCCCAAAAACATCCCTTTTATGAAACACCTTGATGACCATCCGGGAAGGGTCAAACCGTTTGGCAGCGGCTTTTGTCTTTACCATGGCTATCAGCTGCGTCAGCATGGCTGTAGCGGCCAATCCACCGCCTATGATCGCAAAATTAAAGCGCCTGATTTTCAATTCTCTTGATTCCCATCTGTTTGTGTGTAGGTTTGTCCTATCATTCTGCTCGTCTTTTTCTGATATTGATTTATCTAAAATCATGCTGAGCCTATATATGTTTTCGGGAACAAGTCTCGAGTCAACCACCACCCGTGAAACAGGTTGCTTGGATTTCCCGCAAAATGGGGGAAAGACAAAGGAGACGGCACGTCTCCGCAAGTTCAGGCTCGGAACCGTGTGCCAAGCACGCGGTTTGTGAAACAATCAATCATGCGATGCCAGCACCAATCGGTATGCTGTTATGACAACAACTATAGTACCGACCCCCGTTCTAGTATAGAGGTGAAATTATGAGAAAAGCTACATTTATCTTAATGTTTATTGTTTATAGCATGATTTTGGGGTGTCAGACAACGCGGCCAATTCACACGGTTGAATCGGTAGACCTAAAACGTTTTATGGGCGATTGGTATGTCATCGCCAGTATACCGACATTTATAGAAAAAGATGCCTACAATGCCTTGGAATCCTATCGTCTCGATCCTGACGGCACCATTGACACCACGTTTCGGTTCAACAAGGGGAGTCTGGACGGTCCATTGAAAAAGTACCAGCCCCGGGGATTTGTGAAGCATTCGTCCAATGCTGTGTGGGGCATGCGTTTTATCTGGCCTATCAAGGCAGAGTATCGGATCATTTATCTGACAGAGGATTACACCCAAACGGTGATTGGACGCACGAAAAGAGATTATGTCTGGATTATGGCGCGCAAGCCATCCATTCCTGATGATGAATACCAGGGTATCTTGGATTTTCTGCGAGAGCAAGGATATCAGCTCGAAAATCTGAAAAAAATCAGTCATTCTGCCAATGAAGTCCTTCAATAAAACCGTGCTGTGGTTTTATGAAGGTCATTCATTTGGACAACGCTTACATACCACCTACAGCCGGGGCGAAACCGACGCGGTCTCCATCCGACAAAACCGAATCCAACGCAACCACACGGCTGTTGACGAATGCAATCTTTATGTCCTCTTTGGCAATACCGGCTGCACGGGCCAGATCCGCGACGGTCTGCCCGTCCGCCAAGGTGTAGGCGGTGCTGTCACGAAAATCGCATGTCCCGGGTTCAACTAACGTTGCAAAGCATTTCAAGTCTATTTTCATAATCAACTCCTTGATTGATGGGGTTTTATAACGTTGTATATTAAGAATACTATTTTGTCATTTATCCATAAATAGATATCAATGGGTATTTAGGGGTATAAAACCATTGCCTGCTCTCAGGGTGGACAGAGTATCAACCCGACCCTATCTGCATATCAGGGAATCACCCATAGTGCGCCATCGGATAGGTTGTTGATCATATAGCGGGAAACACTGCCCATGAAAAAAGATCTGCCGATACCGCGGCGGCCTACGACCAGGGTGTGGTACTCGCTTTTTTCAGCAAACTCAATGATAGCCTTCCCTACGCGTTTTCGACCCTCGATGGTTTCAAATCGTACCCGCTCCTTCTCGATACCTGCCTGTTTGAATTTTTCCCAAACACGGGTGTAAAACTGGCTGATGCAGGCCTTGTCACCACGAACAATGATATCTTCCAACTCGGCATCGGGATCTTCTTCCCGATCGATCTCGCAGGTGTTACGGGCATTGCTGGCGACGTGCACAAGTGTTGCACGTATTGTTGAATCGCCGCACATTATGAAACTGATATGATCGACCACCCGCAAGGACGCCTCGGAACCGTCTACCGCCACCAACATCTCGCCGGCACCCGCCTCCCCATCCACCAACCAGACCGGAATCACCTGGGATTGCTCAAGAATATTCGCAGTGACACTGCCAGCATACAGTCTGGCGATACCGGACAAGCCCCGTCGTCCAACAACGATGGCATCGAACCGCCCCTGCTGTGCAAACTCAATGATATCCTTTGCAAATCCGAGCCGGCGTGCCTGAGTCCTTAATTCGATACGATCGGAGGCGATTCCTCTGCCGATCATGTCACGCTGGTATTCATCCAGCAGAGACTGGGCCAAGCGGGCATTCCTGTTTGAAATCTTTTCCATTTTTTTTCTTGCCAAAGCGCTGGTCCGCGCCTCCTCTTTCAGAAAAAGGGATACCATCGGCTGAACATGAAACAAAACGAAGTGCAGATCCGGTATCATGGCTGACATCTGAACGGCGTAGTCAATTGCCAGTTTTGAGGGGCGGGAATTATCGACAGCCAGCAATATTTTTTTTTCCATCTTTTTCCTCCTTTCCTTGCGGGTGTTCTTTATTTTACCCCGGCTCTATGGCAAGCAATTGGGTGCTCACGTTGTTGCGATAGGTAATGAGTATCAGCTTGGCAGGGCCGGGCCAAGCAAAGCAAGTGTGATGAGAATAACGACTAAAAATCCTGTGCCAAACTATTCGTAGAGATTGTATTCCTATTCCAAATGCGGCCACACTTATGGCTCAGGATTTGACACCTGCTTCTCTCATGACACGTAATGCTTCTTGGCGCCCGGCCTTTCGAATCAGGGGATACAAACGGCCACAATCATCCAGGGTCAACTTCCCCACCATTTGAATACAAGCCAGCTCATCACGGAGATGCGGCACGTTTTCTGACGCTTCCCACTCACCTTTGGCAATCAGCTTGTTATATATCAATGCACGCGCGGCCAGAAGCATTTCCCGATCGGGCCACTTCAACTCAGGATGAAATACATACAGCAGGGTCAATTGGTCACCCGGACCGTAGAGACGGCCTCGCATATTTAGACGCTTAAGAGATGCATCGGCCAGAAAAACTGTTTGCAAGCGTTCGGGTTCGGTCAATCGCTGCAGCAACAGGCCGCGCAGAGCGAAATGCATCAGCCCTGCTTCGATAAATACGGAAACGTTATCGTTCAGTAATACCTTCAACGCCTGAGCCCGGAGGGTGTCCCGGAGCCTGAAACGCGCAGCATCCTGTTTTGCAAAATGCCTCACAGCCTCTATTATCGCCTCAAACGACCCCGACATGGATACGTCATAGAAATTCAGGAGTGCACGGGTGGCATAGTGTTCTGACGTATACACGCGATGACGAACCGTGTTCCGAGCAATATCCGAAGGCCGGAACCCATCGGCAAAGAAATCGTGAATACCTGCCAGGGCTTCTAAATAGGGCTCAACCTGGTAAATGGACTTATTGCGGGCGAACATCTTTCGCAGCGAACGGCACATCTTCCGACTGAAAATCTGATATTCCAAGTCTTGTTGCATGAGATAATCATCGATGCTGATGCTGCCCGTAAGCATATGGATAAAATCCTGATCAGGCGGCTCTTCCAGTAGAATCATATCACAAGATTCCATCCATTCCATCAAGACGGGGACCATTTCCGGTCGATGGATGCTCAGCCCGAATATGATCCTGTTTGAAGGCATTAGGAATCTCTTATCGCGATGTTCCCTGAGTAGCGCTCTACCACATCCCTTTCAACGCACGCATCGATAATCCCGTTTTCAACAGGAGCGCCATCTATTGCCACGGGGCAATAGAAATCGGTTCCTTGAGGGTCTTTGAGTTTGGTATATTCTTTTTTGGATTCGGTCTTCATTTTCATTCACCTCGCTTGTTATTTCTTAATCTCATTAGACTGATAATGCTAAAATAGCCCGGTCTTGCACACCAAAGGAATTACCAGCACAGAACATCAGCTGGATTTCTTCCTGCCCCAGACCGCATAGAGCGGATCCGAATAGACGAACTCGGGGAAATATTTGTCATCATGTGGCCGCGGCAGACCCCGCATGGAATAGGTATGCAGGTCTTCGAACGCCCGGGTCTGCATGAAGTACTCCAGTACCAGCCCCATGCGCTCAAATTCGTGCAGCTCCTTCCAAAGCTGGATAGCCTTGGTTGGAAACCAGCGGTTGGAAAAAGTCACCACCAAATAACCCCCTGATTTCAAAACACGGGCCACCTCGCTAAAGACCGTCAGAGGATCGATGAGGTACTCAACCGATACCGTGCATAAAACCACGTCAAAGGTATCGTCGGGAAATGGCAGCTTCGGTTCAACATTCAAATCCTGGACAATCGACTCGGTCAACTGTTGGTTGCTGTCCAGCTCGCTGTGATTGAGCCCTAACCCCACCACACGGTTCAAACGGTGTCGCACGGGTATGTGGGATTGCCAACTGCTCATGAGATCAAGCACCTGCATACCATCACCCAAAAAGCGGTTATAGGTGTTTTCCACCAAGGACAAGGCTGTGCCGTCCAGGTGCTGGGTAAAACGAGGTTTTTGGTAAAAAACGGAATCCGCTGTAGCGTCTTCGCGCTCAAAAGCACTGCCAGTCACATAATCGGACACCTGTTGACGCCAACGGGCTTGCATACCCGGCCCTTCGGTTAACCGCTCCATCCAGTCGATACTGATACCCCCCCGTTCGATTTGCTTTGACTCAATTTTTCCAATGATGGTGGAAAGACGGAGGTCTTTGTCGGCTAAGGGGTGGTTGAAATCGACCGATAAATGACCGTTGTTGATGCCGACACATCTAAAAGGGGCAATGTTGTTGCTGAAAACCCCGGTTACGTCCTTTAAGAGTCCTTTGGGATAAAATCGCCCCAGCCGGGGGTTTGACTGTTCAATTCCCAACCGTTCCGCATCGAACTGCCTGCGCTTGATTTCCATCAATTGGCGTGTATTAAAAGGCGGTACTGCCTGCCCCCTGCCAAAGGTCATCACGATATCATCTCCCCCTTGCCTGCCCATGAGACGCTCGTTGAGATCTGCTGGAAATAGGTCACGCCACACATTGGCATGGTTGGCCTGAAAACAGTCTGTATGGGTCGCGTCACCGCTTTTCCACTTGAGCTGGAAAAGCAGATCCACTTTGCTGTCTGTGTCGATTCGGTTCATTTTAAGCCCTCCATAATAAATGCAAAGCACATTTGAAAATACCCGTTTTATGGTTCGTATTAAAGATATGGACAGAGCATGACAATTCAATGGGGGAAGGTTACGGTTAAAATGACAGGTAAAAACTATTAAAAGCGCAGCCGTAAGCTTTAAGCATTGAGCAGCTTATTGCTTATCGCTTAAAGCTTATTACTTACACGATAGCCCTTGAAAAAGAGCCATCTATATTATCCCGGAAATTTCACAAGCCTGAAATGTCCGGGTTAGCTGACGGACATGAGAAAAGCACGCAAATTGGTTTGCTTGTTGGTGAGGCCGAACTTGGTACGCAGGTTCTTGCGGTGAAAATTGACGGTGGCTTCGGATACGATCAAGATATCGGCAATTTCTTTGCTGGTTTTGCCGTCCTTGACAAGGGTTGCCACCTGCATTTCCTGGGGCGTCAGCAGAATATTGACGTTGGCCAGATTCTGCATCAAGGGTGTAATGATATCCTGTAAGTGGGTTTCGACGATTTCCACCAAGATCTTTTCTTTGGGTTTCAAACGGGCATTTCGTAGCTTTTCAACATAGGGCAGCACCAGTCCCTTGACATTGGTTAAAAACCGTTTCTCAAGTTCCTGTTTGTCTGTATCGCGCTGCTTTAGCAAGACTTTTAGGGCAACATTGGCCTCCTCCAGGCCCTGTTTTTGCTCGTTCAATGTCTCCTGGCTTTCTCGCAATGCCTGTTCGGTAAGTTTCAGTGCTGTAATTTCTTCGTGGCTGATCACAATCTGAACCGGGTTTGATTCCGGTATGCGGATCGCGCGCATGTAAAACCAGTGTTGTTGGTCGGTTTCGTGACAAGGGTAGTCGAATAAGAATTCTTCAATGTTCTTATTGATAACCGAGCGAATACCGGCGGCTACTTTACCTGCATCTTCGGCCTCTTGGCCGGTGGTCGCATCACAGATCAACAGGTAATTGACACCACGGTAGTCAAAATCAGGCGGCATGCCCCCCTTGGCGCTAAAAGCCTGCCAGGCATAATTGGTTTCCAGGATAACCCCGTTGTGATCCAGGATGGCAATGTTCGCAGACAAGGCGTTCAAAGCCGATCGGGCCATCGGGTCCGGACATTGGAGGGTAACGGATTCAGGCATTCTATCATTCGATTCTTCGGACATGGATTGTTTCCTTGCAGCAAATGGAATTCAGTGACAGCATATGAATTGGTCCATTCTATACTATAATTGGCAGCAGGTTTCAACAACTGGTCTTTTGGGCTTGTATAAGGCTTGACAGGCCATTGCCCCTTGGTTACATATTGTATTGAACTTATGCGAACAATGCCCGAACCGCATTTTATGCCGGCATTCGAAATAATTTGGGATTTCTTTGAATTTCAAAAAATACGACCCCACCATTGTAACACCTTGCAGCCAGCTAGGAAGGAGGAATTAAATATGCGCATTGCCATTGTTGGAGCCGGTATTTCCGGTCTGGCTACCGCCTATTTTCTCAGTAAGGAACATGAAATTGTTGTCTACGAGGCCAATGACTATATCGGTGGCCACACCCATACCATCGATGTGCCGGTGAACGGTAAATCTTATGCAGTCGATACGGGTTTTATTGTTTTCAATGAAAACACCTATCCCAACTTTATCAATTTGATGACACGTTTGGGCGTCGACTGGCAGCCCTCCAACATGAGCTTCAGTGTCCAATGCGAGAGGACCGGTCTTTATTTCTGCCCCAGCACACTCAACAGCATGTTTGCTCAGCGCAGAAATCTGCTTCGCCCGGCATTTTACCGCATGCTCACCGATGCATTGCGGTTCAGACGGGAAGCTTCCGAGTTGATGGAGACCGACGACTATAGCATTACCTTGGCGGAATACCTGGAGACAAAGAACTATGGTCCCTATTTTATAGACAACTTTATCATTCCCATGGGTGAAGCTATATGGTCGGCGGATCCGGTGCAATTCAGGGAATTTCCGGCACGCTATCTGGTTGAGTTTTTCAACAACCATGGGGTGCTGAATATCCGCAATCAACCCCAATGGCTGGTGATCAAAGGTGGCTCAAGCCAATATATCGATCCCCTGACACAACCCTTCCGGGATGGTATCCGCCTCGGTATGCCGGTATCCTCTGTAAAACGGTTTGAAGACAGGGTGGAAATTACGGCCAAAGGAGAGACCGAATCCTTCGATCAGGTGGTGTTGGCAGCTCACAGCGATCAGGCCTTGCGAATGCTGGCGGATCCCACCGAATTGGAAAACAGTATTTTGAGCGTGATACCCTATCAGGAGAATGTTGCCGTACTGCACACGGATGCCACACTCATGCCGAAAAAAAAGATCGCCTGGGCCAGCTGGAATTACCATGTCCCCAAGGAGGAGACCGGACGTGTTGCCCTAACCTACGATATGAACCGGCTGCAGAGCCTGGATGCTCCCAAAGAATTCTGTGTCACCCTGAATATGCCGGATGCCATCCAATCCCGAAAAAAAATTGAATCCCTTGTTTACCATCACCCGGTCTACGATCCCAAAAGTCTGCGAGCCCGTCGCAGCCAGGACGACTTGAACGGACAAAACCGAACCTATTACTGCGGCGCCTACTGGGGATATGGATTTCATGAGGATGGCGTCAACAGTGCCCTGGCGGTATGTAAACACTTTGGGAAACACTTATCATGATAAAAAGCTGCATATACGAAGGTTCAATCCGCCACCGGCGATATCGACCCCGGCCCAACAAGTTCCAATATCGCCTGTTTTTCATGTTCTTGGATCTGGATGAACTGTGGACACTGTTTGACATGCATCCGTTATGGTCCAATCAGCAGGTCAACCTGGCCTATTTCCGCCGAAGAGACCATTTCGGCGATCCCCAGATACCCATCAAACGAGCGGTTCAAGACCTGGTTGAAGAACGTTTGGGGCGGCGACCATTAGGGCCCATCCGGCTGTTGACCCATTTGCGCTATTTCGGCCACTGTTTTAATCCGGCCAGTTTTTACTACTGCTACAACCAAGAAGATACCGAGGTGGAAACCATTGTATTGGAAATCCACAATACACCCTGGGGAGAGCACTTTTGCTA